>NZ_JAIUGW010000005.1:0-370453 GCF_020164795.1 Mesorhizobium sp. ES1-3
AGGGGCCTCACCCTTGTCGGTCTTCTTCACCGGCGCGGCGGCATTGAGTTGCGTGCGCAGCGAAAGCAGCGCATCGAATTCGCAGTCGAGCGTCAGGTAGAAATGCGGGATGGTGGTTTTGGCTTCGACCAGGCGCCGCGCGATGGTCTTGCGCATGGCGTCATGCGGGACGAGGTCATAAGAGCCCTGCTCGAACAGCTTCAGCACCTGGTCGTCCGACATCGGCTTTACTGCCGGCTCGGATGCGGCAGGGACGGGAGCTTCGGACGCGACCGCTGGAACTTCCCTGGCGCCGCCCTTGGCAATCGCCGCGTCGATGTCCGCCTTGACCACACGGCCATGCGGGCCGGTGCCGGATATGGCTGAAAGGGTGAGGCCCGCCTCGCGCGCCAGACGGCGAGCCAGCGGCGTCGCGCGGCCGCCCGGTGATTGGCCGATCTCCCCCCTCGTGGGGGAGATGGCCGGCAGGCCAGAGGGGGGCGCCTCGCTCCCGGCAGTTGGCGGGACAGCGCCCCCCTCTGTCGGCTTGGCCGACATCTCCCCCACGAGGGGGGAGATTGGCGCCTTATTCCCATAAACCTCACCGTCGGCATAGATCCACGCAACCGGGGCGCCGACCGGAATGTCGACGCCTTCCTTGCCGGTCACGTCGCGAAGCACGCCACTGGCCGGCGCATCGATCTCCATCGCTGCCTTGTCGGTCTCGATCTCGAACAGCACGTCGCCCTTCTTGACGTGCGCGCCTTCCTCGGCGAACCAGCGCGAGATCTGTCCGGTCGCCATGTCCATGTCGACCTTGGGAAGAATGACTTCGGTCGGCATGTCTCAGCGAACCCCTTTGACGAGGTCGCGCGCGGCGGTGATGATGTCGGGAACCTGCGGCACCGTGGCTTTTTCCAGCTCCGGATTGTAGGGGATCGGCGTTTCCGCACCGCCCAGTCGCACGATCGGCGCATCGAGATAATCGAACGCCTCGCTCTCGGCGATCATGGCACTGACCTCGGCGCCGATGCCCAGGGTCTTGACCGCTTCATAGACGCACATCAGCCGCGACGTCTTCTTGACGCTGTCGATGACGGTCTGCCTGTCCATCGGCCGGATGGTCCTGAGGTCGACGACTTCGACGTCGATGCCTTCGGCTTCCAGCGTGGCGGCGGCGTCGAGCGCCTTCCGCACCATGATCGAGGTGGCGACGATGGTGAGGTCGCGGCCCTCGCGGCGGATGTCGGCCTTTCCGATCGGCACGGTGTAATATCCTTCCGGCACCGGCCCCTTCATCTTGTAGAGCAGCTTGTGCTCGAAGATCATCACCGGATCGGGATCGGCGACGGCCGCCAGGAGCATGCCCTTGGCATCGTAGGGCGTCGCCGGCTGGATGACCTTCAGGCCCGGCACATGGCCGAGCCAGGCTTCCAGGCTCTGGCTGTGCTGCGCGGCAGCGCCCGTGCCCGAGCCGGCGGGGAAGCGCATCACGACGGGGACCGAAACCTCGCCGCCCAGCATGAAGCGCATCTTGGCCGCCTGGTTGACGATCTGTTCCATGGCCAACGTGGCGAAATCGGAAAACTGGAATTCGAAGATTGGCCGCATGCCGGTGACGGCCGCCCCGACGGCGACGCCAGCGCCGCCCAGTTCCGAGATCGGCGTGTCCATCACCCGCTCAGTGCCGTAGCGCTCGACCAGGTCGCCCGTCACCTGGAAGGCGCCGCCATAGACGCCGATATCCTCGCCCATCAGGAAGACGCGCTCGTCCATGTCCATGGCGATCGCCATGGCTTCCTGGATCGCCTGGGCGTAGCTCAGTTCACGCACCATCGCGTCCATCACGCCTGCTCCGTATACACGTAATTTCCGGTCTCGCTGACGTCGGGCGAGGGGCTTGCCTTGGCGAATTCGATGCCGTCGGCGATCTCCCGCGCCACCGCCTCGCGGATGGCCTCTATGCCCTTGTCGTCGATGAAACCGAATTCCCGCAGCTCGTTCTCGAACAGCGTGATCGGGTCACGGTTCGACATCCAGTCCTCGATCTCTTCCTTGGTGCGGTAGCGGTTGCGGTCGCTCTTGGAATGGCCGCGATGGCGGTAGGTCTTGGACTCGATCAGCGTCGGCCCCTCGCCCGCACGGGCGCGCTCGACAGCCTTGTGCGAGGCCTCGGCGACTTCGGAGAATATGTTGCCGTTGACGATGACGCCCGGCATCGAATAGGCGGCGGCGCGATCGGCGATGTTCTTGACCGCGGTGGAGCGGGCCGTCGATGTCGACATGCCGTAGCCATTGTTCTCGCACACGAAAATCACCGGCAACTTCCAGACCGCGGCCATGTTGAGCGCCTCGTGGAAGGCCCCTTCATTGTTGGCGCCGTCGCCGAAGAAGGACACCACGACCTTGCCGGTCTTCATCATCTTGGAGGAGAGCGCCGCACCGACCGCGATCGGAATGCCGCCGCCGACAATGCCGTTGGCGCCGAGATTGCCCTTGGCCACATCGGCGATGTGCATCGAGCCGCCGCGGCCCTTGCAGTAGCCGGTGGTCTTGCCGAAGAACTCGGCGAACATGCGCTTGACCTCGGCACCCTTGGCGATGCAATGGCCATGGCCGCGATGGGTCGAGGTGATCTGGTCATCCTCGCCAAGTGGCATGCATATGCCCATGGCGCTGGCCTCCTGGCCGATGGACAGGTGCATGGTGCCGTGAATGAGGCCGCGCGTGTAGCTTTCCTCCGCGCCCTCTTCGAAGCGGCGGATAAGGTACATCTTGTAGAGGACCTGCTTGAGTTGCTCGGCGCTGTACTGGCGATAGACGAAGGGCAGGTTGGCGCGGCTGTCGGCGACGGCTTTGCTGGCTCCGGCCATGATCACGCCTCCACGGTTCCGTAGACGAGCTTGTCCTGGCGGGCGCGCAATTCGGCGATCTTGGAACCCGGCGCCGGGGCGGCATTGGCGTAGGTGATGAGTTCGCCCTTCTTGATCGGCGCCGTCACCGAGCCGCCCTGCAGCAGGCCGCAGGGAATGGCCCTGGCGGCGTGCGCTTCCGGCGCCGTCATGATCCAGGCGCGGTAGCAATATTCGCCGATCGCATCGAGCTTCTCGCCCGGCTGCATGTCCTTCTTGGCCACCGCGCAGACTTCGGCCACCGGCTTGGCCAGCGGCACCATGTCGGCCTTGCCGTAGAGCACGACGCGGGCGCAGGTCAGCGGCACTTCGAGCGAGGTCAGGTGATAGGGGCGATGGAAGGTGAAGTACGGGCCCTTGCCCATCTTCAAATCTTCCATACGCTCCGAGATGCGCGGATGCGACATGTCGGCGACGACGAAGACGCCGGGTGCGACACCCTTGCCGATAGAATAGTCGACGACGCCGACCCTGGACAGCACGCCCCCGTCTTTCTGCGGCACCAGCACCTTGTTCAATTCGCCAAGCGTCGCCGCCGGGCCATGCATGCCGGCCTTGTCGGGCACCAGGCCTGTGGCATTGGCGATCGCCGCCATCTCGACCATGGTTTTCGAACCGTCGACAAATTCGACCAGCATGCGCACATTCATGTGACGGCGCCTGGCCTCATCCTCATAGGCGGGCGGCGTGGCGTCGATGTTGAGCGGGTTGTTCTTGCCCTTGCCGGCGGCGACGATCGGATGGCCCATCGCCGAGACGAACTCGATCAATTCCATGCAGGAGGAGGGCTCGTCGCCCGCGCCCAGCGAATAAGTGACACCGAGCCGGTCGGCCTCGCTCTTGAGATAGGCGCCGATGGTGACGTCGGCCTCGACATTCATCATCACCAGATGCTTGCCATGCTCCATGGCGCGCAAGCCGATCTCGGCGCCGACGGCGGGAACGCCGGTGGCATCGATGACGACATCGATAAGATCATTGTTGATGACCAGGCTGGCGTCGTTGGTGACCGCCACCTTGCCGGCTTCCATGGCGGCCGTCATCGCCGAAGCGTTCGACACTTCGCGCGCATGTCCGGTTTCCTGGAAGGCGATGTCCACCGCCTTGCTGGCGGCGGGCAGGTTCAGCTCGGAGATCGCGCCGATCTCTATGCCCGACATATGGGCGACGCGGGTGACGATGTCGGTTCCCATCTCGCCCGACCCGATCAGCCCGATGCGGATCGGCCTGCCCGATTTGCCACGTTCCTCGAGATCGCGGGCAAGGCCCGTCAACGAAACATTGGAAGCCATACCGCTCAATCCTCCCATAATGCAGGCTTGTTCAATTGCCTGACGGGTATTGAACATATGTATTTCTGTCAAGACTAATGTCCAGATTCAAGAGCTTTTGCAGCACTTTCCCGGCGCGCCTGGCGAGGTGGAAAAGGGGCTGTGGAGGGCCGGCAACCGCGCAATCCGTCGGGCCCGGCATGGTGCGGGCGCCGAACCGGGATCGCCAGGCCGGAACGAATGGCATCGCCTCGCAGGGCGCGACGCAGGGATGAACGGGCGGCGGCGCGGGCTTGCGCTAGGCGCTGCCGCCCAGGAAATCGTGGAAATGCACGACCACCCCGTCGGCATCGATAAAGACAACGGCATAGGCGGGTGGCTCGTGGCCCAGCCGCCAGCTGTCCGAAAAATCGAGTGCGGTCTGATGGTTGGTGCTGCGCAGCGTGCTGACCGGTATGCCGCGCCAGCTGCCGGCGATCAGCCTGTGGACATGGCCGGCGAAGATGTGGCCGACATTGCCGTGACGCCGGAGAATGTCATGGAAGGCATCGGCGTCGGCGAGCTTGACCTCGTCAAGCACCGGCATGTGGATCCGGAACGGCGGATGGTGCATGAAGAGGAAGGCCGGCCGGTCGCGGGCCTCCTGCAACTTCTCGTCCAGCCAGTCGAGACGGGCCTGGCAAAGCCGACCCTCGACCTGTCCGATCTCCGGCGTATCCAGCAGGATCAGCCGGCCCTCGCTGCCATCGAAAACGCTCTGGACGAACCCACGCTCCGCAGGCGCCTGCGGAAACATCTCGAGAAAAAGCGCCCGGTCGTCATGGTTGCCGAGCATCAGTCGGCAAGGCGGCCCGAACCCCGCCAGCGCCTCCCGCAACGCCTCATAGGCGGCGCGCTCGCCGTCATTGGTCAGGTCGCCTGATATCACCACCAGATCGGCATCGGCATGGTTCCTGCCGATATCCGCCAGGCAGGTGTCGAGCCTGGCGAGTGGATCGGAACCGTAGAGAAGGCCACCCGGCGTCATCAGATGCGGATCGGAGAGCTGGATGATTTTCATGGGCCCGCGCGCTGCCTTCCTGCCGGCGCCCCTGGCGTCGGTCTGAAGGCGGTATGTTTCGACCAGCTCTACTGTGCCGTCCAGCCGCCGTCCATCGGCAACGTCGTACCGGTGATCTGCCTGGCCGCATCCGAACACAGGAACAATGCCAGTGCCGCAAGCTCTTCCACTGTGACGAATTCCTTGGTCGGCTGCGCGGCCAAGAGCACGTCGTGCTTGACCTGTTCCTCGGTCATGCCGCGCGCCTTCATCGTGTCGGGGATCTGCTTCTCGACCAGTGGCGTCCAGACATAACCGGGCGCGATCGCGTTCACGGTGATGCCGTTCTGGGCAACTTCCAGCGCCACCGTCTTGGTCAGTCCTGATATGCCATGCTTGGCCGAGACATAGGCCGACTTGAACGGCGAGGCGACCAGCGCATGCGCCGAGGCCGTGTTGATGATGCGGCCCCATTTGCGGCTCTTCATGCCCGGCACCACGGCCTTGATGGCGTAGAAGGCGGCAAGCAGGTTGATGCGGATGATGGCTTCCCACTTGTCGTCGGGAAACTCCTCGATCGGCGCCACATGCTGGATGCCGGCATTGTTGACCAGGATGTCGAGGCTGCCGAACGCTTCTTCAGCGTCATGGATCATGGCGGTGACCGCGGCGCCATCCATCATGTTGGCATCGGAGTAGCGGCACTTGACGCCGAAATCCTTCTCGATGCCGGCGCGCTCCTGCTCGATGGCAGCGGCGTCGCCAAGACCGTTGATGGTGACGTTGGTGCCCTCGGCCGCGAAGGCGCGGGCGATGGCAAGGCCGATACCGCTGGTCGAGCCGGTGACAAGCGCATTCTTCGAAGACAGGGAACCCATGGGAGATCTCGCGCGAGGTGGGAGGGACTGATGAGAATAGTTTGTGCGGCGCAACACGACAATGCCACGGCCATGTGTCGGCTCGATTACAGCCCCACGACGGCCTTGGCCGGCCGCGCGAGAGGGTGACATGGCATTGTCATGCTGCCATGCAACATATTTGCCAACGCATTCGCGTGGGGTCATTTTCGAACCGTTGGGGCACTGGATGGAACTCGCCGATGTCGTGAAGCGCGCCTATGCGATGCCGCTCACCAATCCCTCCTTCCCGCCAGGCCCCTATCGTTTCTTCGACCGCGAATACATCATCATCACCTACCGCACGACACGCGAGGCGCTTGAGGCCGTCGTGCCGGCGCCGCTGGAGATCGATGAGCCGCTGGTCAAGTATGAATTCATCCGCATGCCGGACTCGACCGGCTTCGGCGACTACACCGAGACCGGTCAGGTCATTCCGGTGCGCTACAAGGGCCAGCACGGCGGCTATGTCCATTCCATGTATCTCGACGACGACGCGCCGATCGCCGGCGGCCGTGAACTGTGGGGATTTCCGAAGAAGCTCGCCAATCCCAAGATCGTCCATGAAGGCGAGGTGATCGTCGGCACGCTGCACTATGGCAGCGTGCTCTGCGCCACCGGCACGATGGGCTACAAGCACCGTGAAGCCGACCACGATTCCGTGCTCGCCTCGCTCGCCGCCCCCAATTTCCTGATCAAGATCATCCCGCATGTCGACGGCACGCCCCGTATTTGCGAGCTTGTCCGCTACTACCTCACCGATATCACGCTGAAGGAAGCCTGGACGGCTCCGGCCGCGCTCGATCTGCGGCCCCATGTCATGGCCGACGTGGCGAAGCTGCCCGTGCTCGAAATCGTGTCGGCGGTCCATTTCAAAGCCGATCTGACGCTCGGGCTGGGCGAAGTCGTGCATGATTACCTCGCTGACCACAGCCGATCCGCTGCCAGCGCAACCCAGCTGGAGAAAGTCAGTGCTTGAGCGTAACCGCAACAAGGCAGCCGCTGCCACCATCGAGGAAATCACGGCGGCGTATGACCGCATTGCGCTGGTGTTTCAGGGCGGCGGCGCGCTCGGGGCCTATCAGGCAGGGGTCTATCAGGCGCTGGCCGACGCCGGCTGCGAGCCGGGCTGGCTTTCCGGCGTGTCGATCGGCGCCATCAATGCCGCGATCATCGCCGGCAATGAACCGAGCCGCCGGCTGCAGCGGCTGGAACAGTTCTGGCAGACGGTTTCTGGCCGCAAGATCTGGTCCTACACGCCCGAAGGTGACATCTACCGCGATATCCGCAACCAGACCTCGTCGTTGATGACGATGACGATGGGCCAGCCTGGCTTCTTCAAACCGCGCAATCCCAATCCTTGGTTCCAGCTGTCGGGGGCGGAAGGCGCCACTAGCTTCTACGACACCGCCGAGTTGAAGGACACACTGAAGAGCCTGATCGACTTCGACGTGCTGAACGACGGCAAGAAGCGGCTGAGCGTCGGCGCGGTCAATGTCAGGACCGGTAACTTCGTCTATTTCGACACCGAGAAGGTGCGTATCGAGCCGGAGCACATCATGGCCAGCGGCGCCCTGCCTCCGGCCTTCCCTTCGATCCGCATCGAGGGCGAATATTACTGGGACGGCGGCATCGTCTCCAACACGCCGCTGCAATATCTGCTGGACCAGGAAGAGGACCGTTCCTCGCTGGTCTTCCAGGTCGATCTGTTCAGTGCCCGCGGCGTGCTGCCGCGCGGCATGGCCGACGTGCTGTCGCGCCACAAGGACATCATGTATTCGAGCCGCACGCGGCAGAACACCGACAATTTCGAGCGCATCCATGCGCTGAAGATGAAGCTGCTCGATGCGCTGAAGCGCGTGCCGCCGGAGCAGCTCAAGGACGGCGAGCCAGAGCTGATCGCCGACTATTCCAACGCCGGCGTCGTCAACATCGTCCACCTGATCTACCAGCACAAAGGCTACGAGGGCCACGCCAAGGACTACGAGTTTTCGGGCACCTCGATGCGCGAGCATTGGGAGATGGGCCTTGAGGACACCGAGCGCACGCTGCGTCACAAGAAGTGGCTGATGCTGCCGACCAATGCCGACGGCGTCACCATCCACGACCTGCATCGCGAAGATCCGACCTGAACTTTTCAGGTCGGAAACGGCTGGCTCGGAATACTGAGCCCGGTTCAGAATCTTAGATTGGCGCCGGTCCGCAGCAAGAGCCAGTAGAACGGCCGGTCGCCCCGCGATCAGCAGCGCCAGCTCGAAACAAGATCAGATGCGATGCGTCGTTTATTACTGCCATCCGAATTGCAGCGATCATAGCCCTGGAAAACGAGACGGCGCCAACTTGGCGCCGTCTGTACTGTCGTCGCTTAAGTCGCCCGCTCAGAACACTTGACGCAAGACGATGAACAGCACGAAGGCGAGCGCGATCGAGCAAGGCAGGGTCAGCACCCAGGCGAGCAGCAGATTGCGAACCGTCGACCATTGCAGGCCCGAGCCGTTCGCCGCCATCGTACCGGCGACGCCGGATGACAGCACATGGGTCGTCGACACCGGCAGACCCAGACGGTCGGCCATGCCGATGGTGACCATCGCGACGAGTTCGGCGGCAGCGCCCTGGCCGTAGGTCAGGTGGCTCTTGCCGATCTTCTCGCCGACCGTGACGACGATGCGTTTCCAGCCGACCATGGTGCCCAGGCCAAGCGCCAGTGCCACCGCGACCTTCACCCATATCGGGATGAACTTCGTCGCGTTGTCGACAGCCTTGTGATAATCGGTGACCGCCTTGAGATCGGCGGCCTCCATCGGCAGCAACTGCTTCTTGTCGATCAGTTTCAGCGCCTCGCCGATCAGATAGATGTCGTTGCGGGCGTTGCTCACCAGATCGGTCGGCACGGTGTCGACCGAAGCGTAAGGCTGCAGCTCGGCCGTTGTACTATGGATGTAGCTCTGCAGCGCGACGGTCGTCTTGTCGCTCCAGGTCCGGGTGCGCACGGCATCCTGCACGGCTGCCTTGGCATCCTTCGCGTCGGCGACGGTGGCACCGGGCTTCACATATTTGCCCAGCGCGGTCTCCACGCTGACCGAAGCCGATTTGTAGGCTTCGAGATAGTTGATGTCGGGGGTACGGTTCAGCGCATAGGCGGTCGGCACCACGCCGATCAGGATCAGCATGATCAGGCCCATGCCCTTTTGTCCGTCATTGGAGCCATGCGCGAAGCTGACGCCGGTGCAGGTGAAGATCAGCAGCGCGCGGATCCACCAGGGCGGCGGCGCATTGCCCTTCGGCGCCTCGTAGAGCGCCGGATTGCGGACGAGAAGCTTCATCGCATAGAGCAGGATCGCGGCGGCGAAGAAGCCGATGATCGGCGACACCAGCAAGGTCACGCCAACATTGGTCGCCTGCGACCAGTCGACGCCGCTGGTGGCGCTGCCGGCAGGTGCCATGAACTGGTTGGCAAGGCCGACGCCGATGATCGAGCCGACCATGGTATGCGAGCTCGACGCCGGCAGGCCGAGGAACCAGGTGCCGAGGTTCCACAGGATCGCGGCCACCAGCAGTGCGAACACCATGGCGAAGCCGGAGGAAGAGCCGACCTGCAGGATCAGTTCGACCGGCAGCAGCGACAGGATGCCGAAGGCGACCGCGCCGCTGGAGGTGAGAACGCCGAGAAAATTGAAGGCGCCGGACCACATGACGGCGAATTCGGCCGGCAGGGAGCGCGTGTAGATGACCGTCGCCACCGCATTGGCGGTGTCGTGGAAACCGTTGACGAACTCGAAGCCGAGCGCGATCAGCAAGGCGATGCCGAGCAGGATCCACGGCACGGTCTTGGCCACCGCTAGATCCTGGCTCAGCGCGTAGCCGACATAGACCACGCCGACCAGCACCAGCATACCGAAGGCCGGCAGGAACCACTTCGCGCCGCCCGAACTATCCAGCGGATGAGCCGGCCTCGGAATGCCCGCCTCACTGGAAACTATGTCCACCATGTCCCACTCCTGTTGCATCGCAGCAAAGAACTGGAAAAGACGCTATGTCCGGACGATGAACCCTGTGTGACGCGGGGAGAGCTCTGCCTTGCGCGGGGTCTCCTTCAAGCGGGACCGGAGCGTGTCTTTAGGATCGCCGCGCCAAGCGCGATCGACCAGGGGTCTTCGGACTGGCGCTATTTGGCGATGTCGAGAAGTGACGACACCAAGAGTTCCCGTTCGTCCTTCGACAGCACGTCCGAATCGAACAGGTTCATGCTGCGCAGTCCTTCGATGGCGAGATAGCAGACCAGCAGCGACTTGAGGTCCGGCGCCTCGCCCTTCAGGCGCTCGAAAAGTTGCCGCTTGAATGTCTTTATCGGCGTCATGAAATCGGGATCCTCGGCGATCGCCGAAAAAATCCAGGATGCCGATGGCTGCTTTTCCTCGCAATCCTCTGCCGACAGCCTGATATAGACGGCGAGGGGATTTTTGCCGTTGTCGTTGCTGTTCGCGGTTTCCAGCGCTTGCTCGAAATCGCGCAGATAGTCTTCGACGAGGCCCTGCATCAATTTGGCCTTGGTCGGGAAATTGTAGAGCAGCCCACCCTTCGACACGCCGGCGCGGCTGGCGACGGCATCGAGCGACAGGCTACCGGGCCCGGATTCCCGGGCAACATCGGCCGCCGCGGCGAGAATCTTCTCGCGCGAGTTCGGTCTTTGGGCTTTCATGGCGCCTCCCATCGCAAGCTTAGGCCCAATTGACAAGACCGTCCAGACGGTACAGTAAGACCGCCACCATTTGAAATCGGGACCCGCAGTCGGTATGTGTCCCGATGTCCGTGCTTCGCGCCGGATTTTCGACTGAGGGGACTTCCTTGTTCAAGCGCATACTCCGTATCTTTATCATTATTGTGGTCCTTGCCGTGCTCCTCATTGTGGTCGGCGGCATCGTCGGCTTCAACTTCCTGCGCGACAACGGCATCAAGCAGTATTTCGCCACCATGAAGCCGCCGGCGGCGACCGTCTCGACGACCATCGTCAAGCCGTCGAGCTGGACGCCCGGCGTCGAGGCGATCGGTACGGTGCGGGCCGTGCGCGGTGTCGACCTGACGGTCGAGACCGCCGGCATCGTCAAGGAAATCCCTTTCCATGCCAACCAGAAGGTGACGGCCAATGCGGTGCTGCTGCAACTCGACGACGCCGTCGAGCGCGCCGATCTGGATGCGCAGAAGGCGCAGGCGGCGCTCGATCAGACCACGCTGACCCGCGCCATCGAACTGACAAAGCGTGGTGTCGGCTCCGACTCGACGCTGGACACCGCGCGGGCGGCGGCGTCTGCTTCGGCGTCCCAGGTCACCAGGCTGCAGGCCGTGCTCGACCAGAAGCAGCTTACCGCGCCTTTCACCGGCACGGTCGGCATTCCGAAGATCGACCTCGGCCAGTACCTGTCGCCCGGCACCGCGGTGGTGACGCTGCAGGACCTCGACACGATGCGCGTCGACTTCTCGGTTCCCGAACAGCAGCTGCCGCTGCTCAAGATCGGCCAGACGGTCCGCCTAGGCCTTGGCGGCAGCGACAACATGCCCTTTGCCGGTGCCATTCGCGGCATCGACCCCAAGATCGACCCCTCCAGCCGGCTGGTGAACATCCGGGCGGAAGTCGCCAATCCCGACGGCAAGCTGACCCCCGGCCAGTTCGTACAGGTGCGCGTCGAACTGCCGGAGGAGCAGAACGTGCTGTCCCTGCCGCAGACGGCGCTGACCACCAGTCTCTATGGCGACTACATATTCGTGGTGCAACCGGCGAAACCCGCCGGCGCGGCCCCGACGCAGCCAGCCAAGCCGGAAGAAAAGCCAGCCGCGGCGGCCACCGACAAGCCGGCTGACGCCAAGCCTGCAGACGCCAAGCCTATAGACGCAATGAAGCCGGCCGATACCATGAAGCCGGCGGCTGATGCCACCAAGCCGGCAGACGCAGCCAAGCCAGCAGCGGCCAATCCGACCAAGCCGGCGGCCGAAGGCGACAAGCCCGTGTTGGTGCTGTCGCAGGTCTTCGTCAAGCCCGGCCGCCGCAATCAGGGCATGGTCGAGATCGTCGAAGGGCTCAAGGCCGGAGACGAGGTCGTCACTGCGGGCCAGAACCGCCTCTTCAACGGCATGACCGTCAACGTCGACAACACGATCGACCCGACCAAATCGGCGAACAAGCAGGCCGACCAGCAATGAGCTTTTCCGATCTCTTCATCCGCCGGCCCGTTCTTTCGACAGTCCTTGCCTGCATGATCCTGCTGCTCGGTTTCCAGGGCATCTTCAACCTGTCGATCCGGCAGTATCCGAAGGTCGACGAAACGGCGATCACCATCACGACGGCCTATCCGGGTGCCAGCGCCGACCTGATCCAAGGCTTCATTTCCGCCCCGATCGCGCGCGCCGTCGCCTCGACCGAGAACATCGACTACGTCACCTCGTCCAGCCGTCCGTCCTCCAGCACCGTGACGGTGCAGATGAAGCTCGGCTCCAACCCTGACGTGGCGCTGACCGAAGTGCTGTCCAAGGTCCAGGGGGTGCGCGGCACCTTGCCGGACGCCTCCAAGGACCCGGTCATCGTCAAGGGTACGGGTCAGCAGTTCGCGATGATGTACATCTCGATGCAGAATCCGAACATGACCAAGGAGCAGCTGACCGAATATATCGAGCGCGTCATCAGGCCCCGCATGTCGACCGTCGAAGGCGTCGCCGATGTGCAGATCTTCGGCGCCCAGGAATACTCGATGCGCGTCTGGATCGACCCGGTCAGGCTTGCCGCGCGCGGCGTGACGGCGGCCGAAGTGCTGACGGCGATCAACAATTCCAACTTCCTGTCGGCGCCGGGCAACACCCAGAACGAATATGTCGTTTCGTCGATCACCGTGCGCTCGACGCTGCAGACACCGCAGGCCTTCGCCGAGCTGCCATTGCGCTCGACCGACGGCAATGTCGTGCGCCTGCGCGACGTGGCTCGTGTCGAACTGGCAGCCGCGAACACCGACACCAGGGTCTCCTTCAACGGCAAGCCGGGGACCTTCCTCGCCATCTTCCCGACCCCGGCGGCCAACCCGCTGACCACTGCGGCGGCGCTCACCAAGCTCGTCCCGCAGATCCAGGAAACGCTGCCCAAAGGCATGACGATCGAGGTCGTCTATGACGCGACCGGACAGATCAGCGCCTCGATCGACGAGGTGTTCAAGACCATCGGCGAGGCGGTTGCCATCGTTGTCGTCGTCATCCTGTTGTTCCTCGGTTCGTTCCGCTCGGTGATGATGCCGATCATCACCATCCCGCTGTCGCTGATCGGCGTCTGCTTCCTTCTGTTCGCGGTGGGCTATTCGATCAACCTTCTGTCGCTGCTGGCCATGGTGCTGGCGATCGGTCTTGTCGTCGACGACGCCATCGTGGTGGTGGAAAACATCCATCGCCACATGGAAGAAGACAACATGCCGCCCATGCAGGCGGCCTTCAGCGGCATGCGCGAGATCGCGTCGGCCATCGTCGCCATGACCATGACGCTGGCGGCGGTGTTCGCGCCGCTGGCCTTCACCGGCGGCCTGACCGGCGCCCTGTTCCGCGAATTCGCGGTGACGCTTGCCGGGTCGGTGGTATTGTCGGGCGTCATTGCCATCACCATCACGCCGATGATGTCGGCGCGCCTGCTGAAGCCCGGCAATGCCGGTCGTTTCCAGCGTATCGTCGACGGCACCTTCTCGCGCGTCGAGCACGTCTATGAGCGCGCCGTCACCGGGTCTCTGAACTATCGCCCGCTGACGCTGCTCATCGTGCTGGCGCTTGTCGGCGTGACCGGCTTCATGTTCACCAAGACCTCGACGGAACTGGCGCCGGAAGAGGACCAGGGCTTCCTGCTCTCGCTCGTGACGGCGCCGCGCTATGCGACTTCCGATTACACCGAGACCTATGTCAACCAGATCCTGGGCCTGGTGAAGGATATTCCCGAAACCCGGGCGCAGTTCTCGGCCGTCGCGTTCGGCGGCACGACCAACAGCGCCTTCGTCGGTTTTGCCTTCAAGGATTGGGCGGAGCGGAAGCGCAATTCGAAGCAGCTGCAGGCCGACATCACGGCTCGCATCGCCAAGGTGGCGGGCGTCCAGGCGTTTGTCTTCGCGCCGCCGACGTTGCCGGGCTCCGGCGGTGGCTTGCCCATCTCCATGGTGGTGCGCTCGATCGGCGATTCCGCTCAGGTGTACGAGGAAGCCGAGAAGATCAAGAACAAGGCGCAAGCCTCGGGCCGCTTCATCGTCGTGCAGAATTCGATGGCCTATGACGCACCACAGGTGACGGTGACCATCGACCGCGACCGCGCCGCCGCGCTCAACCTCCCGATCGCCGATATCGGCCGGACGCTGACGCTGCTGGTCGGCGGCGCCGAAGTGGCGCAGTTTGACCGCGACTCCAACAGCTATGACATCATCCCGCAGGTGCCGCAGGAGTTCCGCGACAACCCCGAAAAGCTCGGCGAATACTTCGTGCGCAGCGTGACGGGCGAGATGGTGCCGCTGTCGGCCGTGGTGAAGATTTCGAACAACGCGTCTCCGGCGGCCATCGAGCAGTTCAACCAGTTGAACTCGTCGACGATCTCGGCGCTGCCGCTGCCCGGCGTCACCACGGGCGACGGTCTGAAAGTCCTCGAGGACATCGCCAGGGAAAGCCTGCCCGACACTTTCTTCATCGACTATTCCGGCCAATCCCGGCAGGAGAAGGAACAGGGCAACACGATCCTGATCGCTTTCGGCGCGGCCGTCATCGTCATCTACCTGGTGCTGGCGGCGCAGTTTGAAAGCTTCCGCGATCCGCTGATCATCATGATGGCGGTGCCATTGTCGATCTTCGGCGCGATCGTGCCGCTCAATCTGGGCCTCGGCACGCTCAACATCTATACTCAGGTCGGCCTGATCACGCTGATCGGCCTGATCACCAAGCACGGCATCCTGCTGGTCGAATTCGCCAACCAGCAGCGCGAACTGCATGGCATGCGGCGGCGTGACGCCATCATCGCCTCGGCCAAGGTGCGCCTGCGGCCGATCCTGATGACGACGGCGGCGATGGCGCTGGGCGTGGTGCCGCTGATCGTTTCCAGCGGCGCCGGTGCCGCGGCCCGCTATTCGATGGGCCTGGTCATCTTCACCGGCATCCTGGTCGGCACCATGTTCACGCTCTTCGTCGTGCCCATGTTCTACACCTTCATCGCCAGCAAGGACCTGCCGAATCTGGCGGAAAAGCCGGATCCGAAGCTGATGCCAGCACTGCCGAGCTGAGGCGCAAGGCGCAAGGCGCAAGAAACAAAAAGAGGCCGGGATTTTCCCGGCCTCTTTTTTTGGCGGTCGCTCCAGCAACTCCGGCACATGTCCGAATGCGGCAACCTGCCTGCTACTTGACGATGACGATGCTGGTGTTGGCTGGACCGAAGGTCTCGACGAGCTGGTAGAAATCGGCGGCATTGTCCGGATGCAGCCGTACGCAGCCATGCGAGGCCGGCTGGCCGAGACGCTTGATGGCATAGGTGGCGTGAACCGCGTAGCCGCCGCTGAAGAAGACCGAATGCGGCATCGGCGCGTTGTCGTACTTCTTCGAATACCACATCTCATGCATGCGCGTCGGCTTGAACGAGCCGGTCGGCGTGACATGCGCCCTGTCCCCGGTGGAAACCTTCCAGGCGAACGTCGGCCGGCCGTCGACCGAGACTTCCATGACCTGCTGCGACAGCGAAACGCGCGCCACGATGCTGTTGGCGGCATGAGCGGCGTTGGCGCCGAACAGAAGCGCGCTGCCCATGAGCGCCGCGGCGGTGATGTTGATGAGTTTTGCGGAAATGGTGGTGCGCATGACGTCCCTCTCTCTGCCGGCCGGCCGGCTCCAATTCGATGAGCGGCTTATCCATGCGGCATGTTTCGGCGAGATTTCGCGAAATGCTCGTTTGTGTTTCGAATTTGTTTCCTCTGGTTAACAAGCCGACCCGCATCGTCGGCATTGCCCGCACCCCAAATAAGGGATCGAGAACGACGCACATAGGTATTCGCCCCGAAACGAAGGTTCGAACTCCCGCCATATGAAAGGATCCAGGCCGGTTTCGAAACCAAACTGCAACAAAGCGCGGATTTGGCGGCATGATCCGGATACGGACCGGAGGCAAAAGTTGACGCAACGAAAACAGACGGCAACGACCATGGGAACGAAAACGAACACGCGGTCCTGGCTCTTCAGGATCAGCATCGCTGCGGCGGCCATCGGCGGCGTCGGCACCATTGCCGGCGGGCAAGTGGCGAAGCTGGCGGCGATGAGTTCGAGTGAGATTTCGACCCTGCACGTCGCTCTGTTTTGCGCCACGGTCTGGATCGTTTCCAGCCTGCGCATCGCCCGGTTGAAGGCCCTCTGGCGGGTTGGCCTTCGGCTGCTGGCATTGCGCGGCCCCTCCGGCAACTTGCTGCCGAGAGGACCGAAGGCCCGCGCCGCGACGGGGGGCTCCGTGGGCGGCGCGGGCACTTCGGGAGTTTCCTGAAGCGACCCGCGACACAATCATCTTTTTGGGGAATTCCGATCATGAAAACAAGATTCGCAGCTTCCGTGCTTTCCGCGCTGCTCTACGCGCAGGGCCTGCTCGGCTTTGCCGCTCTCGCCAGCGTGCTCCTCAAGGAGCGCGCCCACGCAAGCGAGTTCGCCGCCGGCGGCGACATGGCCTCGGGCCCGTCATTGCTGGTGGTGCGCTGAACCTGGCGGGCATCGGCGCGGAAATGGAAAGTCCGATGCTGATCAGGGGAACCAGCTGGAAAAGACAGCCGTCAGTCGGCGAACTGCCGTGGCGGATCGAACCTGTAGCCGGCGCCGCGTATGGTGGTGATGGTCTCGGTGTCGAGCTTGCGGCGCAGCCGCACGATGCGCGAGTCGATCGAGCGATCGAAGGCGTCGGCATTCTCCGCCGGCGCGGCGGCGATAATGTCGTCACGCGTCAGCACCTTGCGCGGGCTCGCCAGGAACAGCCTGAGCAGCGCCACCTGGCCGGGCGAGAGCTGCTCCTGCGTACCCGAGCGATGCATGACGATCGCCGATCTCAGATCGACGGTCGCGTTCTCCAGCACGATCAGTTCCTGGGTGCCCCTGCCGCGCCGCGAAAGCAGGCCGCCGACACGCGCGGCGAGTTCCCTGACATTGAGCGGACTTTCGACGACGTCGGCGGCGCCGAGTTCGAGCGCCAGCACCTTGTCGAGGAGATCGGCCGGCCGGCATATCAGGATGAAATCCGGTCCATACGCGCTTCCCCCGCCTTGGCCGCCATAACGCCTGAGCAGATCCCGCCCTTCCGCCTGGCTGAGGCTGTCGCCGACGACGACGACATCGATGCCTCCGCCCGCCAGCAGCGATTCCGCCTCCCAGGGCTGCCGCGCCTGGCGCACGTCATGACCGCGCCGCTCGAGATGGTCGGCAAGCTCGGTCGCCACGACGTCGGCGACTGAAACAAGCGCGATGACGGCTCGTGCGGCCATGTTTTCCAACCGTTCCCTGGCAACCGGATATGAGTGCTGGACATCATGTTTATACCCAATCTACTTTCCACTGAAAGTGGGAGCGAGAGCATCGTGCGGGCAAGAATTGTCATCGTCGAGGACGAGCCCGACCTGAGGGACGCGGTCGCCGAGTATCTCGGCGCCGCCGGCTATGACGTGGCGACCGCGGAAACCGCAGCCGCCGCGCGCAGCCTGATCGAGACGCAGCCCTTCCATCTGGCCATCCTCGACATCGCCATGCCGGGCGAGGATGGCCTGTCGCTCGGCCGCTGGCTGCGCTCGAAAATGCCGATCGGCATCATCTATGCGACCGCCGCCGGCACCGCGCTCGACCGCATCGTCGGGCTGGAGCTTGGCGCCGACGACTATATCGTCAAGCCGTATGAACTGCGCGAAGTGCTGGCCAGGGTGCGTAGCGTGCTGCGCCGTGTCCCGCAGCCGACGGAGCCGCAGGAAGGGAAAGCCAGGACCGACCGCCGCTCCGTCGCTTTCGGTTCCTTCCAGGCCGATCTCGACGGCAGGCTGGTCACCGGCGCCAACGGCACGGTGATCGACATGGCCAAGAGCGAGTTCGACGTGCTGGAGGTTTTCCTGACCCGCGCCAACCGGCTGCTGACCAGGGCCGCGATCTCCGAGGCGATCGGCTTCACCGAGGATCCGGAATCATCGCGCGCCGTCGATATCCGCATCATGCGGCTGCGCAAGAAGATCGAGACCGATCCGGCCAACCCGAAATTCCTGCGCACGGTGCGCGGCGAAGGCTATATCTTCTCGCTGCCGACCGGCGACGGCAACTGAGCGTCAGACCCAAAGGGTTTCCGCTCCGCAGCCGTTGCCAGCCGATCGAATTGACGTGACTCTGGAATGACGGCTGACAATGACGGGCGAGACGGCAAGCACGGATATGCAGGGCTTCAGGCAAGGCGCGGCCATGGCGGCCGTGCGTGTCGTGCGCCGGCTGCGCGAGGCCGGCGACTGGCAGCGCGAAATGGACGGCATACTGGAAACGCTGTGCGACGCCATGGAGTGCCAGCGCGGTATCCTGTTCCGCCTGCGCGAATTACCCGGCCAAGGTTTCGCCCAGTCGGTCGCCGCCTACTGGATCGACCCCGATTTCGGCGGCGAACTGGCCTCACCGACCGTCATCATGCAGTCGATCGTCAATTCGGATCCGCTGCTGGAGCGGCTGGCCGAGGATGAGCGACAGGGCAAGGTCTTCGCCGGGCACACGCGCGATCTCGAAGGGTTCCTGAGAGCCGATTTCGAAAAGCAGAACATCAAGTCGTTCCTGTCGGTATCCGTCTTCGCGCACGGCCATCTGTGGGGCACGCTCGCCGTCAATGATTGCGTCGAGGAGCGTGAATGGACCGACGAGGAAGAGGCGACGCTGCACATCATCGCGCTCGCCATCGGCGACGCCATCGAACACTCCCCCTCCGACGCCCACGCCAGCGAGGTGATCCGCCGCACCATGCTGCAGGCCTCGCTCGATGCCATCATCGTCATCGACGAGGCCGGGTCGATCATCGAATTCAATCCGGCCGCGGAAAAGATGTTCGGCTTCCAGCGCAGCGACATTCTCGGCAAGGACCTGCTCGACACCGTCGTTCCGGAATACTACCGCAAGGGTTATGCCTCGGGCGCCGACTACATGTCCGGCCGCGGAGCGCCGATGGTCGGCCAGCGGCTCGAGACGGTGACGCAGAATGCCGCCGGCGAGGTCTTCCCAATCGAGCTGACGGCGACCGAGATGCGGGTCGCCGACCGCCGGCTGATCTTCGGCTCCATCCGCGACTTGCGCGAGAGGCTGCGCGCCGAGGAGGAGATCAACCGGCAGCGCGAGAAGCTGCACCAGAACGAGAAGATGGCTGCGATGGGCTCGCTGCTCGCGGGCGTTTCGCACGAGCTCAACAACCCGCTGGCGGTTGTGGTCGCGCAATCGACGCTGCTGCATGAATTCGCCTCGGACCCGCAGACCAAGGTCCGTGCCGAAAAAGTGCGCGCCGCCGCCGAGCGCTGCGGGCGCATCGTCAAGAGCTTCCTGTCGATGGTCCGCCTCCATCCCGCGGCGCAGACCGAGACCGATCTCAACCAGGTGATCCGCGCCGCTCTCGAGGTGACCGCCTACGGCGCGCGCTCGAGCGGCATCATCATCGACACCGATTTCGCGCCGGGTCCCCTGCTGGCCATGGCCGACGCCGACCACGTGACGCAGGTGGCGGCCAATTTCCTCATCAACAGCCAGCATGCCCTGGCTGGCATCGCCGGCGACCGGCTGATCAAGGTGCGGAGCTTCCGCGGCGACCGGGGCAATCCCTGCTTCTCGGTCGAGGACAACGGGCCCGGCATTCCCGAAGCCATCCGTTCGCGCATTTTCGAATCCTATTTCACCACCAAGCCGGTCGGTGTGGGCACCGGGATCGGCCTGTCGATTTCGAAATCCATCATCGAGCGGCACAACGGCAATGTCTGGTTCGAGGAAGTGCAGCCGAGAGGCGCGCGTTTCGTCGTCCAGTTGCCGGCGATCTCGGCGGGCATCGCCGCCGCTGGCGAAAGCCAGCCACGATCGAGCGGCCTGCGCCATGCCCTGATCATCGATGACGAGCCTGACGTCGCCGGTTCCTTGTCCGACATTCTCGAATTGATGGGCATCAAGTCGCGGATCGCGCCAGTGTGGGAATCGAGCGCCGCCACCTTGAGCGGCCACATGCCGCCGGACATCGTCTTTTCGGATCTGCGCATGCCCGGCACATCAGGCATTTCGATCTACCGCGAACTGCTCGCCGAGCGCCCCGACCTGGCGCGGCGCTTCGTGCTGGTCACCGGCGACCTCATCGGCGCGAAGGCGGAAATCGAAGCCTTGCCGGCGCAGCAGCGGCCACAGATCCTCGAAAAACCGTTCAGCACGCTGGATGTGCGTAGCGTGCTTTCGACCATTGCCGAGCAGGCCGCGTTGAAAGCTTAAAAAGAGGCCCCCGGCCGACATCGCGGCGGGAGCCGAAGGGAGCGCTGGAGGACGCTCGGGGAGGTCAGGGCATGATCCCCAAACGCGAACCGGCTTTCGGGATCATGCCAGGCAAATCCAGAGACAGAAATCAGAAGATGTTGGGCGTGCTGGTCAGCGGCGCGGCGTTGGCGATCATCCGGATCGCGCGGGCCTTGTGCGTTCCGGACTGCTCGGCAATGGCGCGCAAGCAATCCACGCTCTCGGCGCCCCAGGCCTGCCCCTTGCAGGCGAAATCGATCGCGGGCATTGGCAGGCGCGCCGTCGTGGTCGTGGTCGGCGCCCCATCGACGATGTTGGCGGGCGGGTTCAACGAAGCGAAGGCTGGGCCGACCGTCGGCGTGAACGCCATGCCGGCGAAGGCGCAAGCAGCCAACGCCATGAACATTGCCATCGGGTGGTCGCTGGCACGCTGGCGAAGCGCCAGCTTCGGGCGGCAGTCAGCGCGCTCCGGAGCCTGATAGCGGTTGCTGCTGGTGATCTGGACTTTCGCATGCATCATCATCCCCTTCGTTGATTTTCTTTTTGCGATAAAACGAGTTTAATCGCGCTTTGTAACGGTGCAAAGGTGACGAGAACCCGGCAATGTAACGGGATTGAAACATCGATACGGGCAAAAACGGTCAGAATCCGGCATCGACTATCTAGAGTCGAGATGGCGGTTGCCCTGCCTGCACCGCAGGCGGCCGACGCGAACGGCAGGGCTTTTTCTTGCCAGCGGAATACTTGTCCGAGGGGCGCGATTTGCAGCGTGAACGGGCGACGGGTGGAGGTTATGGAACTCTGGCTAACACCCGGATTTTCCGGGGTTTTCAAAGTCCGCGGCGCAGCAAGATTCCGCTGGAACCGGGGCTGACATTTTCGACGCGAAACCTGCCAATTTCCACAAATCATTGCATTTCAACGCAAAATATGATTATATTGAATGCATATTCAATAAAAAGAAGAGACGTTTCATGAACCCGCACCTCCGTGACGTGGCAATCCCGAACGATTGGGACCGGCGGGGATTGCCAGGCTGGAGTTACCATTCCACCGCCCTTCTCGAACTGGAGAAGGAGCATGTCTTCCGCAATCATTGGCAGATCGCCGGGCATGTCTGCGACATACCTGGCGCTGGCGATTACCTCACCATGGATGTCATAGGCGAGCGCGCGCTGATCGTGCGCGGCAAGGACGGCGTCGTGCGCGGCTTCAACAACATGTGCCGCCACCGCGGCAGCCGCGTCGTGGCCGACAGCCAGGGCAATTGCAAGAACGCGCTGGTCTGCCCGTTCCATGGCTGGGTCTACAATCTCGACGGTACGCTGCGCGGCGCCGCCCGCCCGCGCTCCTTCCCCGATCTCGACAAGACCGAGTTCGGCTTGATGCCGCTCGATCTCGAAGTCTGGATGGGCTTCATCTTCATTCGCTTCCGCAATGGCGGGCCACAGCCTTCCGTCGCCGAACTGTTGAAGCCGATCGAACCCGAATTCGCGCATTACAAGGCCGCCGACATGGTGCCGTCCTGGGGTATCTGGACCCAGAAGACACCGGTCAACTGGAAGTCGGTGCGCGATGTCGACAATGAAGGCTATCATGTCGCCATGGCGCATCCGGCCCTGCAGGATCTCTACGGCGCCACCTATTTCGACGAGCCGTTCATCAACGGCGTCTCGCGCTCCTTCGCCACCTACAATCCGCATGCCGGCCGCCGCTGGAGCGTCAGGAACTACGTCAAGATCGCGCCGGAGCCGACGCACCTGCCGGACCACCTCAGGAAGGCCTGGGTCTATTACGGCATCTTCCCGAATGCCGTTCTGTCGGTGATGCCGGAATCGGTGCAGTTCTATCAGGAGTTTCCGCTGTCGACGGGTGAGACGCTGCTGCGTGGCGCCATCTATCGCTACCGCGACGAAAGTCGCGAGCAGGCAGCCGCCCGCTATCTCTCCTTCCGCATCGATCGTGACACCATGTCGGAAGATGTGCAGCTCTCGGTCTGGTCGAACGAATCCATGCTGTCCGAGGCCTTCGAGGGTTTCTACCTTTCCGACCTCGAATATGGCGTGCGCACCCACCACGACCATCTGCGCAAGCAGATTCCGGTGCTCGGCCTGGAAACAGCGCCGGAAGAAAAGGACATGTGGAACCTGAACGACGCGCTGCGGTCACGAGGGTAAGAACGCTGGTAATTGGCGAAGCCGCCGATGATAGCGCCCCTCTCCCCGTCTCTATACGGGAGAGGAGCCGGTCCACCCTCCGCAGCTGCAGCGCAGCTGCTGCGGAGGACGGGCAGGCAGGCAGGCAGGTGAGGGGCAGCGCCGGCTTGCGAGATTAGAAAATCATCTTGGAAGCAGATAACATGGCCAACCAGCAAGGCTGGCGCCGCCCCTCATCCGCCCTCCGGGCACCTTCTCCCCGTGAAACGGGGAGAAGGAGGAAACTCACCCCCGCCACACGCCCTCTTTCCTAAGATCATCCATGGTGCGCGAAATGCCTTCGCGCAAGATGCCGACCATGTCGTCGATCTGCTCTCGTGTAATGATCAGTGGCGGCGACATCACGCACATGTTGATCAGTGGCCGCACCAGCAGGCCAAGTTCGTGGCAGTGTGCATCGATGCGTTTGCCGACATCCTTGTCGAGCTGCAGTGGATCCCTGCTTTCGCGGTCGGCGACGCATTCGACGCAGCCCATCAGCCCCACGCCGCGCACTTCGCCGACCAGCGGCAGCTCTTCCAGCGTCTTCAGCTGCGCCTGGAAATAGGGCGCGACCTCGAGCGTATGGGCAAGCACGCTTTCCTCCAGCAGGTCGAGATTTTTCAGCGCCACCGCACAGCCGACGGGGTGGCTGGTGTAGGTCAGGCCATGGCCGAACATCGCATCGGGATGGTTGGAACGGCGCAATTCCTCCAGCAGCCGCTCGGAAATGATGACGCCGCCAAGCGGGAAATAGCCTGAGGTGACGCCCTTGGCGAAGGTGATCATGTCGGGGTCGATGCCGAACACGTCGCCCGAGGCAAAGACGTGGCCCAGGCGTCCAAAGCCCGTCACCACTTCGTCGGAGATATAGAGGATATCATTGTCGCGGCAGATCTCGCGGATGCGCCTGAGGTAGCCGTCGGGCGGAATGATGACGCCACCGGATGCTTGTATGGGTTCGCCGACGAACGCGCCTATTCTGTCGGCGCCGACGCGCGCGACCGTGTCGCGGAACTGGTCGACGAGGAGATCGGTGAAGGCGGCAAGGCTCATGCCTTGCGGGCGCCGGAACGGGTCGGGCGAGGAGAGCTTGACCACCAGTTCGTCGGCGCCGTCCATCCAGTCGCGGTCGCGCGGACGGCCATTGAGCGAGGCCGACAGATAGGTCGAGCCGTGATAGGCGCCGCCGCGGCTCAGGATCAGCTTCTTTTCCGGCCGGCCCCGCACATTGTTGTAGAACTGCATGAAACGCAGCGCCGTCTCGACGGCCGAGGAACCGCCGGTGGTGTAGAAGACGTGGCTGAGGTCGCCAGGCGCATGGCCGGCGATGCGTCTGGCTAGCTCCGCCGACGGCGCGTTCATCGTGTACCAGGGCGTGTTGTAGGACAGCGCCATCGCCTGGTCGTACATCACCCTGGCGAGTTCCTCGCGACGGTGGCCGACATTGACGCACCACATGCCGGCAGGCCCATCGATCAGCCGCTTGCCCGTGCTGTCGGTAATGTAGATGCCATCGCCCTCGCCGATCAGCGCGCGTGCCTCGGTGCCGACGGAACCGGCATAAGGCCAAGGCTGGATGAGATGACGCTTGGCCAGTTCGACCGCATCGTCGTCGCCAGGGCCAGCCGTTTCGCGTGCCTTCAGATCTCTCACAGCCGCCATCGTCGTCTCCACATCATTCCATCGAATTTGTCCGGGCATCAATCTGGTTCGCCCCGGCGAAAATCGTCGCCCTGCTCACACGATTTTGAATGTCCGTTCAATCAATATTACAGAATTAGCGCTTGATTTCAATCCGCGGATGCGCGCATGATGAAAGAAAGCCGGCAAGGGGAACGATAGCCGGCGCCAGTCCGATGGGATGCCGTATGGCGGGACAGTCTAGGCCAGCAACCGAGATCGCACCCGGAACCCTGCCACGCGGCGTGCTCCAATGACGGTGGCTGCGGAAGGGTCGCCCCCGTTGCGCATGACGCGGGCCAGACGAAATGCCCTTCTGCAATCAGAGCCCGTACAGGGCTTTGCCCTGATCAGCCCGACCTTCCTCTACGCGCTCATCCTGCTGGTCCTGCCGATCCTGGTGGTCATCGCCCACTCCTTCTGGACGCAGCACTACCTGACCATCGACCGCACTTTCACGCTGGAAAACTACCGCGTCGCGCTGACCGAGCCGATCTACCGCGATCTCCTGTGGCGCTCGCTCTGCATCTCGCTGACGGTCAGCCTGTTCACCGTCGTCCTCGCCTACCCGATCGCCTACTTCATTTCCTTCCATGGCGGCCGTCACAAGAGCCTGTGGCTGTTCCTCATCACCATCCCGTTCTGGACCAGCTATCTCCTGCGCGTGATGTCGTGGAAGGTCATCCTGGGCTATAACGGAGTCTTGAATTCCGGCCTGATGGGCCTGGGCATCATCGACGAACCGTCGACAGCCCTGCTCTACAATTCGAGCGCCGTCATCATCACCCTCACCCATGCCTGGGCGGCCTTCGCCATCCTGCCGATCTTCGTGTCCCTGGAGAAGGTCGACCGCACGCTGGTCGAAGCGGCCACCGACCTTGGCGATGGTCCCTTGCGCTCGTTCCTGCGCGTGACCTTGCCGCTGTCGGCGCCGGGCGTCATTTCCGCGGCGCTGATCGTCATGATCCCGACGGTCGGCGACTATGTCACGCCAAAGCTCGTCGGCGGCAAGGACGGCGTCATGATCGCCAACGCCATCCAGGCGCAGTTCGGCAAGGCCGCCAACTGGCCGCTCGGTGCCGCACTTTCCGTCACCACCATGCTGATCGTCTCCCTGATGGCCGGCGCCACGGTGCTGGTCATCCGCACCTTGCAAAGGATGGCGCGATGAGGGCGCGGCGCTTCCCGCCAGGCGGCTGGCTGTCGGCCTATGCGTTCCTCTACATCGTCTTCCTCTATCTGCCCGTCATCTTCCTGCCGATCTTCTCGATCAACACGGCGGCGACGCCGAAATTCCCGCTGACCGGCTTCACCTTGCAATGGTACGAGGACCTGCCGCGCACGCCGGCGCTGCTCGACGCCGCCTGGAACAGCCTGATCGTCGGCGTCTCGGCGGCCATCCTCTCCACCGTGCTCGGCATCCTCGCCGCCCGCTCGATCACCCGCTACCGCTATCCCGGCCGCCGCGCCATCAACGGTCTGATCATGGCCCCGCTTGTGCTACCCGAAGTCATCGTTGCCATCTCCATGCTGCTGGTGATGCTGCAGCTCGGCTTGAGCCTGTCGCTGTTCACTGTCGTGCTCGGCCACGTCCTGATCTGCATTCCCTATTCGATGACGGTGCTGACTTCCGGATTCGAAGGATTCGACCGCAGTCTGGAAGAAGCGTCCGCCGACCTCGGCGAGAGCGCCTTCGGCACTTTCCGGCGCGTGACGCTGCCGATGGTGGCGCCGGCGATCATCTCCAGCCTGCTGGTCTGCTTCACCATCTCTCTGGACGAATTCATCATCGCCTTCTTCCTGACCGGCACTGAGGCGACGCTACCGATCTACATCTGGGGCCAGTTGCGCTTCGCGTCGAAACTGCCCGGCGTGCTGGCGCTGGGCACGCTGCTGCTGGTTGCCTCATTCCTGCTGATGACAATCGCCGAAATCCTGCGTCGCCGCGCGGCCAGACGCACCCAAAACGAGGGAGGCCTCTATGCCTGAGCAGCCGCGGATCGAGCGCCCTCACGTGGACAGGATCCAATCCGAAAGACCGATGATCGAGATCCGCAACGTCACGCGCAGCTACGGAGCGTTCAAGGCACTCGACGACGCCTCCCTGACCATCAGGGAAGGCGAGTTCTTCTCGCTGCTCGGCCCGTCCGGCTGCGGCAAGACCACGCTTTTGCGCATGATCGCCGGCTTCGACAATCCGACCAGCGGTTCGATCGCGGTCGGCGGCCAGCCCATGGAAGGCATCGCGGCGAACCGCCGGCCGACCAACATGGTGTTCCAGAGCTACGCGATCTTCCCGCACCTCAATGTCGAGCAAAACGTCGCCTACGGGCTGAAGCGGCTGAAGCTGCAGGGCGGCGAGGAGAAGCGCCGGGTTGAGGAAGCACTGGCGCAGGTCTCGCTCATCGGCCTCGGCAAGCGGCTTGCCACCGAGCTTTCCGGCGGCCAACGCCAGCGTGTCGCGCTTGCCCGCGCCCTGGTGATGCGGCCAAAAGTTCTGCTGCTCGACGAGCCGCTGTCGGCGCTTGACAAGAAGCTGCGTGAGCAGATGCAGGTCGAGTTGCGCCGCCTGCAGCAGGCGGTCGGCATCACCTTCGTATTGGTCACCCACGACCAGTACGAAGCGCTCGCCATGTCCGACCGCATCGCCGTGATGTTCGGCGGCAAGATTGCCCAGGTCGCCTCCCCCAAGGAGATCTACCAACGCCCGGTCGACCGGCAGGTCGCCGACTTCCTTGGCGGCATGAATTTCGTCAAGGCAGAGATCGTCGAGGAGAACGGCGCCACGCTGATCGTCGACACGCTGGGTTTCGGCCGCATCAAGACCGACAAGCCCAAGGCTTTCGTGCGCAACGGCGGCGGCGCGACGCTCGGCATCAGGCCTGAGCGGCTGCGCGTGCTATGGGACAATGCGACAGCCAAATTCGAGGTCGCCGGCAAGGTGGTCGAGCGCCACTATTTCGGCGAGATCACCCATCTGATCGTCGAGATCCCCGGCCTGGAGAAGCCGCTGTCGGTGACAGAGACCAACGATTTCGGCGCCGACGATATCCCGGTCGGCACTCCGATCCGCCTCGCCTATGACCCGGAAGCCCTGGTCGCGATGGCCGACTAAACATCGGCGATGATCCTGCGCGCCGCGATGCGTCCGGCCACGATCGCGCCTTCGACATAGCCCGGGAATGACGGCGACAATTCCGACGAGGCGAAATGCACCGGCGGCGCACCGGCAAGAATGGTGCGCTCGGCATCCCTCGCCGTCACATCGACGATCAGGTCGCTATAGGCACCGCCGCTCCAGCCGTCATGCGTCCAGTCGCGGCGGTTGAAATCGAGGCTATCCGCCGCTTCCGGACCGAGCGCCTCCACAAGCCTCGTCGTCACCTGCGCCCGGAGATCCGCCTCGCCGAGTTCGTGCCAGCGCAGCGCCAGCGGCCCGCCAACGAAGACGACAAGCGCCGCATGATCGGAATCCCTGCTGGCGTCACAGGCAAACAGCCCCGGCAGGTCCCGCCACATCACCATTCCGCTCAAATCCCGCTCGCGCCAGAACGGCTTGGGATAGCGCACCAGGATCTTGATCACCGCGCCGCTTTCCCAGGCGCCGAGCGCCGTTTCCAGGGCTGCCGGCAAAGCGGGCGTAAAATCGAGCTTCGCGGCTGTCGCCGGCGGCACGGCGACCAGAACTTCGCGCGCTTCGATCACGCCATTGCTCGAGACGACACGAACCCCTGGCGGACCGCATTCGATGCGGGTGACCGGTTCACCAAGCCTCACCCGGCCGCCGAGGTCCTCGGCCAGATCATCGGCCACCGACTGCATGGTCTCGCGCAGGGAATATTGCAGCTCCGGCACCTCGTTGGTGATGCGCCGGTCATTGTCGATCAGATACCAGAGTGGCACCTTTTCCAACGCCAGGCACCACAGGCCTTCGATCATCGACCGGAAGACCGTCTTTGCCTCGCCCGCGTCATCCTGCCTCTCCAGCCACTCGGCAACGGTCAATCCCGCAATGGCAGGATCGTAGGGCTCGATCCTGTTCATGCGTTCGCGGATTGCCATCGAGGCGTGATAGGTCCGCTCGGCCCGGCCGACCGACATTGACGGGTAGGTGATGAAATCACCCTCGACGTAAGTCTCGACGAAGGTCTTGCCGCGAGCCCGCGCCAGTTCCATCAGCTGCGGCATGTCCTCGCACAGGAACTGGCCACCGCTGTCGATGCGCTCGCCAAGCCCGTTTCGCTTGGCCTCGACGCGGCCGCCGACACGATCGCGGGCTTCCACCACCACGAAATCTACGCCGGCGCGCTTCAATTCAATCGCGGCCGACAGACCGGTGAAGCCGGCCCCGACGATGACGACGTCGGTCCTTTCGGTCTTGTCGTTCAATAGCCAGCCTTGATCTTCTCGAACTCGTCGATCATGCGCTTCTTCAGCTCCGGCGGTACCGGCTGCTGGAACAGGGTCTTGTCGAGGAACTTGTCGAGATTGTCGAAGCCGCGGTCGGCCAGCACCTTGTGGTCGATATCAGCCATCCCGGCGCCATTGCCGTGGCCGTAGCCGAAGGTCTTGACCAAATAGTCCGACACGCCGGGCGCATTGACGGCGCTGAGGAAATCATAGGCTTCGTCGAGCTTGCCTGGCGCATCCTTCATCAGCACATAGCCGCACACCCAGGTTGAAATCCCTTCCTTGGTCTCGCGGTTCATGGCGATCGGCAGGCCCTGTCCCTTCAGCGTCACGAAGGTCTCGTTCCAGCCCCAGACGAGATCGACCTCGTTGCCGATAAAGGCCTGATTGAGGTCGGTGTCGTCGGTCCAGTAGAAACGGATGTTCTTGTGCACGTCGCGCAGGAAAGCGGAAGCCTGCTTGAACTGGTCGTCGGTCATCCTGGTCCAGTCCTTGAGACCGATGACCAGGCTCGCCAGCGCATAAGCGTCGTCGACATTGTCGCCGACGGTGACGCGGCCCTTGAACCGCGGATCGGCGAAAATCCTGAGCGACTGTGCCTGATCGGCCGTCACCTTGTCGGTACGGTAGAGCAGCGAGGTGTTTCCCCAGTCGAATGGCATGAACCAGGCCTTGCCGTCGGCGGTGACCGCGAGATCCTTCATCGCCATGATCCCGGGATTGAGGTCCTTCCAGCCGGCGATCCTGGATGTGTCGAGCGGCTGCAGCATGCCGGCCTCGCGCCACTTCACCACGCTTTGCGAGCAGGGGTGCGCGATATCGGCTTTGAAGCCCGCCCGCATCTTCTCGAAGGCCTCATCCTCGTCGCCGAAGAAGGCGAAGGTCGGCTCGGCGCCGTATTTGGTCGTGTAGGCCGGGTGCAGCAGCGGATCCTCATAGCCCGACCAGTCGAACACGACGAGGTCGCCGCCGCCTTCGGCGAGCGCGTAAACCGCGCCGGCGCCGAGCGTGCAGGCGGTGGCGATGACAAGGTGGCGAAGCACGGAATTCATGGCGCGAAAACTCCCCCATCGCGAAAGATGTCGGGAGCGAGGTTAGGCAAATTCAAGCGCTTTGGCGAGCCCACCCGCCGCCGCCGGCGCACGGACGGGCTCGGCAGGCAAAGGCCTAATAGCCCGCTTTGATCTTCTCGAACTCGGCGATCATCTTGAGCTTGAGATCGGACGGCAGCGGCTGCTGGAACAGCGTCTTGTCGACGAATTTCTGCACGTCGTCATAGCCCTTTTCCTTCAGGACGGCCTGATCGACGCCGGCCATGCCCTTGGCGTTGGCCTGGCCGTAGCCCCAATCCTTGACCAGGATCTTGGCGATCTCCGGCTCGTTGACTGCATTGAGATAATCATAGGCCTTGTCGATGTTGCCGGGTGCGTCCTTGAACAGCACATAGCCGCAGACCCAGGTCGAGATGCCTTCCGCCGTGTCCTTCTTCGACTTGATCGGCACGCCGGCCGCGACCGACTGCACGGTCGCATCGTTCCAGGCCCAGGCGAGATCGACTTCGCCGCCGCTCAGAAGCTGGACGACGTCGGTGGTGTCGGTCCAGTAGGAGCGGACATTCTTGTGCACCTGGCGCAGGAAGTCGGACGCCTGCTTGAACTGGTCGTCCGTCATCTTGGTCCAGTCCTTCAGGCCGATGGCGAGGCTCGCCAGCGCATAGGCATCGTCGACATTGTCGCCGATCGATACCCTGCCCTTGAACTTCGGATCGGTGAACGCTTTCAGCGACTGCACGTCCTTCTCGTCGATCTTGGAGGAATTGTAGGTGAGCTGCGTGTTGCCCCAGTCCCAGGGCATGAACCAGGCTTTTCCGTCATCGGTCGTGGCGAGATTTTTCATCGCCATGATGCCGGGATTGAGGTCCTTCCAGCCCGTGATCCTGGAGGTGTCCAGCGGCTGCAGCAGGCCAGCCTCGCGCCACTTCGTCACGCTCTGCGAGCAGGGATGGCCAAGGTCGGCCTTGAAGCCGGAACGGACCTTCTCGAACGCCTCGTCCTCGTCACCGAAGAAGGCGAAGGTCGGCGAATCGCCGTTCTTCTCGACATATTTCGGGTGGAAGCCCGGGGCCTCATACCCGGACCAGTCGAACACGATCAGGTCCTTGTCGGCGGCGATCGCCAGTGCGGAGGCGGAAGCTACCAGTGCACCAGTCAGCGCGAGCGTCAGCGTCAGGCGTCTTGTCAGTGTCTTCATTGCTGTTCCATCCTCTGCGGTTTTCTTATGGCTTCGTCTTTTCTTATGATTTTGTTGGCCCGGCCGCCTTCCGCGGGTAGTGCTTCGGGAAAGCCGCCGACAGGAATTCGTTCGCCGCCTGCAAAGAGGTCTCGCGGGTCGTGTTCTCGGTCCCCATCATCAGCCGCAGCCAAAGCCCTTCCAGCATGGCGCTAAGCGCCAATGCCATGACCTGCGGCTCATAGCCGTAGCCGCCGCTCTGCTTGAGCGTCGCGCAGAGTTCGATGAAGATGTCCTGATAGACAATATCGCGGGCGCTGCTCAACGCCTGGTAGGTCGGCCGCGACTTGGCCTCGCCCCAGAAGGCGCACCAGGCGGCAAGCTTGCGCTTGTTGCAGATCGAGCGGTCGAAATCGGCCGCGACTAGCGCCTGAAGCTGGTCGGCAGGATCATCGCCTGCCTTCTGCAGGGCATTTCGCCAATGGGCCGAGTATTCGTCATACATGTATTGCAAGGTCGCGATGAGCAGCTTTTCCTTGCTCTCGAAATGGAAGTTGACGATGCCGCGCGACAGGCCGGCGCCATCGGCGACATCGGCCATCGTCGTTTCCGAATAGCCGCGCTTGGCCAGCGAATCGATCGTCGCCTCGATGAGCTGAAGCTGCCTGACCTCCTTCGAGGCCTTGCGCCCGCGCTTGTCGGATTCGGCTTTCCGCGCCGATTCAAGGAGCGCGTCCCTGGCGTCTGCCGTTTTCATGCGTGTGATGGTCTCCAGCATCGCCGGCTATCCCTCTGCATCCGGCTTCCACCCGCGAAGATGAGTGGGACGGTGCTCGCCACTGTCAAGCACCTTCTGCATGGCTTCCCAGGTTCGAATGTTCTTGTCGACATAGGCCGCGCCCACCACCGCGGCAGCGGCCGGATAGAGCGGTCCCTTCAGCCTTTCGAGCTCCCCGCGCGCGACCTCGCGGTACCAGGGATTGCGGTCCCTGGCGCTGACATCGGCGAAACCCGCCCGGCGCATGGCCATGATGTAACGTGACGGCGAGGCCATGGCGAACGACAGCCCCTCGGCGGCGACATACGCCTTCATCTCGGCCGACGGTTCGCCGTCATGCGAGATCATCCAGTTGGAGGCGGCAAAGACCCCGCCCGGTTTCAGCACGCGGAAAATCTCGGCGAACAAGGCGTCCTTGTCACGTACATGCAACAGCGCGTCCTTGGAAAAGACGACATCGAAGGAGCGATCGGTAAAGGGCAGCGGCCCCGGCGGCCCTTGGATGAAGCTCGTCCTCTCCGCCAGCGCACGCGCCGTGGCACGCTGTCTGGCCGCCACGATCACCGGGTGTTCGACATCAAAACCGGTGGCATGGGCAGCGCCATGCCGTTCGACCAGATGCAGCGCGATGCCGCCGGTGCCACAGCCGATATCGAGGACGGTCTTGCCCTTGAGAGAAAGACCCTCGACCACCCGGTCGACCTCTTCAGGCCCGCCCGGCGACAGGTAGCCATCGCCCCACAGCGCTTCGAGGAAGCGGATGGCAGTGTCGTCATATTCCGGCTCGGCTTCCACCGTTTCGATCATCAGCCCTCGGCCCCAATCGACGAATGCCTGTTTCGAACGCCGGCAAAGCGTAACCCAAGTTCAAAAAAACGCAATATCATTTGTTGAACATTCATTCAGTGCGGGTGGACAGAACGGCTGGTGTCATGCCAAATTCCACGCATTCGGGAACAGATCACGCAAAAATGAAAAGCGGATCGCCTAAGCAATTCCAGGAAAAGTGTGAGCGGTTTTCCGTCCGGAATTGCGCAAAACAGGGAAGACTGAGCCAAAATGAAAGCTTGGGATGCGGTCATCATCGGCGGAGGACACAACGGCCTGGTCAACGCCTGTTACCTGCAGCGCGCCGGTCTCGACGTGCTGGTGGTGGAGAAGAACGACTGGGTCGGCGGTGCCGCCACCAGTCGTGAGCTGACGCCGGGCTTCCTCTATTCCAACTGCTCGTATGTTTGCTCGCTGTTCCGCCCCGAGATCATGCGCGATCTCGAGCTGCCGCGCTTCGGCCTGCAGGTGATTTCCTATGAGGGCGGCGCGGTGTTCACCCGCGACGGCGACTATCTCGCCAACTACCGCGACCACGACGGGCACCGGCGCGAATTCGCCCGCTTCTCCAAAAAGGATGCCGAGGCCTATGACCGTTACTCTCGCGACGTGACGCGGCAGTGCCGCTTCATCCAGCCACTGTTGATGCGCACCGCGCCCGACCCCACCAGTCTCAAGCCGCGCGACCTTGGCGAGCTGCTCTATCTCGGCAAGAAATTCGCTGGTCTCTCCGCCGAGGAAATGGCGCTGACGTTGCGCTTCTGGACCATGTCGATCTCGGAATTCCTCGACGAATATTTCGAGACCGACGTCATCAAGGCGAATTTCGCGCTGTCCGGCATCATCGGCACGGCACTCGGGCCGATGTCGCCAGGCACGGCTTACGTCCTGCTCCACCACTATATGGGCGAGGTCGACGGTTCGGTCGGCGCCTGGGGCTATGCGCGTGGCGGCATGGGCGCCGTCGCCAGGGCGCTGGCAGCCTCCTTCAAGGCGTCCGGCGGCACGATCCGCACCAGCGCTGAGGTCGACCATGTGCTGGTGAGCCGTGGCAAGGCCAAAGGCGTCGTTCTGGCCGGCGGCGAGGAAATCTACGGCAAGCTCGTCGTCTCCAATGCCGACGTGAAACGCACCTTCCTGAAGCTGGTCGAGGAGAAAGAGCTGCCCGACATCTTCCTGCGCCGGGTCAAGAATTTCAAGATCCGTGGCTCCTCAGGCAAGGTCAACATCGCACTCGATTCGCTGCCGGAATTCCCGGCGCTACCAAAGGATTCGCCGGTCTATCGCGGCGACATGCATTTCACCGATTCGGTGGAGCGCATGGAGCGCGCCTATGACGACTGGAAGGCCGGCCGCTGGTCCGCCGATCCGTTCCTCGACATGGTCATCCCGACGACGCTCGACCCGACCATGGCGCCGCCGGGGAAACATTTCATGAGTTGCTTCGTGCAGTACGCGCCGCCCAAGATCGCGGGTCGCGAGTGGACAGACGCTGATCGCGACGGTTTTGCTGAAAGCGTGATCGCGCAGATATCAGAATACTCACCGGGTTTCCGCGACCGCATCGTCCACATGGAGGTGCGCACGCCGCGCGAAATCGAGGCCGAGGTCGGCCTCACCGAAGGCAACATTTTCCAGGGCGAACTCACCTTCGACCAGCTGCTGTTCAACCGCCCGGTGCCGGGCTATGCGCAGTATCGTTCACCGCTCGGTGGCCTCTACATGTGCGGCTCCTCGACCCATCCCGGCGGCGGTGTCATGGGTGCGCCCGGACGCAACGCCGCGGCTGAAATCCTGCGCGATCTCGCAAAATCCACCTCGCATATGAGCCCGGCCCATGACGTCATTTGATGCCCCAAAATGGGATGTGCTTGTCATTGGCGGCGGCCACAACGGGCTTGTCGCCGCGGCCACGCTGGCGAAGGCCGGCCGCAAGACGCTGGTGCTGGAAGCCGGAGCCGAACTCGGCGGCGCCGCGCGCACCGAGGAATTCGCGCCCGGCTTTCGCATCTCGTCGATCGCGCATGTGCTGAACCGGCTGCATCCCGATGTGATGAAGACGCTGGAGCTGGAAAAACACGGGCTGCAAATCGCTCGCACCGACTTCATCCCGTCGGTCGCATTGTCGAAAGATGGACCGCCACTTGTCCTGCATGGCGCCTATGGCGAGGTGCTCACCGGCGCCAGTTCGTCGCAACAGTCCGCCTGGAAGGAATTGCGCGCGCAACTGCTGCGCTATGCAGGCATCCTGAAACCCTTCCTCTCTCGACGCCCGCCTGATCTCGGCGGCATGTCGCTGTTCGAAGGCGCGGCACTTGGCCAGACCGCGCTGGCGCTGAAGAAGCTCGGCAAGGAAGACATGCGCGACTTCCTGCGCGTGCTTTTGATGAACGTCGCCGACCTGCTTGACGAGCAGCTTACCGACGACAGGCTGAAGGGCCTGCTCGCCTTCGACGCAACCCTCGGCAGCCATCTTGGCCCGCGCTCGCCGACCTCGCTGCTCGGCCTCTATTACCGTCTGGCTGGAGAGATCGGCGGTGCGGCCGGAGCGCAGATACTCCCGCAGGGCGGCATGGGCACGGTGGTCGCCGCCATCCGCGATGCTGCCGAAAGGGCTGGCGTCACGATCCGCACATCGGTGCCCGTCGCAAGAATCATTGTCGAGAAGGGCCGCGCCGTCGGCGTCGTCCTCGACAATGGCGAGGAGCTTCGTGCCAGGACGATCGTCTCCGCCATCAACCCGGCGACCACCTTCCTCGATCTTGTCGGACCGCGCGCGATCGACACCGGCTTCATGCGCAAGGTCAGAAATATCCGCATGAAGGGCGATGCCGCCAAGCTCCATTTGGCGCTCGACCGGCCGCCGCAATTTGTCGGCGTCCATGCCGCCGGCAATAAGGGCCGGCTCGTCATTGCGCCCTCCCCCGACCATGTCGAGCGCGCCTTCAATCCATCCAAATATGGCGCGTTCTCGCGCGAGCCGGTGATGGAGATCACCCTGCCCAGCCTTGCAGACCCGTCGCTGGCGCCAGGCGGCGCCTGCGTGCTGTCGGCGGTGGTGCAATACGCGCCCTATGCATTGAAGGAAGGCTGGGATGCCGGCAAGTCGAAATTCCTCGAGGCAATCATGGCTCAGTTGGAAGCCTACGCGGCTGGCATCGGCAAGACGGTGGTTCACGCCGAACTGCTCACCCCTGCCGACATCGAGAAGCGCTACCGCATGCCGGGCGGTCATTGGCACCATGGTGAATTGCAGGCCGATCAGATGCTGATCTCGCGCCCCGTCTCCGGCTGGTCGGGTTACGACACGCCGCTCGACGGGCTGTTCCTGGCCAGCGCCGGTTCGCATCCCGGCGGTGGTGTTTCGGGTGCGCCCGGCTTGAACGCCGCGCGGCGCATCATCGCGATGAAAGGGTGACGTGATGCTTCAGCTTACCGACACCGCATTCTCCGGCGAAGGAACGCTGCCATGACCGGTCAGCTCGACAACGCGGCCCGCACCCTGGCGCAATCCCACTTCCGCACGCTGCGCCTTGGGACGCCGTTCCAGCCGCGCCTCGATGCGCTGGCCAAGACCCAGGACTGGTACAATTGGGCCGGCTACCGCGCGCCGCATTCGCTTTGGGACGAGGAGCTGGAATATTTCGCCATCCGCAGCCAGGCAGCACTGTTCGACATCTCGCCGATGACCAAATACCGGATCGAGGGACCGGACGCCGAAGCCTTCCTCGACCGCGTCACCTTGCGCGATGTCACGAGGCTCAGGCCCGGCCGCATTCATTACACCGCGTGGTGTGACGACGAAGGTTTTGTGCTGGACGACGGCACGCTGTTCCGTCTCTCGCCGACCCGCTTTCGGCTGTGTTCGCAGGAACGGCATCTGCCGTGGCTGCTGGACAGTGCCCTTGGTTTCGACGTCATTGTCGAGGAAGAGACCGAGGCCGTCGCCGGGCTCGCCCTGCAGGGCCCAACCTCCTTCGCAGTGCTGCGCGATGCCGGTTTCGCCGGTGTCGAGAAGCTGAAAATATTCGACCTTGCGGAGTTCCCGCATGACGGCGGCACGGTCATCATTTCACGCACCGGCTTTACCGGCGATCTCGGTTACGAGCTGTTCGTTCCGGCCGATAAGGCGCTGAGCCTGTGGGATCGGCTGATGGCGGCAGGCGAACTGCGCGGCATCCGCGCCATCGGCTATACCGCGCTCAACCGCGCCCGGCTCGAGGCCGGGCTGATTGTCGCCAATGCCGATTTCACCACCGCCGAACACGCCATCCGCGCCGACCGCCCACGCATGCCCGACGAGATCGGGCTCGGCTTCATGATAGATCTGGAGAAGGAGCATTTCAACGGCCGTCGCGCCATCCTCGAAGCAAGGGCGAAACGCAAGCTGCGCCATGTGCTGGTCGGGCTGGAGATCGAGGGCAACATCCCCGCCGAACACGCGATCGTCTACTACAGGAAGAGCCAGGAGGTCGGCCTGGTCAGCGCCGCCATGTGGTCGCCGATGGCCAAGCGCAACATCGCCATCGCCTCGCTGGCGCGGCCCTATGGTGATATTGTCGTGGAGGACCTCTGGGTCGAGATCTACGCCATGCGCGAGCTGCAGTACCAGAAGCTGATGAAACGGGCCAAGGTCGTGGCGCGACCCTTCATAAAGCTCGACCGCCGCACCGCCAACCCGCCGGCGGACTTCTGAGCATGACCGACGAAGCGGACAAGCAGCAGGAAGATGGCGAAGCCGCCGAACAGTGGGAACTGGTCAACACGCCGCTCGGCGAGAAATGGTCGGGCCGCACGCGTTATGCCGCCGCCATGTTCTTCTACAAGCAGCACGAGATGAGCGCGGAGACGCTCGAGGTTTATCGCATCTGCGCGCGGCTCGATGCGGAAAACCCGTTGCCGATCATCAGGGATCGCGGCGTCGGCAAGGATTGGCTGAAACGCATGGGCTTCGAATAAGCCACTTTAGACCGGTTCAGCGATTGGTGGAATCGCTGAACCGGTCTAACTCTTTGTTTTACGCAATTCCGGACGGAAAACCGCTACGCACTTTTCCTGGAACTGCACTAACCTATCGTTCTTTCCAGCATGCTCAGCCAGTTGCGGTAGGCGATCTTTTCGATCAGCGCGCGGCCGAAACCGCGCGCCGCCAGCGCATCGATGAGCTTCGGCAGGCCGGCGACGTCACCGATGACGGCCGGGATCATGGCGCCGTCGAAATCCGAGCCGAGACCGACGCCATCCTCGCCCAAGGCCTGCAGCAGGGAATCGATATGGCGCACCATGATGTCGAGGCTGGTGTCGGCATTCATGCGGCCGTCCTCGCGCAGGAAGCCGGTGGCGAAGTTGAGGCCGACCATGCCGCCGGTTTCGCGGATCGCCCCGAGCTGCCAGTCGGTCAGATTGCGCGAGTGGCCGCAGATCGCATGCACGTTGGAGTGGGTGGCGACCAGCGGCGCATCGCTGAGCGCTGCGACATCGCGAAAGCCCTTCTCGTTGAGATGCGAGAGGTCGATCATGATCTTCAGTTCATTGCAGGCCTTGACCAGCGCCTTGCCGGCATCGGTCAGGCCAGGTCCGGTGTCGGGCGAGGACGGAAAGCGGAACGGCACGCCATTGCCGAACGCATTCGGCCGGCTCCAGACGATGCCGAGCGAACGCAGGCCCGCGGCATGCAGAACGTCGAGCATGGTGAGTTCGGGATCGATCGCCTCGACGCCCTCGATGTGGAAGACCGCGGCAATCGTGCCCTGTGCCATGGCATTGCGCACATCGCCGGCACTGCGGCAGATCGCCAATGCGCCGGCGCGCTCCAGCCGAAACAGGATGGACGCCATGGCGATCGTCGAGTTGAGCGCATCGGCGCGCGGAACCTCGGGCGGCAGTGGCTCGCTGTCGCTCGGCGCCGAAGGCACGGCGCTACGCCGCGCTTTCTCGACCGGCGGCGGGAAGATGGCGAACATGCCGCCGGCGAAACCTCCGGCCCTGGCGCGCTGCAGATCGATGTGGCCGCCCGATTTCCCTTCGATGAACAGCTTTTCGACGTCGCTGTCCTTGGACTGATAGAGCCTCAGCAGCGTATCATTGTGGCCGTCGAAGACGGGGACGAGGTCGGATTCGGTCATCGGGGGGTCATTCGGTTCGTTCATCGGCGCGGGAGCGATATATCATACCCACTTAGGCAGGATGTGCCACCCGCGCAAATGACAAAGCCAGTCCAACCTATTGCTTCAGCACGTCGGCCCACTCCGGATGGCGGCGAAACTGGGCATTGGCGAACGGGCAGAGCGGGATGATCTTCTTGCCAGCCGCCCTCGCGTCCTCGACGGCGCGGGTGACGAGCCGAAGCCCGGCGCCTTGGCCGCGAAAGGCGTCCGGCACTTCCGTGTGGTCGATGATGAGCTGGTGCTCGCCGATCTTGGTGAAGGTCATCTCGGCCTCGGTGCCGCCGGGGCCGCGCAGGACGTAGCGACCCTTGGAGCCGCGATCTTCAAGTTCGATCTCTGGCAGTCGATCGGGCATCCCTAGACTCCTTGGGCGACACCGGCAAAAAGCCGCCGCGCCGCCTCGATTTCGTTTGGCCGCACCTCGTGCCCGCCTTCGTGCCACTCCACTGTGACATCGGCACCATCGGCACGCAAATAGGCTTCGAGCCGCGCCGTCAGGTTCGGCGGGCAGATCGGATCGCGCCTGCCGGCGGTCACCAGGATGTGATGGCCGGCAAGGCTGCCTTTGACCTCAGGTTCGAACGGGATCAGCGGATGCATCAGCACCGTGGCATCGAACAGACCAGGGGCTTCGAACACCACCGAGGCCAGGATATTGGCGCCGTTGGAATAGCCGAGGCCCAGCACGGCCGATGGCGTCGCCGCCTCGACATGGGCCTTGACGAATTCAGCCATCTTGGCCGTCGCCCGCGCCAGGTCGTCCATGTCGTAGACGCCCTCGCCGGTGCGGCGGAAGAAACGCGCGGCACCTTGTTCGGAGACATCGCCGCGCGGCGAGATGATGGTCGCCTGGGGCGCGAGATCGCGCCCCAGCGATACAAGCTGGCTCTCGTCGCCGCCCGTGCCATGGAAGACGAAGAGCAGCGGACCGCCTGGCGAACCGGGTAGCACCTTGTGGATGAAAGCGTCCTTGCTCATCGCCTCAGCCCTCCAGCTTTTGCAGATGCTGTTCGAGATAGGGCCGCAGGTGCTGATGCTGCGTGGGCAGCTTCAGCGCCTCACCGAGATGAGCGGTGTCCTCGTCACGGTCGAAGCCCGGCTCGTTGGTGGCCACTTCGAACAGCACGCCGCCCGGCGTGCGGAAATAGATCGCCCAGAAATAGTCGCGGTCGATCACCGGCGTCACGCCATAGCCCGTATCCATCAGCGCCTTGCGCACTTCGAGCTGCTTGGCGCGGTTCTCGACGGCAAAAGCGACATGGTGGACGGAGCCGGCGCCGAGATCGGCGAAGGGCGCGGTAGGCAGTGATTCGATGTCGACGACATCGGCGCCGTTGCCGTTCTTGACGGCGAGCCGCCTGACATTGCCTGACTTGTCGACCTCCTCGTAGCCCATGAACTTCAGCAGCTCCTCGGTGGCGCCACCATCTTTCAGCCTGAGCGAAACCGAGTGAAAACCGCGGATCGCCTCGTCTGCCGGAATGCCGCCCTTCACCCAGGGCGCTCTGCTGTCGGCCTTGTCCTCGACAAGGGCAAAGCCGTCGCCGTCCGGACCGGCAAATCCGAGCCGCTTCTCGCCAAAGCTTTCCTCGCGGGAGACGTTGGTTACGCCTTCGTCGGTGAAGCGTTTTTCCCAATAGGCGAGCGTGCCTTCGGGCACGGAGTAGACCGTGGTACCGACTTCGCCGACCCCATGGCGGCCCTTACCGATGTTGGGAAACGGAAAATAGGTCATCACCGAACCCGGCGTTCCGACCTCGTCGCCGTAATAGAGGTGATAGACGTCCGGCGCGTCGAAATTGACCGTCTTCTTGACCCGGCGCAGGCCGAGCTTGTGGGTGAAGAAATCATTGTTCTGCCGTGCATCCCTGGCCATCGAGGTGACGTGATGCAGGCCCTTGATCTGGTCGAGCATGGTCTTTGCTCCTTCCCTTGGTGTTTGTGCGGCCCTCGCCGCTGTCCACGCCAATATGAGGATACCTGCATCCACGGCAAAGGCGGCAAACACAGAATAGACTGTGCTGTATAAGTGAACAATAATCGGATTCTTGTTCACCATCCGGTCAACAGCCTGGTCTTGCGCGGTTGATGGAAATCGGTTCCATGTGCTCACCGAACGTACTGGAGGGGAGAGCAAAGTGACTGGAAAAGGCAGGCGGCCAAATGTCCTCCTCATCACCTGCGACCAGTGGCGCGGCGATTGCCTGTCGGCTGCCGGCCATCCCCAGGTGAAGACGCCGAATGCCGATGCGCTGGCCGCCGAAGGTGTGCTGTTCAAGCGCCATTACGGCGGCTCGGCTCCATGCTCGCCGGCGCGTGCCTGCCTCTACACAGGCCTCTACCAGATGAACAACCGCGTCTGCCGCAACGGCACGCCGCTCGATGCCCGCCATGGCAATATTGCGCTTGCGGCGCGCAGCGTGGGCTACGATCCGACCTTGTTCGGCTATACGGATGTGTCGCTCGACCCGCGCCAGCTTGCACCGGCCGATCCACGGCTGCACAGCTATGAAGGCGTGCTGCCCGGCTTCACGGTGCGCCAACTACTTCCCGAACATCAGAAGCAGTGGTTGTCCTGGCTGAAGCAGCAGGGCATCGATGCCGGCGCTGGAAGTCCTGGCATCCATCGTCCCGTGGGCGAGGCGGACGGCGCGGTGACTGAAGCGCCGCCCGTCTACTCGAAGGACCAGACGCCGACGGCCTTCCTTGCCGGCGAATTCATCCGCTGGCTGGGCGAGCAAGAGGAGGCCGCGCCATGGTTTGCGCATCTTTCCTTTATCAGCCCGCATCCGCCCTTCATCGTGCCGGAACCGTACAATACCCAATACGATCCGGCGGACGGCCCCGCTTTTCACCGTGCGGAAAGTTGGCGAGCCGAATCTCAGGGCCACCCCTACATCGCCTATGATCTCGGTCGGCAAAACCGCGCGAAGTTCCGCCCCGGTGCCACGGGCAAGGTACAGGACTGGAGCGAGGATGATTTCCGCCGCATCCGAGCAATCTACTACGGCATGATCTCGGAGGTCGACGCGCAGTTCGGCCGCCTATGGCAAGCGCTGAAGGCCGAAGGCGCTTGGGACAACACCATCATCGTGCTCACCTCCGACCACGCCGAAATGATGGGAGACCATTTCATGCTGGGCAAAGGCGGCTATTTCGACGGCAGCTACCACATTCCGCTGGTCGTCCGCGACCCACGCCATCGCAAGGCCGCCGGCAGCACTGTCGATTGCTTCACCGAAGCGGTCGACATTTTGCCTACGCTCATCGACCTGCTCGGCGCGGCTCCCGAACCGCATCTTGACGGGTGCTCGCTCAAACCCTTCTTGAGCGGCGGAACTCCCGCCGTCTGGCGCGACGCCGCGCACTGGGAGTTCGACTTTCGCTCGATCGCGGACGGAGAAGCTGAACTGCACTTCGGCATTACCTCGCGCCAGTGCAACCTCGCTGTCATCCGCACACGGAAATTCAAATACGTGCATTTTGGCGGCGGCTTGCCGCCCCTGCTTTTCGACATGGAGGACGACCCTGGCGAATTGAAGAACCTCGCCAACAGTCCGGCACATCGTTCCACCCGGCTGGAATTCGCTGAAAGGCTGCTTGCCTGGCGGGCCGAACATCTCGACCAGTCGCTTGCCCTCTCGGAGTTGACGGACAATGGATTGGTTGGATATGCCAGGTCGCATACGGGGCGGTAGGGATTTCCCTACCGCCCCATTTCCTTAGCTGTCGAAGTATCCTTGCCTACCGAACCATCAGACGCTGCTCGTCGCGCTTCTGGGCGTAGGTGCCCTTGTCGTAAGCTGCTTGCTTCTCGAGCTGCTCCTTGGTGAAGGTCGTATAAAGGTACTTCTTGCCGCTCTTGTCGGTCATGAACTTCAAATTATCCATGCCGACCGCGACCTCCTTCGAGCCGATGCCGAGGAAGCCGCCGACATCGACGATCACGGCATCGGTTTTCTTGTCGGGCGTCAGCACGACATCGCCGATCTCGCCAACCTTGGCGTCATTGGCGCCATAGACTGTCGTGCCCTTCAGATCGTTACCCCTGATCTCGCCAATCGGCATTGCCGTCAGCTTCGACTTATCGATGGCTGAGGTCTTTGTCTGGTCGGGAGCCGTGGCGTCAGCTGGCGCCGCCGCCGTCTTGTCCGCCGGAGCGGCGGGGACTGTCGCGGCCGAAGGCGCCGCTGCCGGCGCGGTGGCCGCCGGCTCGTTCGATGCCGTCGTCGCCGGGGCCGGATCATAGGCCTTTCGGTTGAAGTCCGGCAACGCCTGCAGCTCTTCCTTGGTGGTCTGCGCCACCAGCCAGCGGTTGCCGTTCTTCTGCGCCCACTTCGCCTTGGCGAAATCATAGGCGACGTTCTTCTCGCCCATGCCAAGGAAGCCGCCGACGCCTATAATCAGCGATTGCGCCTTGCCTTCCTTGGTCAGCACGATGTCGTTAACGTCGCCGATCTTCTGGGCGTCATCGCCTGTCCCGTTGTAGACATTTTCACCGATGATGTTCGTAGCCAGATTGCCATCAGCCTGTTTCACCGGCTGCGCATTCATGTCGGCGGGCTTCTGCGCGGTGTCGGTCGACGTGGCTGGCGCCTGGGCAGTTGTCGATGCAGCCGGGGCCGGCGCATAAGCCTTGCTGTCGAACTCCGGATGCGCCTTCAGTTCGTCCTTGGTCGTCTGCGCCACCAGCCAGCGGTTACCGTTCTTCTCGGCCCATTGCAGCTTGTCATAGTCGAAGGCGACGTTTTTGGTTCCGACGCCAAGGAAGCCGCCGACGCCGATGACGACGGATTTCGCCATGCCGTCCTTGTCAAAGACGACGTCTGTGACCTTGCCGATATTCTCGGCATTGTCGCCAGTGCCATTATAGACCGATGCACCGATAATATTGGTGACGATGCTACCTTCCGCCCGCACCACCGGCGCAGCCGGTTGCTGGGCGGCTGGCGGGTTAGCCGGGGCTGGGGTTGCAGCGCTCTGCGCGAAGGCCCCGGTTGCGACCATTGTCGCAAGGGCAGTCGTCGCTAAAAGGGTCCGGATCATGATAATCTCTCCTCGTGCCTGATTTCGTGCGCGCCGCGTGCGGTCGACCCATCGGGGGAGATTGGACGCGGCATCTCTACAGGTTCACAACGTCGTGACCATGCTGTTGTTCCGACAAAAAACCGCGACGTTCGAGACCAAAACCATCAAGCGGATGCGGTAATCGCCAGCCCGACGCAACCTTTGACTCTTGTCTTGGATCCTGGCCTTGGATTCCGGCGCAACGGGAACCTTTCCTGGTCCGCTGCGTTCCAGCCTCCGGCTTGGGCGCGCCCGGGCCAAGTTTGAGCGGAGCGGGGAATGAAGTTTGCAGCGGTGCTGAACCGGGACGGTGGCACCTTGCGCACCGTCGATCTCGCGGCTTTTTCCGACCGGATGCGTCAGACGCTGGAATCGGCGGGCCACTCTCTCAGCATCGACATAGTTGCCGGCAAGGACATCGTGGAAACCCTCGACAGCGCTGCGTCGCGCCGCGCCGTCGATGTTGTGCTTGCCGGCGGCGGTGACGGAACCATCTCAGCCGCGGCGGCAAGGCTGATGGGCAAGAAAAAGGCGCTTGCCATATTGCCGGCCGGCACGATGAACCTGTTCGCGCGCGGCCTCGGCATTCCGCAGTCGCTCGATGCCGCGTTGGACGCCTTCGCCGACGGCGAAATCATCGCGGTCGACATGGCCACGGCCAATGGCCAGCCATTCGTCCATCAGTTCTCGATCGGCATGCATGCCAAGATGGTGCAGCTACGCCAGGGGATGGAATTCGGATCGCGCCTGGGCAAGATCGGTGCCTCGGCCAAGGCCGCTTGGGCGACGATCAAGAACCCGCCGGCGATGAATGTCACGCTCGGCATTGGCGACGCTGAGGTGACGGCGCGCATATCGGGCATCGGCGTCACCAACAATCTGTTCGGCGAAGGCCATTTGCCTTATGCCGACAACCCTGCGGGCGGCGTGCTAGGCGTCTATGTCACGGTGGCGCAGCAGCGCGCCGAACTGGTCAAGTTCTTCTTCAACATGGCGCGCGGCAAGTGGCGCGACAATGAGCATGTCGAAATCCACCAGGCCGACCGTGCGGTGCTGAAAATCCATTCCGGCGGCAGAAAGTTTCGCGCTGTCATGGATGGCGAACTGGTCAGGCTCGATCGGGAGACGACCATCGAAATCCGGCCCGGAGCGCTCAACGTCCTGGTGCCGGCCAGCATTGCCAAGGCAAAGGCTGCCTGATGTGGCCCCGGGCCCTGACGCGGTCTTTGGCGATGACGCAATCTCTGGCGATGGCGGCCGAAACTCTAACCGCCGCTCGGCCCACTTCCTTGCTCCGTGGCTGGAGTCTTGGCCGTTTCGCCATATATTTCGGCGACACCCCATGCCACGAATGCCAGAAGCAGCGCCGCGATCAGGATGCGCAACCCGTGCCAACCCCAACGCCCCTGGCGTGCTTTGTTTTCAGGAATGATCTTGGGCATGGTCGGCCCTCGTCTCGTTCTGCGCCAACCCGCGCACTCGATAAATCACGGTCGGGTAACGGGTTCCTTGCTAGGATGGTTCCGGGGAGCCGGGTCCGGAAGGATGGCGCTGGAAGATCTGTCGAAGTGACACGAGGCGGGCCGCCCCGGCGCTGCTACTCCTCGCCGGCCTCCGGATGGTCGGTGTCGGACTTCACGTTCTCGCGGTAGATGGCGTAGGCCGCGAGTGCCACGGCCGGACCGAGAATAACCCCGAGCCCACCTTTTCCCTTGAGCAATGTCGGCAGTACAGCGAGCGCGGCCGTAATGCCGATCGCCTTCATGTCGGCCTTGCGCCGCCTTGCCTCGCGGCGGACCCGGGCGCCCGACATCAGCCTGTGGGTCAAAAGAACAAGGCCCGCGATCACCAGGAAGCCGACACCGAAACCAACCGCGGCAGCCAGCGATCCATAGCGCGCCGACGTCCAGATATAGGCTGCCCCGACCAGGAAGCCGAAGCCGCAGAATGCCGCCAGCGCGGCAAGCGCGTAGACGATGGCCGCCGTGCGTGCGCGCCGCACCGCAGCCATTGTTTCACCCGAGGCAAAACCCGAGAGCAGGGAAGCCAGCAATCCCATCTCAGCGGAACTAGCGACGCGCGAGCAGCGCGAACAGGAAGCCGACGCCAGCGGCGATTGCCAGCGACGTCACCGGCTTTTCGCGTACACTTGCCACCATCTGCGCCTCGATATCCCTGGCATTGCCGCGCAGGCTGTCGAAGGCTGCTTCCCCTTGGGCGCGCAACTGCTCGACGCCTTCGGCCGCCGCCCGGCGCGCTGTGCCGTAGCCGTGTTCACCGGTCTTGGCCAGCTGCTTGGTGAGCTTGTCGATATCGGCCTTCAACTGCCTGATATCGGCTTCAAGATCCGAATTCGTCCGGGCTTCGTTGGCGGTTTTCCCTGCGGCGGTTGCCATTGCTTAACTCCTTGTGATTGCTCGATTTCAAACGCGCCCTGTGTCTCAAGGTTCCGATGCGGGGACAAACTACCCCAAAACCCGGTTACGTGCATCCTCGGCGCCCTGGCGAGAAGCGCCGCGTCATATCAGCGGGCCGCGGCGTTCGCCCAGAAGCTCCGGTCTCCCGAACTCCCGGAACACCGGCAAGAGCCGCAACGGACATTGCTCGCAAGGGTATTGCCGGGCTCGCAAGGGTATTGCCGGCTTGAAAAAGCACACGCCCGATCTGGCTTGGCATTTCCTCCTTGCAAAGGCCTGCCGCCAGCAGGTCCGCTTTACGCGCTTGTCCAAGGTCGGCCTTTTATCGCCGGCGCGCGGCTTTTTTAAATGACAACACACCAAATTGCGATCATGACTCCCGACGTTTCAAGGAGCAATCGCCCGTGCCCCAATTACTTGACGGATTGCGCATTCTTGTCTTGGAGGATGAATTCCTCATAGCCATGGATGTCGAGCAACTCTGCCGCGACCACGGTGCGGGCGAGGTGGTGGTTGCCCGCGACCTGGCCGAAATTGATGGCCGGAAGATCGCGACGCATTTCGACGCGGCCATTGTCGATCTGATGCTGGGCGGCGCCTCGACGCTCGAATTCGCCGCGGGCCTGCGTGAGACCGGCGTCCCGTTCGTGTTTGCGTCCGGTCATTCCGATGCGGGCGAGATCAAGGCATCCTTCCCCGGAGTGAGGCTGGTCACCAAGCCCTATTCAGGCGAAGACCTCGTCGAAGCCGTGGCGCTGGCCTACGGTCGCGGCTCCCTTGGCTGAGACCGACGCAACGACATTCGAAGAGCCGTTATCCGGCCCGCATTTCAATGCGCCGCCGTCCCAGTGACCTGGGCCGAGATCGCATCGGGACCATACTCGTCCTCGCCGGAGATTTTCAGGATCTCCTGCAGGCGTGTGCGGGCCCTGCTGACCCGACTCTTGATCGTTCCGACCGCGCAACCGCAGATTTCGGCGGCCTCCTCATAGGAGAAGCCCGATGCACCGATCAGGATGATGGCTTCGCGCTGGTCCTCCGGCAATTGCTCGAGAGCGCCACGAAAATCCTTGAGGTCGAGCTGGCCATGCTGGGCCGGATGCACCGCAAGCCGGGCCGTCATGATGCCGTCGCTGTCCTGCACCTCGCGGCCGCGCTTGCGCATCTGCGAATAGAACTCGTTGCGCAGGATCGTGAAAAGCCATGCCTTGAGATTGGTGCCAGGCTGAAAGCTCTCATGCTTGTCCCAGGCCTTGACCAGCGTCTCCTGCACGAGGTCGTCGGCCTTGTCGGCATTCTGTGTCAGCGAAACGGCAAAAGCCCGCAAGCTCGGGATTGCCCCAAGCAGATCGGTCTTGAAGCCTTGGGAGACCGCTGCCATGCCTCAGTCCTTCTTCTGTGCGGGTTCGGCCTGTTCCAGTTGTCTGAGCAACTGGGCGAAGCGATCCGGCACATTGTCGGAGACCAGCTCGTCATAATATTGTTTGAGTTTGCGTCCGATTTCGGAGTTCGGCCCCAGAGGGTCGCCGACGCCATTCCGGCGCCTGCCCGCGGCACCAGCCAGAATATCTTTCGTCATGTCCTTCATTTCGCCCTTATATTCCCAGAACTCAAGCCGCTCGTATCCAACGCAACACAAGGCAAGCGGCACCCTCGTCTGGTTGCCCATCCCGACGCCCAAACGCCATTGCCACGGATTTGTTCCATATCGGTGGAACTTTTTCGGAAAAGCGCCGTTATTTCCGCGGGGCGCGCAATCGGCGTGAGCTGCAATCCGTCCAACCGCGTCATCTGAGGGAGACGTCCATCATGAGCTTGTCCGCCACCATCGCTCCGCATCTGCCGTTCTTGCGGCGCTTCTCGCGTGCCGTCTCGGGATCGCAGGAGAGCGGCGACGCGCTGGTCGCCGCAATGCTTGAGGCCATCATCGCCGATGTCGACATCTTCCCGGAGGCGTCGAGTGACCGGATCGCCTTGTACAAGGTTTTCGCCAAGCTCTTCACATCCGTTGCCATCCGCGTTCCGCAGGAGCAGTCACAATCGGCCTGGGAGCAGCGCGCCGCCGCAAATCTCAATGCGATCGCGCCGCTTCCCCGCCAGGCCTTCCTGCTGGTTGCCGTCGAAGGTTTCAGCGAGGACGAGGCAGCCGAAATCCTCGATGTCGGCGACCAGCAGTTCTCTGAGTTGCTCGCCGAGGCAAGCAATGAGATTTCCCGTCAGGTGGCGACCGACGTGCTGATCATCGAGGATGAACCGCTGATCGCCATGGATATAGAGGAGATGGTCGAGAGCCTCGGTCATCGGGTCGTGGGAACGGCGCGCACCCATGCCGAAGCGGTGACGATGTTCGGCAAGACCCGACCGAAGATGGTGCTCGCAGACATTCAGCTCGCCGACGGCAGCTCGGGCATCGAGGCCGTGAACGAAATCTTGTCGTCGACATCCGTGCCGGTAATCTTCATCACCGCCTTCCCCGAGCGTCTCCTGACCGGAGAGCGCCCCGAGCCGGCCTTTCTCGTGACCAAGCCGTTCAATCCCGACATGGTGAAGGCGCTGATCAGCCAGGCTCTGTTCTTCGACCGGCAGGCCAAGGCTGCCGCATAGATCGCGGGCTCCGGAAGCCGGACGAGGGACATCAAAAGGCCGTTGGATGCGATTCATCCGGCGGCCCTTTTGACAAGCCGGATCGGCCACTGGCGAATTTCCCAGCCCGCGCTGCCCGGAACGATTTGCAAGCACCGTCTTTTTCGGCGAATGGTGGAACAAACCGCATCCACCCACGTTTTTGCCGTATCATTCGAAGGAGATGGACCATGCTTTACTGGGCGCTCGTATTTCTCGTCGTGGCGATTATTGCCGGCGCGCTTGGTTTCGGCGGCATTGCCGGCACATCCGCCGGTATCGCGCAGATATTGTTCTTCATCTTCCTGGCTTTCCTGATTATTTCGCTTCTGGCCGGCCTGTTCAGGCGGGCGTGAGCCTGGCGGCTCATCAGGCGAACACTGGAAGCCGCACCCCTCAAACGGTTTCCAGCCACCGCCGGGCGGCGTCCTTCAAGGATACCGTCCGGCGGACCGCTTTCAGGGGAACCCATTCGACAGTGAGCCGTTCAGCCCGAGTTGGATGGACGAATTGACCGATGCGCTCCAGGACTTCAGACAGAACGGAAGGCGCACCGCGCGATGAAGTCATCGCCATGCACCCCGCCGAAAGCGGCATGCAGCTTGGCCGAGCCCTTCTCCACGCATTGCACAATGCCGGCATTTCCGTCCTCTATCAGGATCGCGAAATGAAGACCGTATGGGCCCGCAACATGCGCGCGCCCTGGGCCTCCGACGATGTCGACGGGAACGGCATCCTGCCAACGGCGCAGGCCGACCGCATCGGCGCCGCCAAGCGCGATGTGGTTGCGACCGGCGATCCTCAGCGCCTTGAAATCAGTGTTCCAGTCGAGAATGGCGTTCGCTGGTTTCAGATCTGGGTCGATGCCGACCGAGGCGACAATGGCGATGTCCAAGGCGTCGTCACCACCATGGTCGAGACGACCGAGCAGAAGCGGCGCGAACAGACATTGACGACGCTGCTGCGTGAAGTCAGCCACCGCTCGAAGAACCTGCTGGCGATCATCCAGAGCATCGCGACCCAGACCGGTCGTTATTCCGACGGCGTCGGCGACTTCCTGAAGCGCTTCCGCGGCCGGCTGCAGTCGCTGGCGTCCTCCCAGGATCTGGTGACATCCTCCAACTGGCGAGGGGCAGCCCTTCATGAGCTGGTGGCGAGCCAGGTCGGCCGCTACGGAGCGAATCCGTCACATAGCCTTCGCTTCCGTGGCGCCAATCCCTACCTCAATCCCAACGCCGCGCTGCATATTGGCCTGGCGATGCATGAACTCGCCGTCAACTCCGTCAGCTACGGCGCCCTGTCCCGGCCGGATGGTTTCGTCGAGGTCACCGCCGACCTCAACGCCGCCGACACGGGGGAGGTCACCCTGTCCTTGACATGGGCCGAAACGATAGGGACCAAAGACGATGGGGGCGGTCAGAAGCGATTCGGCAGCGTCGCGTTGGAGCGGGTGGTGCCAGCGTCCCTGAACGGAACCGCGAACCTCGATATCGGCGACGGCCATCTCGAATACCGCCTTGTCGTTCCGCACAACAATTTCGAGACGCAGTGAAAGCCTCGGCAAGCAGCGATTCTTAACCGGCTGTTCACCATGAGGGCGGATGCTTTTTTTCCCAGATACCGCCGGAACCTGCCCCGCTTTCGGACATTGTTGGCAGGCTTGCAGCGCGGTACGGGAGGAATGTCTTGACGGTTGCCGACATGAACAGATTGGAACAAGCCGCCCGGATTTCGATGGGCGAATTTCTGGAATCCGAATCCTCCGCGGAAACACACCCTGAGGCAGGCAGGGGTTCGATGAAGGGGCTCATTCTTGCCTTGGCCGCGATCATGTTGCTGGCCGTTCTTTGGCAGCTGACCTGACTTGGGTCCTGCTCTCCGTTGAAATCGCCGGTCGATCAACGCCGCCGCGCCTCCGATCGCGAGGGGCCGCAGTTTTTTTGCGTAACCCGTTGGAAATGACAGGAACTTTTTGACGATGTCGGCCGTTATTGCGGCCAGAGGACATCCGTCATGGAACACATAGCCGCGTTGTTGCTGGTGATCGGCTGCTCGAACACGATGGCCGAATGCCGGGAATTGCAGGTCCCAGTCAGTGTTTTTGCGACTGCCGACGAGTGCACCGCCGAGCGCCCCTTCGTGATGGGCGACGTGCAAGGGCAGGCGCAGCATGTCGTCGCCGAATGCCTCGCGGTCGATCCCGCCTTGGAGGACGACTACGATCAGATTGTCTGGAAGGTGCGGCCAGACGGTAACCTTGACGCTTCGTTGGCCATTTCCAACCTCGTCATGGCATCGAACACGATCCGCCCAGAAAAAGACGACCTTAGTCAACAATAAATTGCAGCAGCAAAGGCCGTCGTTTCATGCTAAATGGCGGTTGGAGCTTACTAAAGTGTGGACACAAGTGAGGAGCGACTCTATGCGGAAAATACTTATTGCCATGGTTGCGGTGGTTGCTGTCAGCGGCTGCACCAGCACGGAGAAGGACGTCGTCGGCGGCGGCTTGATCGGCGCCGGTATCGGCGGCTTGGTCGGCGGCGGCAAGGGCGCGCTGGTCGGTGCGGCTGTCGGCGCCGGATCCGGCCTGCTGGTTCGCAAGTTGCAGAACGGCTACTGCCAGTATCGCGATCATCGCGGCCGGATCTACACGGCCCGCTGCAACTAATTCAGCGATTGGAGCAATCCAGGATCGGCTCGGCAATTTCTATCAAACGCTGAACCGTTCTAATGGAATACGGATCCGGGGGCCATGTCCGGCCTCCGGATTTTCTTGGCCGTTGCCGATCGGCAGGATTTTAGCCGACCAACGGAATTCTGATTTCCACCTTCAAGCCGTCAGCCTGGAAATCGCGCTTGATCGTGCCGCGCAATTCGCGCGTGACATTGAGGTCGATCAGTTTGGTGCCGAATCCGGTCGCGGCCGGCGCCTCGACCTTCTTCTTTCCGGCCTCCCGCCAGTTCAGCGCCAGCGTCCGCTCGCGCCCGCGCCCTTCCAGCGACCAGTCCACCTTGAGAGCGCCGACGAAATTGCCGGCCTCGCCGTATTTCAGCGCATTGGTTGCCAGTTCGTGGAAGGTCAGGCCAAGCGCCTGCGTCGTGGTTTCGTCAAGCAGCACCTCTGGGCCTGACAGCAGCCCATCCGGCAGCTCCTTGCCGAACACCTGGCCGAGCTCGATGCGCAGCAGATCGGCAAGGTCGGCTTTCTGCCAGCGTGAGCGCGTCAACATGTCTTGCGAAGCGGCCATCGCCTGCAGCCTGGCCGAGAAGGAGGCGGAGAACTCGCTGACGTCGGTCGCCCGTGAGGCCGTCTGCCGCGCGATCGCCAGCACCCTGGTGATCGAGTTCTTGATGCGATGCTTCATCTCCTGCAGCATCAGGTCCTTTTCGAGCAGGCTCTTTTCCGTCGTTTCGTGCAAGGCCGACACCGCGTCATAGGCTCGCTCCTGATAGCGCGCCACCAGCGCAATGGCGCCGGCCAGGAGCAGGCCGAACAGCCCCAGCATTACGGGGATGGCGCGCGACGAGGGTTGCGAGAAGGCGCTGGTCGGTCTGAACAACACGGTCCAAGGGCGTCCCGCCACGGTCATCTTGCGGGTGACCAGCAGCCGGTCTCCCAGGGATGAAGCCGGTGGCGTCTCCGAGCGGAACAACAGATTGTCGCCGTTCACCGCTCCGTCATAAATCTCTGTGTTGACCGGCAGCAGCGGCGCACGGCTCAGCGCGATCTGGAACAGGTCCCGGGCCCGGAAGGCGGCATAGAGAAAGCCGGCGGTCGAGGACCGCGATGCGTTGATGACCTCCGGCGCCGTTTCGACGTTGAGCCGCACGAAGACCAGGAAGCCGGTGAAGGTCTGCGCGGCGCCCGTGCCCTGGCCGAGTTGCACCAGCCCGCTTGCGTGCTGCTGGTCGTCGGCCATCGCTTTTTCGATTGCCGCGCGCCGCACCGGCTCGCTGAACATGTCGTAACCGATGCTGGCCTGGCTGGACGGATCCAGCGGCTCGAAAAGCACTATCGGCGTGCGCCAGGGCTGCGTCGTATCCGGATAGACCGGGTGGCTGGCACCGAAATCGTGGAGAATGTCGCGTTCCACCGCTGCCTCGTCGCCAGTCTTGACCAGCCGCAGGAAGCCGATGCCGCGCAGGCCGGCGAAATTGTTGTCGACGTCCAGCGCCTTGAAGAAGGCCTTGAACTCGTTCTGGGAAATATCGCCGTTGCGCGCGTCGAACAGGGCCTGCATCGAGCGCAGCAGCGACAGATGCAGGTCGATGCGGCTCTCGATCCGGTTGAGGGCGTCATCGGCCGCCCCTTCGAACTTGATGCGGGCGGCTTCCTGCGTCGCGAAATAAGCGAATCCCGCCATGGTCATGCTGATCAATGCAACGGCAATGAACGCGACGATTGGAAAAAGCTTCTTCAACGGATGATGCGGTCCCTGAGCAAAACAGGACCTTTATGGGCAAGTCGCCGGGCCAACACAATGGTCAGGCCAAGCCATCGTGATCACTGGCATATCACGTGAACGGCAACGGGGCGTGTCCGATCAGCCTGGCCGGCCTGCGCCCGGCCTCAGGCGGCGATCTTCAGCGCACCCGGCCCTGGTATGGCACCTGGGGGACATTTGCCCAGGATGATCATGCCCAGCACCTCGTCCTGGGTGACATCCGTGGTGCGTGCCGTGCCGACGACCTGGCCGTTCTTCATCACGCAGACCCGGTCGGCCAGCTCGAACACGTCGTGGATGTCGTGGCTGATCAGGAAGATGCCGATGCCGTCGGACTTGAGCTGCCTGACCAGTTCGCCGACCTGCGCCGTTTCCTGAGGCCCGAGAGCCGCCGTCGGCTCGTCCATGATGAGGATACGGGCGTTGAACAGGATGGCGCGTGCGATCGCCACCGATTGCCGCTGTCCGCCCGACAGTTTGATCACCGGCTCCTTGAAGCGCTGGAAGCGGGGATTGAGCCGCCCCATCACCTTGCGCGCCTCGGCCTCCATGGCGACGTCGTCGAGCGTGCCCCAGGCGGTCATCAGCTCGCGGCCGAGGAACAGATTGGCGGCCGCATCGACATTGTCGGCCAGCGCCAGCGTCTGGTAGATCGTCTCGATGCCGTATTTCTTGGCGTCGCGCGGGTTGGAGATCGCTGCCTCCTCGCCATTGACGAAAATCTGGCCGGAGTCGCGCTTGTAGGCGCCGGACAGGATCTTGATCAGCGTCGACTTGCCGGCGCCGTTGTGGCCGAGCAGCGCCACGACCTCGCCGGGGAAAAGATCGATCGAGGCGTCGTCGACGGCGCGGATGCCGCCGAAGGCGATCGAGATGTTGCGCATATCGACCAGCGGCGTGCCCATGGGGGCGGTTGCGGGAGCGGTCTTGTCAGCCATGATCGTACCCCTAAACCCGCTTGCGATAGACTGTGTCGAGCCACACCGCGATGACCAGCACGGCGCCGACGACGATGCTCTGCAGCGGCGAGTCGACGCCGAGGAGCACCATGCCCGACTGCAGCGACTGCATCAGCAACGCGCCGAGCATGGCGCCGATGATCGTTCCCGAGCCGCCGGCGAGCGACGTGCCGCCGATGACGGCCGCGGCAATGACGAGCAGCTCGTCCAATGTGCCAAGCACATTGGTGGCCGAGTTCTGCCGTGCCGACGAAATGGCGGCTGCGATGGTGGCCAGCACGCCCATGATCATGAACACCTTCATGGTGATCCAGCGCGTGTTGATGCCGGCGAGGTTGGCCGCTTCCGGATTGCCGCCGATGGCAAAGACATAACGGCCGAAACGGGTGCGTTTGGTGATGAAGGTCATGACCAGACCGACGGCGACCGCCATCAGTACCGGTATGGCGATGCCGTGGGCGATGAACAGGCCGCCCTCGGGCACGATGATGTTGTTGGCGGCCGCGTAGCGCTTCACGATGCCGATCGGCCACGGATAGGAGTTGGCGAGCCACACCGCGCCCATGATGAGGGCGCAGGTGACGACGCCGAGCAGTGTCTCGGCCCAGATCGGCCGCAGCGGGAAGCGGAAGCGCTTGCGCTGCACCCGCCCGTTGAACAGCGCAAACACGACGGCCAGGCAGGCGACGATGCCCACGACCCAGCTCCAGGTGGCGCCGATCGATCCGGCCGGTCCGCCGCCCATCAGCTGGAAGGTGGCGTCGAGCGGTGCTACCGTCTGGCCTGACGTGACCCACCAGGCGGCACCGCGCCAGACCAGCAGGCCGCCCAGCGTGACGATGAAGGCCGGCACTTCGAGATAGGCGATCACGAAGCCCTGGAACGCGCCGATCAAAAGGCCGAGCGCCAGGCCGATGACCAGCGCCAGCACCCAGATCCACGGATTGCCGAGTTCAAGCCCCACGAACCGGACCAGGAAATGCACCTGGGCAAAGCCCATGACCATGCCGATCAAGCCCTCGGCGGAACCGACGGACAGGTCGATGTTGCGCATGACGATGACCAGCACCATGCCGCAGGCCATGATGGCGACCGCCGACGTCTGGACCGACAGGTTCCACAGGTTGCGCGGCGTGAGAAACGTGCGGCTGTCGAAATCGAGCGGATTGACGCCAAGACGCAGGCTCGAAATCACATGCAGCGCGATCCAGATCAGCAGCAGGGCGCCGATCATGCCCAGCATGCGGGTGTCGATCTCGGTCGCTTTCAGGAACCGGGCGACCGCGCCGAGTTCCGAGGCTCGCGCGGTGTCGGCCTGCAGGTCGGACGTCGTGTCGGTCATGATTTCCTCCAACCGGCTGGCCGTCTGACGCGGATGCCGAACCCAGCCTAGAAGCTATCCGCGCGACGCGGAAACACAAATCTTTTTGAGAAAACGCCGCGGCTTTGGGGCCGCGGCGCCTTCACTTCTGCAAGCGGTCAAACTCAGTTGCAGGCCGCGACTGTGCCGGCGGCGACGCCAGCGCAGACTTCGTCCTTCTTGATCCAGCCGGCGTCGATGACGAGGTTGAGATTGTCCTTGGTGATGGCGACCGGGGTCAGGAACAGCGACTTGACGGTGTTGCCGCCAGGCGTCGTGAAATCCTTCGCGCCGGCGATGTCGGTCATCTTCTTGCCGTCGGCGAGCTGCGAGGCGATCTCGGCGGCGTTCTTGCCGAGTTCACGCGCGTCCTTCCACACCGACACGGTCTGGGTGCCGAGCGCGATGCGGTTGAGCGCGGCGTGGTCGCCGTCCTGCCCAGAGACCGGCACGGTGCCGGCGAGCCCCTGCGCCGTCAGCGCCGCGACGACGCCGCCGGCGGTGCCGTCATTGGCCGCGACCACCGCGTCGACCTTGTTGTCGTTGGCCGTGAGGAACTGCTCCATGTTCTTCTGGGCGTTGGCGGGCAGCCAGCCGTCCGTATAGGCCTCGCCGACATTCTTGATCTTGCCGCTGTCGATGGCTTCCTTCAGCACTTCCATCGAGCCCGAGAACAGGAAGTCGGCGTTCGGGTCGGCGCCCGATCCCTTGATGAAGACGTAATTGCCTTCAGGCTTCACCTTGAACACCTCGCGGGCCTGCATGCGGCCGACTTCCTTGTTGTCGAAGGTCAGGTAGAAGACGTCCTTGTTCTCGATCAGGCGGTCATAGCCGACGACCGGAATGCCCTCGTCGAGCGCCTTCTGTACCGCCGGGCCGATGGCCGACGCATCCTGCGCCAGGATGATCAGCGAATTGGCGCCCTGCGAAATCAGGCTTTCGACATCGGTCAGCTGCTTGCCGGGATTGGACTGCGCATCGGCGGAAATGTACTTGTCGCCCGCGGCCTCGATCGCCTTCTTCATGGCGGCTTCGTCAGTCTTCCAGCGCTCTTCCTGGAAATTCGACCACGAAACGCCGATGACCTTGTCCTTCGCCTGCGCGACCGACGCCAGTGTCAGCGACATGGCGACACCCGCCAGAATGGCGACTGTGAATCTCTTCATGTTATCCTCCCTGCGCCGCGTATGGCGCGACCAAACTGGCCCGAAGGCCGGCACAGAGGCCCTATTTTTTCGAGCCCCGAAAAAATACTGGTCCATCGTCGGAACGCTGTCAACATCGATTCTGATGCATTTTGAGGTGCCGGGAACCTTTTTTCGAGTCCTGCAATAAATAAATGACAGCACCAGCCGCTTCTGCCAGTATTCGACGCGTTGCCGGAGGTGTCGAGGGGCGTCAGGAACCACGGCGACGGGGAGGATGTGGGAAAGCATGTCGGTCGGAATCCGTCACGACGATCTGCGCCGGCGCAACCGCGCAATGGTGATTGCAGCCGTGCGCCAAGGTGACCAGCCCTCGCGCACCGAGATCGCCGCGACCACGGCCCTCAGCCACTCGACCATATCGGCGATATCAGCCGACCTGATCGCAGAGGGTATCCTGACCGAAGGCAAGCCCAACGAGGCCGGCTCACTGAAACGCGGCCGGCCACAGGTCGGCCTTGGCCTCAACCCCGAGGCCGCGGCTGTGATGACCGTGGTGCTGTCGCTGAATTTCCTCTCTGTCGCCGTCATCGATTATGCCGGCCAGGTGGTCGCCGAGGAACAGCGCCGGCTGGACACGCTGACCATGTCGCGCGAGGCGCTGATCGGCGAATGCACGGCAATAGTACGACGTCGCCTCGAGGATCCCGATCTCGATGTCCGCAGTGTGGCCCGCATCGCGTTGGCGATCCAGGGCATCACCGACACCGAGGCGCGCGCCATGCTGTGGTCGCCGATCACGCCGCAGACGGACATAGCCTTCGCCGACATACTCGAAGCCGAATTCGGCATCCCCGCCACCGTGGAGAACGACTGCAACATGATGGCGGTGGCGCTGCGCCGGCGCGACCCCGAACGCTACCGCGACGACTTCATCGCCATCCTGCTCTCGCACGGCATCGGCATGGGCCTGGTGCTGAAGGGCGAGCTGTTCACCGGCACGCATTCGTCGGGTGGCGAGTTCGGCCACATGATTCATCGCCCGGGCGGCGCGCTCTGCCGCTGCGGGCGGCGCGGCTGCGTCGAGGCCTATGCCGGCAACTACGCCATCTGGCGTAACGCCAGGCAGCTTGGTGAGGACACCGAGCCGGTCGCCGATGTCAGCGACGCGCAAATGCGGACACTCGCGGCGACGGCAAGGGAGAAGGACGGACCGGAGCGCGAAGCCTATCGCAAGGCCGGCGAGGCGCTGGGCTATGGGCTGGGCAGCCTGTTCACGCTGATCGATCCCGCACCGGTCGCCATGGTCGGCGTCAGCGCCGCCGCCTTCGACTTGATCGAGCCGGCCTTGCGCGAGGCCATCGCCCAGACCGCCGGCGGCCAGCATTCGGAATCGATTTCCTTCGACACCGAGCCGAACGAGCTGCCGCTCATTCGCGAAGGCTGCGCCATGCGCGCACTGACTTTCGTCGACCAGGAGATTTTCGCGCCTGGTGTACAGGCAAGGGCGGGCGCGGGAAAGAACGTTGCCTGAGACCAAGATCGAACCCAATCACTCCGACGGGGCATGACATACTACCCGCCAGATTTCGGGCCTCCTGCTAGAGCATGATGTCGAAAAGTGTGAAGCGGTTTTCGGACGACATCATGCTCTATCTCTTTGATTTAGAAACGGATTCAGATTTCAGGTCGATTCGACCTAAAATCATCCGGCTCTAAGCCCCGTCGGCCGGCGGTGCGGTCCGCCGTGCGCCAGTACCCACAACCGGCGTTCAGGCCGGGTAGAGCGCCGCAGCCCAGCGGCAGAAGGTCTGCACCGCGTCATTGCGCCCCGCCCCGTCGGCCTGCACCATGTAATGCGCGCCACTTATGGGCACGCGGTGCGGCAAGGGCGCGACCAGTTGGCCGGAATCGAGAAACGGCCTGGCGAAACTCTCCAGAACGATCATGGCGCCGCCGCCCGTGGTCATCGCCCACAGCGCGAGCAGCGATGAATCGTAGCGGGCACGCTGCGGCGGGGCCGGGAGGGCGAGGCCGAAATGATCCGACAGGCGCTGCCACTCGGTCTCAAACCCGATCACATGGTGCAGGCAGGCAAAGGGGAAGTCGCGGATGTCCCGGCGCCCCGCCAACCAGGCGGTGTCGGCAGGATGGCAGACGACGATCGCGGATTCATGGGCCAGCAGTTGAACCGCACCCTCGGGCCAGTCGCCGTGCCCCCAGCGGATGTCGACATCGCTGTTGCCGGCTTCAAAACGATCGGACCAGACGAAGGTGGAGAGTTGGATGTCGATCTCTGGGTGGGCCTGCCGAAAATCGGCCAACCGGGGCGCAAGGATCAACGCCGCCCAAGTGATCGAGGCGCGCACCCGCACCACCCGCCGCGATGGGCGCGCGAAGAGACCGTCCGTCGCCCGCTGCAACTCGGCGAAGGACTGGCGCACCGGCTGGGCATAGGCCTGGCCGATATCCGTCAGCGCAACGCCGCGCGGCAGCCGCTCGAACAGCCGCGCGCCGACATGCTTTTCCAGCAGGCGGATATGCTGGCTGACGGCCGCTGCGGTCAGGTTCAGCTCAGCGGCCGCGGCGGTGAAACTGCCATACCGCGCCGCCGCCTCGAAGGCGAGCAGCCAGGTCGGGTGCGGTGTTTTCATGAGATCTTACCATCAATTAAAATGACCCCAATACCTGAAAAGATATTCTTTGTGTTGTCAATTTCCGAGCAATACCCTGCGCATGAACCACGGCCGGAAAAGAGCGACATCGATGTCAGACCGGAAGGAATGGAACCACGTCCCCGACAGCCTGCCCATTGAGATTGCGCCGGTCTGGCGCTGGCCGCTGAACCTCGCAGCGATCTTTCGCTGGTATGTCGGAAGCTGGCTGCCTGTCTCAATCAATCTCGTCATCGTGGGGCTGGCCTTCGCGGCTTATGCCTTGGCCAGCCCCACGCTTGCCCAGGCGAAGGAGCCAGGGCTATGGATCGGGGTGATCTGGCTACGAAACTTCGGCCTGACGGTAGTTGTAGCGCAGGGGCTGCATCTTGTTTTTCACCGCCACCAGTTGCAGGGCACCGACAAGAAGTTTGATCCGCGCCCCTACCCGCGCAAGGGGCGCGCCTTCAGTTTCGACAGCCAACTGGCCGACAACGTGTTCTGGTCGCTGGCTTCGGGCGTAACGATCTGGTCGGCATACGAGGCGCTGGTCTGGTGGGCGATGGCCAATGGCTATGCGCCGACTCTAACATGGTCCGGCCACCCGGTCTGGTTCGTCGGCCTCTTCCTGTTGATCCCGATCTGGGAGAGTTTCTACTTCTACTGGATTCACCGGCTGCTCCATACGAAGCTCCTTTACCGCATCCACGCGCTGCATCACCGCAATATTGATGTGGGGCCGTGGTCGGGCCTTGCGATGCACCCGGTTGAACACATTTTCTATTTCGGAACCGCGCTGGTCCATTTCGTTGTTCCGTCCAGCCCGGTGCATCTTATCTGCCACCTGATGTTCTATGGCCTTTACGCCATTACCACCCATACCGGGTTCGAAGGGCTCTGGCTGGCCGGGCGCAAGCGCGTCGACCTGGGCACCTTCCACCACCAGCTTCATCATCGCTACTTTGAGGTGAACTACGGCACGCTGGAAGTGCCATGGGACAAGTGGTTCGACACCTTCCACGATGGCACTGAATCGGCAAAGGCACGGATGAAGGCGCGTCTTGCCGCGCGGCGCCGGCTATAGGTCACGCCGGCGGAACGGGCACGTGATATAAGCCCTCAGGCAGGTTTACGCCGCAGACCGCCCTAGCCCCCGATCTCTTTACCGCAAGGCCGGCGAAACGCTCGGATACGGGCTTGGCAGCCTGTTCGCGCTGATCGATCCCGCACCGGTCGCCATGGTCGGCGTCAGCGCCGCCGCCTTCGACCTGATCGAGCCGGCGTTGCGCGAGGCCATCGCCCACACCGCCGGCGGCCAGCATTCGGAATCGATTTCCTTCGACACCGAGCCGAACGAGCTGCCGCTCATTCGCGAAGGCTGCGCCATGCGCGCATTGACTTTCGTCGACCAGGAGATTTTCGCGCTGAGCGTGCAAGTGAGAGGGAGTGCCGGGAAGAGCGTTGCCTGAAACCGTGCAACGCCTTGCAGTCCGGGAAACGCATGGCCGGACGCCAGGACTGCGCGTCCCAACTGCTTGACTGGGCGTCCCAAGCTATTGACGGCTTCGATGACAGTGACACCCATGCCGTGTGATCGGTGTGACGCCGACGTTGGGGGGAGTGGAAAGTTCGACACCGGTTCAGATGCGCAAACCCGACAGCACGCTCGACATGGCAACGGCACAGCGAGTTGAATGGCCATTTCCGCGAGGCGAGGCATGTTTCGCTGCACTCGCGCTGGCTGAGCGGCGCTTTAATCCTCGCGGATCGCGTAGCCCGCGCCGCGGATGGTGCGGATGACGTCCGGCATGCGGCCATTGTTGACCGCCTTGCGCAGCCGTCCGACATGCACGTCCACGGTGCGCTCGTCGATATAGATCGTCTCGCCCCAGACATTGTCGAGCAGCTGGCTGCGCGAGAACACCCGGCCGGGATGGCGCATCATGAACTCTAGCAACCGGAACTCGGTCGGGCCAAGCCGGATCTCGCTCTTCTTGCGATAGACCCGGTGCGATTCGCGGTCGAGCACGATGTCTCCGACCTTGAGCACGCTGGACAGCACTTCCGGCTTGGCGCGGCGTAGCAGCGCCTTGACCCGGGCCATGAATTCCGGCGTCGAGAACGGCTTGACCAGATAGTCGTCGGCACCGGTCGAAAGGCCGCGCACGCGGTCGCTCTCCTCGCCGCGTGCCGTCAGCATGATGATCGGCAGCCTCTCGGTCTCGGGCCGCATTCGCAGGCGCCGACAGAGCTCGATGCCGGAAACCGCCGGCACCATCCAGTCGAGCACCAGGAGGTCGGGCACGTTCTCCTGGAGGCGGATCTCGGCTTCGTCGCCGCGCGTCACCACCTCGACCTGGTACCCTTCCGATTCCAGATTGTAGCGCAGGAGCACACCGAGCGGCTCCTCGTCCTCCACCACCATGATGCGTGGCGCGATCATCGATTGATCATCCCTGCCGTCAAGCCGCCGGCACCGACATCGCCGTCTCGTCCTGCTTCGGACGATTGGCGGGCAGTTGCGTGCCAGTCAGCACATAGTACGCATTCTCGGCGATGTTGGTCACATGGTCGCCGATGCGTTCGAGGTTCTTGGCGCAGAACAAAAGATGCGTGCAAGCCGTGATGTTGCGCGGATCCTCCATCATGTAGGTCAGGAGTTCGCGGAACACCGAGGTGTATTTGACGTCGATGCGTTCGTCGTCGTTCCTGAGCTTGGCGAGTGCGGCGGCATCGCCGGCCGCATATTCCTCGACCACGCCCTGCACCTGGATCAGCACCAGCTGCGCCATGGAGTCGATCGAATGCGACAGGTCGCGCGGCGTGGCGGTGAGGCCGACGGAGCCGACGCGCTTGGCGATGTTCTTGGCAAGGTCGCCGATGCGCTCGAGATCGCCCGCCATGCGGATCGAGCCGACGACATGGCGCAGATCGTCGGCCATCGGCTGGCGCTTGGCGATCAGGGTGATGGCGCGGTCGTCGAGTTCGCGCTGGCGCGCGTCCATGATGGCGTCGTCGGAGACGACGCGCTGTGCCAGCGCGTTGTCCGAATTCAGCAGCGCCTTGGTGGCGCCACCGACCATCGTGCCGGCGAGATCGCCCATGTCGCTGATCAGCCTGCTGATCTGTCCGAGATCCTCGTCGAAGGCTGCGACTGTGTGTTCGGCCATGATCCTGGTCCTCGTATGCGTGATATCAGCCGAAGCGGCCGGTGATGTAGTCCTGCGTGCGCTTCTCGCGAGGCGACGTGAAGATCTTCTCGGTCTTGTCGAATTCGACCAGTTCGCCCAGATACATGAAAGCCGTCTGCTTCGAGACGCGCGCGGCCTGCTGCATGTTGTGGGTGACGATGACGATCGTGTAGTCGGCCTGCAACTCGTCGATCAGTTCCTCGATCTTGGCGGTGGACAATGGGTCGAGCGCCGAGGCCGGCTCGTCGAGCAGGATGACTTCCGGCTTCACCGCCACGGTGCGGGCGATGCAAAGCCGCTGCTGCTGGCCGCCCGACAGGCTGAGGCCGCTGGCGTTCAGCTTGTCCTTGACCTCGGTCCACAGTGCCGCGCGCTTCAGCGCCTGTTCGACACGGCCGTCCATCTCGGCCTTGCTGATCTTCTCATAGAGCCTGACGCCGAAGGCGATGTTCTCATAGATCGACATCGGGAATGGCGTCGGCTTCTGGAACACCATGCCGATCTTGGTGCGCAGCAGGTTGAGATCCTGCGAGCGGTCGAGAACGTTTTGGCCGTCGAGCAGCACCTGACCCTCGGCGGTCTGCTTGGGGTAGAGCTCGTAGATGCGGTTGAAGACGCGCAGCAGCGTCGACTTTCCGCAACCCGACGGTCCGATGAAGGCCGTCACGCTGCGCTCGGGCAGCGACAACGTGATGTCCTTCAGCGCCTTCGACTGGCCGTAGTAGAAATTGAGGTTCTTGACCTCGATCTTCGCCTTGGCGGCTGCCTCGGTGGCAATCGTCATGTCTGGAGACAACATCTGGCTCATTTGTCCTCTCTGCGTCCGGTCAGGCTGCGCGCAAAGATGCTGAGCGCGAGAACCGTCAATGTGATTATGAGTGCGCCGGTCCAGGCCAGCTGCTGCCATTCCTCATAGGGGCTGAGAGCGAACTGGAAGATGGTGACCGGCAGGCTGGCCATCGGCGCGTTGAGATTGCTCGACCAGAACTGGTTGTTCAGCGCGGTGAAGAGCAGCGGCGCCGTCTCGCCGGAGATGCGGGCGATCGACAGCAATATGCCGGTGACGATGCCGGAAAGTGCGGCACGGTAAGCCACTGATTTGATGACCACCCAGCGCGGCGCGCCGATCGCGGTGCCGGCTTCGCGCAAGGCGTTCGGCACCAGGTTGAGCATGTCCTCGGTGGTGCGCACGACCACAGGGATGACCAGGATGGCCAGCGCGACGGCGCCGGCGATCGCCGAGAAATGCCCCATCGGCCGCACCATCAATTCGTAGACGAACAGGCCGATGATGATCGACGGCGCCGACAGCAGGATGTCGTTGATGAAGCGCACCACGGTGGTGAGTTTCGAGAAGCGGCCGTATTCGGCCATGTAGGTGCCGGCCAGAACACCGATTGGCGTGCCGACGATAACGGCGATGACCGTCATCACCACGCTGCCATAGATAGCGTTCAGCAGGCCGCCGGCATCGCCGGGCGGCGGCGTCATCTGCGTGAACACATCAAGCGAGAGCCCGGCCGCGCCTTTGTAGATCAACGCGCCGAGGATCAGTGCCAGCCAGGCAAGCCCGATGCCCGCGGCGGCGACGCACAGCGTCATCATCACCGAGTTTCTGGCCTTGCGGCGGCTGTGAAGCGACGAGGCTGTCGACATCGGTCAGGCTCCGGTGCGGGCGTCGATGCGCATCAGCATGTAGCGTGCGATCGCAAGGATGAGGAAGGTGATGACGAACAGGATCAGGCCGAGCGCCACCAGCGAGGACGTGTAGAGGTCGCCAACGGCTTCGGTGAATTCATTGGCGATGGTCGCGGAGATTGTCGTTGCCGGCGCGAACAGCGAGGTCGAGATGCGGTGCGCGTTGCCGATCACGAACGTCACCGCCATGGTTTCGCCAAGCGCGCGGCCAAGGCCGAGCATGACGCCGCCCATGATGCCGATGCGGGTGTAAGGGATGACGACGCGACGTGTCACTTCCCAGGTCGTGCAGCCAATGCCGTAGGCGGACTCCTTCAGCACCGGCGGCACCGTGTCGAACACGTCCTTGGTGATCGAAGTGATGAAGGGCAGCACCATGATGGCGAGGATCAGCGACGAGGTCAGCAGGCCGATGCCGTAGGGCGGACCGGCAAACAGGCTGCCAAGGCCGGGAATGCCATGGAAAACGCTGATGATGAAGGGCTGCACTGTCGTCTGCAGGAACGGCGCCAGGACGAACAGGCCCCAGATACCATAGATGATCGAAGGAATGCCGGCCAGCAATTCCACCGCCATGCCGATTGGGCGCCGAAGGGGGCGCGGGCAAAGCTCGGTGAGAAAAATGGCAATGCCGATGCCGAGCGGCACGGCGATCAGGATGGCGATGGCCGATGTGACAATGGTCCCATAGATAGGCGCCAGGGCGCCGAATTTTTCCGTCACCGGGTTCCAGCTCTCGCTGGTCAGAAACGAGAAGCCGAAGGTCGACAGTGCCTGCCAGGAACCGGCAAACAACGAGATGGCAACGCCGCCAAGCAGCACCAGCACGAGAATGGCGGCGGCGCGGGTCAGCCCATGGAAGATCGAATCGGTTAACGCGAAACGTCTGACGATGGCGTCGCGCGAGCCCTTGATGGCTGGCAAGGCTTCCTGGACAGCACTCATGTCAAGCTCGGCTCTTTGTGTTGAGAAAAAGGAGCGCCGCGTGAAGCGGCGCTCCTTCGGGTGATGTTACTCGCCTGCGTAGACCGGCTTGCCGTCGGCCTGGATGTCGGCCTTCCACGAAGCCTTGATCAGGTCGACGACGCTGTCGGGGATCGACACGTAGTCGAGCGCCTTGGCGGTTTCCTTGCCGTCCTTATAGGCCCAGGCAAAGAACTTCAGCGCTTCGCCGGTGGCGGCGGCATCGCTCGGAGTCTTGTGGATCAGAACCCAGGTGGAAGCCGCGATCGGCCAGGTGGTGTCGCCAGGCTCGTTGGTGATGATGACGTTGAAGTTCTTCGCGCCCTTGAAGTCGGCATTCGAAGCGGCGGCGCCGAAGGATTCGAGCGACGGCTCGACGACCTTGCCGGCTGCATTCAGCATCTTGGAGTAGGAGAGGTTGTTCTGCTTGGCATAGGCGTACTCGACGTAGCCGATGCCGCCGTCGGTCTGCTTGACGGTGTTGGCAACGCCTTCGCTGCCCTTGGCGCCGACGCCGGTGGGCCATTCCACGGCAGTGTCCGAACCAACCTTGTCCTTCCAGTCGGGCGAGAGCTTCACCAGGTAGTCGGTGAAGTTGAAGGTGGTGCCCGAGCCGTCCGAACGATGCACGACGGCGATCGCGGTCGACGGCAGGGTGAGCGAGGGGTTCAGCGCCTTGATCGCGGCGTCGTCCCAGGTGGTGATCTTGCCCATGTAGATGTCGGCCAGCGCCTTGCCGTCAAGCACCAGTTCGCCCGGCTTGATGCCGGTGAGGTTGACGATCGGCACGATGCCGCCCATCACCATCGGGAACTGCACGAGGCCGTTCTTTTGGAGGTCGGCGTCGGACATCGGCTTGTCGGTGGCGCCGAAGGTCACGGTCTTGGCGATGACCTGCTTGATGCCGCCGCCGGAACCGATCGACTGATAGTTGAGGCCGATGCCGGTGTCCTTCTTGTAGGTGTCGGCCCACTTGGCGAACACCGGATAGATGAAAGTGGAACCGGCGCCGGAAAGGTCAGCTGCCATTGCCGCGGAAAGGGTGATGGTGGACGCCGCAGCCATTGCAATCGCAACGGCCGCCGAGCGGATGAAATGTCTCATGTGGCCTGCTCCTGTTCGGAAGATGGTCTCTCGGCGCCATTTCCTCCGGCGCCCGCTGAGGCCAATAGCCTTCGATTATAACAGTCGCATGACAGTTTCATGTCAGCCCGGTAACGCGTCGCCCGGACCGAGAAAGGCGCCGATGTCGGGCGCCCGCGGCGCGGTCCGGCTTTACCGCCGGAATCAGGGGCTTGAGCCGTCCGACGGCTGGAATGACCCGGGATTCGACCGGGCGTTCCCAAGTGAAAAAAATCCGGACGGGAGCGCGTTGCTCGCAGCCAGAGCGTGTCATGGCCGGGCCATCGCCAAAAACAGGTCCGTTGGGGTAGAGTGACGCTGTTTCTTGCAGGCGGTCGCTGCTCCCGCCCGTAACCGAGAAGGGCGGAATTCGATTTTGCTATTGTCCCGGCTCGGCATCGCCTTGGATATGGTGCGATCGCACCATATCCATTGCACGCAGGGGTGGCAGCAAATCCGCAGCTGATTCCCTCGATTTTGTCTCGCCGGATCCTGCAATCCCGGCGACGCGGGTGCTAGCCCGCGTTGCGATGGACCTGACGGCCGGCGCCGACCCAGCGCTCGACCTTCTCGAGCAGAGCCCTGGGGCTGATCGGCTTGGGCAGATAGTCGTCCATGCCCGCCTCCAGGCAGCGTTCGCGGTCGCCCTTGAGCGCATGCGCGGTGACGCCGACGATCGGCACATGCGTGCCGGTCTCCTGCTCCAGCAGGCGGATCGCGGCCGTCGCTTCGAGACCGCTCATCTCCGGCATGGAGACGTCCATAAGGATCATGCACGGATTGAGCGTGCCGAAGGCGTCGAGCGCCTTGCGGCCATTGGCGACGATCTCGAAGCGGTAGCCGGTCTCGCCGAGGATCTGGGTGAAGACCATCTGGTTCACCTCATTGTCCTCGGCCACGAGAATATCCAGCCTTTGCCCGCCGCCGGAGGCAGGCAGCCTGGGACGAACCGGCGGCGGCTGCAGCTGCGCACGCTGCTCGGCTATCGCCAGAGGGGCCCGCGGGGCAATCTCGAGCGCCTCGCCCGCTGGCGGCTGAACGGTGTGGCCGCTGGTGGCGTGGCGATGGCGCTGAATGGTCGCGACCAAGGTTTCCAGGAGCGCCGAGGAGCGTGCCGGCTTGATCAGCTGCGCGTCGATGCCAAGATCGCGGTAGCTGGTGTTGGCAAGCGACTGGTCGACCGAGGTCAGCATGATGATCGGCGTATCCGCGAGGCCCTCGGTGTCGCGCACGATGCGCGCCATTTCGGCGCCGCTCATTTCAGGCATCTGATAGTCGAGCACGACGCAATCGACCGCCACGCCATAGGCCGCCGCGGCGATCAGCACCTTGAGGCCTTCTGCACCGCTTTCGGCCGCGCAGGAATCGAACGTCCACGAGGTCATCTGCTCGGTCAGGATGGCGCGGTTGACGGCATTGTCGTCGACGATCAGCACGCGTGCGCCCGTCACGTCCACCGGCGTGATGCGCTGTCCGTTCTGTTGCCCGGCCCCAGGCAGCGTCACTGTGAACCAGAAGGTCGACCCCTTGCCTTCGGCGCTCTCGACGCCGATGTCGCCACCCATCAGGTCGACCAGCCGCGAGGTGATGGCAAGGCCAAGCCCGGTGCCCTCGTGGCGCCGTGTCGACGACGTGTCGACCTGGCTGAATTTCTCGAACACCAGTTTCAGTTTTTCCTCGGGGATGCCGATGCCGGTATCGGTGACAGAGATCGTCAGCCTGGTTCCGGTCGGAACCCGTTCGCCGGTCACATCGACCAGCACGTGGCCTTCTTCTGTGAACTTCACCGCATTGCCGAGCAGGTTGGTGACGATTTGCCGGATCCGGCCGACATCGCCGATGAACAGGCTTTCGAGCCGCGGCTCGATGCGCACGATGAGCTCGAGATCCTTTTCCTTGGCCCGTGTCGACACCAGCGTCGCCACGTCCTCGATCGCCTCGGCGAGATTGAAAGGCGCCGGGTCGAGCACCAACTGGCCGGCATCGATCTTGGAGAAATCCAGGATGTCGTTGATGATGGTCAGGAGCGCATTGCCCGATTTGACGATGATGTCGGTGAATGTCTTCTGCTTCGGGTCGAGATTGGATTTGGCCAGGAGTTCAGCCATGCCCAGCACGCCGTTCATCGGCGTGCGGATCTCGTGGCTCATATTGGCGAGGAATTCCGACTTGGCGCGGTCGGCGAGCACGGCGCGCTGACGCGCCTCGCTGAGCTCCGCCTCGCGCTGCTTGAGCTCCGTGATGTCCGTGGTCGAACCGATCAGGTAGAGCGAACCGTCGGAGGCGATCATAGCGCCCTTGCGGGCGAACTGATGCCTGACGCTGCCGTCGGGAAGGCGCACCGTCTCCTCGATCTCCTGGGTCTCGCCGGTACGCAGCACGGCGAGATCGCTGGCTACGAAGGCCTCGCCATCCGGCCCGAAGATTTCGACGTCGGTCTTGCCGATCGCCTCCTGCTTGCTGAAGCCGGTGAGGTCGCACCAGCCCTTGTTGACATAGAACTGCCTGAGATCGGAGCGCTTGGCGTAGATCGACACCGGTACATTGTCGATCAGGCTGCGGAACACCTCGTTCTCGCGCATGCTCTCTTCCAGAGCTTGCTCGCGTGCCTTGACGTCGGTGATGTCGGTGCTGGAGCCGACCAGATGCACCGATCCGTCCGTGGCCACCAGACGGCTCTTGCGCGTCATCAACTGCCGCACGGTTCCGTCACGATGGGTGACGGGCTCCTCGACCTCACGCACACTGCCGTTCGTCACGACATCGGTGTCGTCCTGGCTGAAGCCCTCTGCTTCCTCGCCGCTGAACAACTGGCGGTCGGTCCGGCCGATGACATCATCCTTGGCGAGACCGGTCAGCGCGCACCAGGCCTTGTTGACGAATTCGATGCTCAGGTCCTGCGCCTTGATGAAGGCGGCTACCGGCAACTCGTCCATGACATGCCGGAAGAGATCGATCTGGCGCATCGAGTGATGAAGCGCAGCCTCGCGACTCTTCAGGTCGGTGATGTCGACGCGCACGCCGATGAACGTGCCGTCATCGGTGCGCATGTCATAGACCTGGTACCAGCGTCCATCCGAATTGAGGCGCTCATAGGAGGAATTCGGCAGACGGTAACGGGCCAGGATGCCGTCAAGCCAGCGTTCGGAATCGACTTCGTACAGGCTGTCGATCCCAGGATCGCCGCTCGAACGGAAATAGCCGACCGAATGGCCGAACTCCAGCGCTTCGCGGATAGTGCGGCCGGGCTGCCAGAAGGGCTTCAGCGCCGGCAGCGTATTCTGCAGCCTGTGGTTGGCGAAGACGAAGTTGTCGTCCCGATCGTAGATGATAACGCCGGCCGGCAGCGATTCCAGCACGTTGGCGAGATGCTTCCGCGCTTCCTGCGCTTCGGTCTCGCGCCGCTTCATGTCGGAGATATCGAAGAGAAAGCCGGCTACATAGTCGCGGCCGCTTGCCATGCGGACGCGGTTCTTCCTGACGATGCGCGAACGGCTGGCGCCGCCCGCCTCGAAGTTTTCCTCCACTTCATATTGCCGCCCGCTGGCCAGCACCTCACGTTCGCTGCTTTCGAACAACGCGACGTCGGCCGGCCCGAGGAAATCGCCCCCCGGTTTGCCAAGCATGGCTTGCGGCGCCTGCTTGAACAGCGCCGCGAAGGCCTCGTTGACGAAGACGAAGCGCAAATTGTCGTCCTTGACGAAGATCGGATCCTCGACGGCGTTGATCACGGTCTCCGCCAGCCGCGCCTTTTCCAGCGCTTCGGCAAGTTCGGCCTCGCGGTCCTTCATGTCGGTGACATCGACATAGCAAATGAGCAGCTTGCCGCCGGCCAGCGGCGCCATCGACGCGATCAGCGTCCCCCCGTCTTTGCGCGGGAACTGCCACGATCCGGCGGTGCCGGCTCTGATTTCGGCCTCGCGCTCGGCGACATGCCGCTGCCATGTCGCGTCGTCCGAACCATAGGGGTCGGTGTCGCGGCTCGCGTCCATCAGATCGCGGAAGCTGCAGCCGGTCTCGGCGTCCTGGGCGTCGATCTGCCAGAAATCGTAGAAGGCGCGGTTGATGACCTCGACACGCATGGCGGCATCGAGGACGAGAACGCCGATCGGCATCTGATCGACCATGGTGCGGAGATTGGCAAACGTCTCGGCGATCTTGGCGTTGGCGTTCTCGATTTCGGCGTCACGGCGCTTGACTTCGGTGACCTCATAGTAGGTCAGCAGGCGTTTGCCTCCCGACAGAGCGGTGACGGAGAACATCATGGTCCGCCCGTCGGCGCGGACAAACTCCCGAGGTGCGACGGTACCGGCCCTGATCTCCTCGACGCGGGTGGCGAGGTAGCGCCGCCATTGCTCTTCGTCGATGTCGCCATAGATGCCATTGCGGCGGTTGAGTTCCATCAACAGACTGAACGGAGCGCCGACGGTCACGGCCCCATCCGGAATCCCGGAGAGATCGCGATAAGCCTTGTTGACGATCAGCGTGTCGAGCCTGGCATCCAGAAGCACGACGCCCATATGCATGGCATCCATCGTCCGCTCGAGATCGCCAAGATGCTGGACGGACTCGCCGTCAGCTGGCGGTTCCATGGCCTCGAAGGCGCTGGCCAGCGCGGTGACGTTGCGGCCTATGCCGCGATAGCCGGCGAATTTTCCGTCGCTGTCGAAACGCGGGAAGCCTGACGTCAGCACCCAGCGGCAGTCGGGGCGGCCACCCTTCAGTTCGTAGACGAAGTCGCGGAACGGCCGGTGCGCCTGCAAATCCTCCAGATGCGCTGCCGCGCTGCGGTTGCCCTTCAGGACCTGATTGAGAAAATCGAAGCGGAACCGGCCAAGCACATCAGCCGGATCGATACCCGTCGCTGCCTGGTAGTCTTGTGAAAGCCAGGAAAAGCGAAGTTCCGCGTCGGTTTCCCAGGTCCAGTCCGAAGCCGCTTCGACGAGCTGGCGAAGCGCGCCGGCGCAATCCATGTCGACGCCGGACGATCCATCGCCGCCAAGCGCGGCTGCCTTGCCGGGCTCGCGCTTGTCGCGCGCGCCGATTGCTTCGTCCGATTCCGCCATGCTGTCCCCACCCCGAAAATCAAGGCCGAACCCTCCCTCCGCGGTTCGTCGGCGGAATGTGCCGCAGAAGCATTAACGATCCGCTAACCTTAACGGCCCAACCGGCCGGTTCCTGCTGCGTTATTCCGTCCGGTTGTGGCGCGCAGCGAGGCCGCGCTATAAGCATGTGCAGGGGTGTTGCTAATGTATGGACGGATTGTGCCTTTCTTGCTGGGCGTGGCGCTGCTTTTCAGCGGTGGCTGCTCGCGCAGCTATGACGGCACGGTCATTATCCCGCGGCCGCTCGACGCCCGGCGGATCTGGGACCGGCCGCCGCCCAATGTCGATTACCAGCCTCAGGTGGACAATGGCGCCTTTCCGGGACCATCCCAGCCACCCGGGCGGGTTTTCGAGCGCAAGGCCCAGAAAGCTGCGCCGCATAGACGGCATCCGACCAGGGCGCCGCCGCCGCCGCCTCCCCCGTCATCGGGTCCCGAAAAACAACTCGCATGCAGGAACGTGAGCGCACCCGGCCAAAGGGTTCGCATGGTCTGCGACTAGGACGGCTTTGCATTTGACAGGATCGCCGAACCGCTCCAGCGGACAGCGTCCTACAGCGATGCCGCGCCCTTCCTCGGTTCCTTGGCCCCCAGTCTGTCGAGCGCAAGCCGAACCTGGCGCAGATCGTCCTGCCAGCCGTCGTCGTCGCCCATCGGGCCCTCCGTCGCCGCCCGCTGCAGCCCGCGCGCCTCGGATTCGATCTTGCGCAATTCGGCGATCTTCTGGTCGGAAGTCAGGGAGCCGTCTTCGACGATCTCCAGTATCCTCATTTCCCTGAACGTGGCCATGGCGTTCCTCCTGCCTGATACCGACCACAACGCCGGGAGCAGGTCCCTGTTCCAGCCGGATCTTGGTTCCAGCGGACACGCGGCAGGCTCATCGGAGACGGCTACGCGCTCGAAAACGCCTGTGGTCATTCAGCCGGAAAGAAGGCGGGACCGACCACACGCACGGTCCGCTTGCCGGCCCGATCGACTGCGGCTGGGCGGCACCCGGAGCCTCGATATCGGATTCTGGAATTGCCGCGACGCTGCCGAGGTCCGGCTTTGCCTGAGGCAAAGGGATGATGGCATTGGTCATGTTCGTGGGCGTCACGTCCTGGCCGTCAGTTCGGCAACCCGCTGATAATAACGCTTGACGTCACAGGCCTTGAAATTGGCATCGTCACGATACCGGAAAGCTGCCGGCAACTCGGTGTATGGTTTGCGCGTGTCGAGCGCCACCATGCTGTCGGTTTCCTGGCTGATATCGCTCAGCGTGTAGAGATCGACCGCGGGATCGTCGCAGATGTAACGGCATTGATCGGCCATTTCCTTGAGATCGCCGCTGCCGGCGAATTGCGACTTTGGCGCGGGGAAGAAATACCCATCCGAAAGGCGGACGCAAAACAGCATCGCATTGCCGCTGGTCGTGGCCCCGGCCGCCGCCGTCGCGGATTGGCCTTCGGCGCCGGGCGCTCCTGCTTTGCCCCCGACGGACAGCCGAGCGCTGCGAACCGCGCCTGCGGGCCGGAATTGTCACGCCCGGAATTGGACGCAGCCGCAATCTGGCGCTGCACCTCCGTCCGGTTTCGAGCCAGGTCGGCGCAGGCGTTGAAGAAGCTGCCCGCGGCACTTTGCGCGGTACACTTGCGCTGCCTCTCCAGGCCCTGAATTGCCGCGAGCTGGCGACGAAGCTAAGCCAGTGCCGGGCTCGCGCCTCCGCCGCGGCCAGCGGACAGCAACTGATTTCTGATCGCACCACAACTGTCCGCGTAGGAAGATGTTGTGCCGAACCCAAACGCAACGATCGATACCAGCGCGATCATCATGAAAAGACAGAAACGGGTCATCTGAATGCCACGATCCTTGTTGCCGATAGTCCAGAACAACGCTCTTTCGACCTGGATAAACTACAGCTAAATGAGCTATATATGATATTATAAGAATTCTGTCCGAGAAGAGCTTCATCTAGTGCAATATAATCCTGCCTATAAATTCGACATTACATTTTTATTTCAAGATTGAGACGAATCGGAAAACAACGGAGACAGACCTGCGGCCGTCGGCAGACCGATGCGTCGAGCCATGCGATCAATCAGGCGTTACCGGTGTCTGGCCTTGAAACCTTTGCCCGCGTTGCTGCGTTGAAGCGCGAAGGAGAACGCAGATGTCGATCCACTTCACGGTATCGGAACTGACGAGAAATCTTTTTCATTCTCTCGGGCTGGATCACGAACGTGCCCCGCGGCCGCTCAATCCCGAGCAAAACCTGTTGCTTGAGTGCTATCTGGCCGGGCAGATTCCGGAATCGGCCTGGAGCGACTATGTCTTCGAGACTCCGGACCTGGCACGGCATGCCGAAGTACGGCGGCTGAGCCGTTGATCCGGCGATCGGGGGAAAGACGTTCGACCCCGCTCTCCGATTCAGACGAACCAGCCAGGCTGCACGCTCATGCCCACTCCATGGCAGGCTTTTTTGGGTGTGCCGCTACTGTTTGGGCGAAACGAATTGCTGCGTGAACACGTTGCCGGCAATTCCTTGCGACAGTTCCGGCGATAAACTCAGCGGCGTGCAATTCTTCACCGCAGTTATTGCCGCATCGATGAACGACTGACGCGCCTTGTCGTCGCCGGCCACCTTGACGGCGGTTGGTCGCGGCTGTCCGATCAGAGTACCGTCGCGCTTGAAACTGAAGCTCAGGGTTACAGTCGAATTCCCGGCGTCGCCAGGCGGCGTCCAGCACGACTGGATCGCGGCCCCGACATCGTCCATGGTGTTGAGCGTTGCGGCAACCGATGTGCATACGACACCTGCCGCCAACAGCACACCCGCAATCACCAGCTTTGCAATGCCTTTCATCGCAAGCCTCATCGTCACGACCAGCCGGCAATCCGCGTCGGACTGCCGGAATCGATGGTAGGGCCGATCGAGGCGATGGCAATATCCCTTGCCAAAAAGTTGTTCGGAGAGAGCCGAGCGCGAAGCCGCCGGGGCGCCTGGCCGTGGCCGATGCGAGCCAATGCCGAAAGCAAAAAGGCCGGCACTGAGCCGACCTTTCCTTTCCGCCTCGACGGTTGCGCCAGTACATCCGTGGTCGCGGGCCGAAAGCGAATTGTCTCCAGTAGACAGGCTATTGGTAAACCGAACCTTAACGTGCCTGCCGTCCCAACGCACCAAGCAGGAAGCGATAGCCGCGAAGATCGCCTCTTTGCGGTAGGACGGCCTACGCGACGGCTCTGAACTCGGCTTCCGGCATCGTCCCAAGCCCGGCACACTCCGCGCACACCAAGGTCTTTCCGGGACAACCACTTTGATGCGTCCCATGCGGGCAGCAATGCCCTTTTGATGCATGCCATCTGGAGCAATCGAAAACCTTGCCGCCGCCATGGCAGTGCGCGCATATCGTCTTCACGGAAGTCATTCCAAACTCTACCCGAACCCAAAATCCGCGTTGCCGCGAAAGCTACCCCCCGCACGCAAGTATCAGAGATCGCAGTGCTTTCAAGCGCCGCGGCCTGACTTAAATTGGGTGGATTCGGGCATGGGAAATTCCCGGACTCGCGCCGGGCATTGCGCGCTCTTTGGACGTATGCAGAGCCCATGCGGGACTGGTCCGAAATCGTTGGATTGTCTGGAGATCAACGACCGCGCCGTTGCTTGGTACGCCCAAGGGGAATCGAACCCCTGTTCCCGCCGTGAGAGGGCGGTGTCCTGACCGCTAGACGATGGGCGCGTTCAAGAACCGGCGATATAGGCTGACGGCCAGGAAAAAGCAACTGGGGTTCAGCGGCTTTACCGCATCGAGTAAAAAGCTGTCCTCCGCGTTACCGCCTGGGCTCGATCAGGTCCCAGAGATTGCCATGGAGATCGGCGAAAACGGCCACGGTACCATAGGGTTCGAAACGCGGCGCCTCGCGGAATTCGACGCCTTTGTCCAGCATGGCGGCATGGTCGCGGGCAAAGTCGTCGGTTTCGAGGAAGAGGAAGACCCGGCCGCCGGTCTGGTTGCCGATGCTATTCCTCTGCCTCTCGTCGGACGCCTCGGCGAGCAGCAGCCTGGCGCCCTGCCCGTTGGTCGGCGCGACGATCACCCAGCGCTTGCCGCCGCCGAGATCGACATCCTCGAGCAGCAGAAAGCCCAACCGCCCGACATACCATGCGATCGCTTCGTCATAGTCGGCGACGACCAGCGTCACGGTCGCGACACGGCGATGTTCGGCGAATCCGGTCATGTCTGCGGCAAGCTCGTTTGCGGCATTGCTGCCTGCCTATTTGTTGCGGATTGCAAAACGGCCGATCAGGCGGCGCTCGGCAATATCATAGACGAAGATCGCACGGCTGCCGTCGGCAAGCTCGGCATCGACAGAGAGACGATCGCCCGACAAGGACTGGCTGACCACCCTGGCGCCCACCGGCAGCACGATATCGCCGCTGGCCGGCTCGCCAGCCGGCGTCTGGACGTCGCCGGACAGCGGCGGGTTGGCCGATGGCGCCTTGCGGGCTTTGTAGACAAGGGCGCCGATCACCACCATAAGAGCAACAAACAAGAGGCCGAGATTGATGACCATGAAGCGGATGAGCTTGCCGCGCAGCTTGTCGACCTCGGGGTCAAGCGGCTTTTCCTGGTCTTCGTCGGCATCGGGCCGGGCCATGGCAAATATTCCGGAATGGTTTTTCGATGAGCGCTCATAGCGAAGAGGACCCTGAATTGATAGAGGCCGCGCCCACCTTGCTGGTCGCGGGCGCGGATGCGGCGGGCCAACGCCTGGACCAGTGGCTGGCAGCCGCCCTTGGCCCGGACATGTCACGCAGTCGGGTACAGATGCTGATCAGGCAAGGCGCCGTCGTCATCGACGGCAAGCCGGTCGACGAAACCAAACGCAAGATGAGCTCGGGCGAAAATGTGTCGGTCGCTATGCCGGAACCGGAACCGGCGCAGCCGCGGGGCGAGAACATAGCGCTCGACGTGCTCTACGAAGACGACGAGTTGATCGTCATCAACAAGCCGGCGGGGCTTGTCGTGCACCCCGGCGCCGGCAACTGGACCGGCACCCTGGTCAATGCGCTGATCCACCATTGCGGCGACAGCCTGTCGGGCATTGGCGGGGTGCGCCGGCCGGGCATCGTCCACCGCCTCGACAAGGAGACCAGCGGCGTAATGGTGGTCGCCAAGACCGACCGCGCCCACAAGGCCCTGTCGGAAGCCTTTGCCGACCACGGCCTGACGGGCGACCTCGAACGCGCCTATCTGGCGCTGGTCTGGGGCATACCGCAGAGGCCGACCGGAACGATCGATGCGCCGCTTGGCCGCGCCGCCGACCGGGTGCGCCGCGCTGTCGTGCCGGAAGGCCGCGACGACGCGCGCCACGCCGTCACCCGCTTTGCCGTGCAGGAGCGTTTCGGCGAGGATCAGCGGGAATTCGCCACCGCAAGCCTCGTCGAATGCCGACTGGAAACCGGCCGCACCCACCAGATCCGCGTTCACATGGCCCATATCGGCCATCCCGTCATCGGCGACCCCGATTACGGCCTGGCATTCCGCACCAAGGCCAATCGGCTGCCGGAGCCCTTGAAAAGTCAGGTCAAGGCATTTTCCCGGCAAGCTTTGCATGCCTGGCTCCTTGCATTTCGGCATCCCACTACCCATCTAACGATGAGGTTCGAGGCACCGATGCCGAGGGATATGGAGAAACTCGTCGACGGCTTCAGCAAACTCTGAACCGACCATCAAAAAACCTGACTGTCATTGTTCACTTCAGCGTGACACACTGTTTCGTGTTGAACAAATGCCTGTCTTTTCTGGTTTTGTTCCTGTATAGGATCTGTTGTCGCGGGCGAGCCTTTTGGTGCTCGCGTCACATGCCCGCCGCGTTTCGGGGGCATCACTCCAATAGAGAGGGGGCGCTATCATGGCCCAGTCATTACCCAGTATCGTTTCCGGCGAAGGCGGCCTCAGCCGCTATCTCGAAGAAATCCGCCGCTTTCCCATGCTTCAGCCGCAGGAAGAGTACATGCTCGCCAAGCGTTATGCCGAGCATGAAGACACCACGGCCGCGCACAAGCTCGTCACCAGCCATCTGAGGCTCGTCGCCAAGATCGCCATGGGCTATCGCGGCTATGGCCTGCCGATCGGCGAAGTGATCTCGGAAGGCAATGTCGGCCTCATGCAGGCCGTCAAGAAATTCGAACCCGAGCGCGGTTTCCGCCTCGCCACCTACGCCATGTGGTGGATCAAGGCCTCGATCCAGGAATACATCCTGCGCTCGTGGAGCCTAGTCAAGATGGGCACGACCGCCAACCAGAAGCGTCTGTTCTTCAATCTCCGCAAGGTGAAGGGCAAGATCCAGGCGCTGGACGATGGCGACCTCAAGCCCGACCAGATCGCCGAGATCGCCACGCGGCTGAACGTTTCCGAGGCCGAAGTGGTGTCGATGAACCGCCGCCTGTCCGGCGACGCGTCACTCAACGCGCCGATCCGGGCGACGGAAGGCGAGTCCGGCGAATGGCAGGACTGGCTGGTCGACGACCACGAAAGCCAGGAAGAAATGCTGATCGAGCAGGACGAGCTGGAAAACCGGCGCGGCATGCTGTCGGGCGCGCTGGCCGTGCTCAACGATCGCGAGCGGCGCATCTTCGAGGCGCGTCGCCTCGCCGAGGAGCCGCTGACGCTTGAGGAACTGTCGGCCGAGTTCGACATCAGCCGCGAGCGCGTTCGCCAGATCGAGGTGCGCGCCTTCGAAAAGGTGCAGGATGCCGTCAAGGCCGCCGCCAAGCGCCAGATGCAGGCGCTGCGCACCATCGAGGCACAGCCAGCGGCGTAAAGCCGGGATCGACTACGAAACAAACGGCGGCGCCAGGAAACTGGCGCCGCCTTTTTGTACGCCGCAGCCGGAGCCACGGTTGCCTCAAAGCCCATCCAGCGGAAACTTGAGGTACCGCCGGCCATTGGCTTCCGGTTCCGGCAGCCGCCCGCCGTTCATGTTGACCTGCAGCGCATGCAGGATCAGCCGCGGCATCGGCAATGTGCGGTCGCGCGCCTCGCGCAGCGCGACGAACTCAGCCTCTGTGCGCGCGGCGACAAGATGGATGTTGGTGGATTTCTGTGCCGCGACCGTGCTTTCCCACAGGGGTTCGCGGCCACCGGCCTGATAATCATGGCCGACGAAGACGCGCGTCTCGTCCGGCATCGCCAGGATATCCTGGATCGAGCGCCAGAGCCGCGCGGCGCTGCCGCCGGGAAAATCCGTCCTCGCCGTGCCGCTGTCGGGCATGAACATCGTGTCATGCACGAAGGCCGCATCCCCCACCACATAGGTGATCGACGCCAGCGTATGTCCGGGTGAGAACAGCACCTTGATCGGAAGGGTTCCGATCCGGAACGTCTCGCCCTCCGCGAACAGCCTGTCCCACTGCGTTCCGTCGGCGGGAAAATCCGGCCAGTTGTAGATGACCTTCCACAGCGCCTGGACGTCGACGATCCTGTCGCCGATCGCCATCGGCGCTCCGGTCTTCTGTTTCAGGTAATGCGCCGCCGAGATATGGTCGGCGTGCGGATGGGTATCGAGGATCCATTCGAGCTCCAGCCCATTTTCCCCGACGAAATCGAGCAGGGCATCCGCGCTCCTCGTACCAGTTGCGCCGGATTTCTCGTCGAAATCAAGGATCGGATCGATGATGGCGCATCGCTTCGTCGCGGGGTCCGCGACGACATACTGGATGGCCCCGGTCGGCTTGTCATAGAAGCCGCTGACCAAAGGCCTGGCCAAAGCTACATCCACATCCGGCTCCCTTACCCCAAGGCCGGCAGGAACGATTTTCTCTACCGGAACCCATTGGGAGCATCGTTGTCCGCTCCTGCGGGCCAGTCAAGCATGACTTGGCTCGCAGGAGCGGAAAAGCCAAAAACTGTTCCGACACGCTGGCTTCAGGCGGAAGGCTGCTTGGTCTTCCTGAGATAGGGCAGGATGGTCTCGTAGGCGCCGAAGCGCTTGATTGCATCCTCGTTGGAAACGGCGGCCGTGATGATGACGTCCTCGCCCTGCTTCCAGTTCGCCGGCGTCGCCACCTGGTGCTTGGCGGTGAGCTGCATGGAATCGACCGCGCGCAGGATCTCGTCGAAGTTGCGCCCCGTCGTCATCGGGTAGGTCAGCACCAGCTTGATCTTCTTGTCCGGTCCGATGACGTAGACCGAGCGCACGGTAGCATTGTCGGCGGGCGTGCGGCCTTCCGAGGTTTCGCCGGCGCCGCCTGGCAGCATGTCATAGAGCTTGGCGACCTTGAGGTCCTTGTCGCCGATCAGCGGATAATGCACCGAATGGCCGGTCGCCGTCTTGATGTCGTCCTGCCATTTACCGTGGCTTTCGACCGGGTCGACCGAAATGCCGATGATCTTGACGTTGCGCTTCTTGAACTCGCCCTCGAGCCCCGCCATCGTGCCAAGCTCGGTCGTGCAGACCGGCGTGAAATTCTTCGGATGGCTGAACAGGATCGCCCAACCGTCGCCGATCCAGTCATGGAACTTGATGGTCCCTTGCGTGGTCTCGGCGGTGAAGTCCGGCGCGATGTCGTTGATACGAAGACTCATGACCTATCCCTACCCTTGTGAAATATAGCCGGCATTCTTTTGCCGGCCGGCGCCGGCACCTAATCGTACCACCGCAGCGTGACTGATTAAACGCCGGAGATGACGGCTATCGCCCGACGGGCAAAATTTTTCCGCGCCTGCGGGGCGAAAAATAGAGCGTGACATCGGGCATGAGACAGACGTCAGGGATCGGGGAGGCGCGCCTCAGGCCTTGTTGATCGCCAGCGACGTCGCCAGATCTTCCATGCGCTGCGCCAGGGCCCCGAGAGCGTTGGTCAGCACGCTGTCGCTCTTGTCGGCCTTGGTCAGCGCCTCGTCGCGCGTCTTGCGCAAGGTCAGCACCTCGCTCTCCATGCCCTTGACGCGCTTCTGCAGCTCGGAGAGCTCGTCCATCACCATGATGCCGGCCATGACGGTCAGCCGCTGGTCGCCGATCTCGCCAAAAGAATCCTTCAGATGCGAGACATAACGGTCGAAGCGTTCGGCGAGGTCGATCAGATGCTCTTCCTGGCCCTCGTCGCAGGCCATGCGGTACTGCTTGCCGTCGATTGAAACCGTGACCTGTGCCATCGGGCCAGCTCCTATCTGTCCAACACGGCGCGGATGGTTTCCATCGCGGTCACCAGCCGTCGCGATACTTCCTTGTTGGCGTCTTCCAGCCGTTCGGCGCGCGCTTCGGAATTGTCGAGCTCCTGCGCCAGCCGGGAGCGATCGGCATTCATCCGCTGCACTTCGGCCTCGGCTTCCGAATAGTCCCGCTCATGCTCGAGCTTGGCCGCGACGGCGTTTTCCAGCCCTTCTATGGCCTTACCCAGCCTGGCGATTACTTCCTTGAGCGTGGTTTCCCCGGTCATGGCCTTCGTCCTGCCCTGCCCATCACCGAATCGTTCGCGTTCAGAACGCGTTATCCAGGAAACATTAGGCACCGGGTGAAGGCAACGTCAACAAAGCTCTCGCGACTGTCCCCCGCTAACGCTAAAGTAGGCCTGCCTGCGGCATCACAAGACCGGCAAATCTGCACCCGATTTGTTGACTAAAAGCCCGCGCCTGCTATGTGTCGCGCACCCTTTTCAAGGGCTCTCCCAAGCCCCCAAACCCCCACCCTGGAGGTACCATGACGTCGCGTGAACAACATGACCGGATGGCCAATGCGATCCGTTTTCTCTCCATGGACGCCGTCGAGAAGGCGAATTCCGGCCATCCCGGCCTGCCCATGGGCTGCGCCGACATCGCCACGGTGCTGTTCACCCGCTTCCTGAAATATGACCCCAAGGCCCCGCACTGGGCCGACCGCGACCGCTTCATCCTGTCGGCCGGCCATGGCTCGATGCTGCTCTATTCGTTGCTGCATCTGACCGGTTACGAAGACATGACCATCGACCAGATCAAGCACTTCCGCCAGCTGGGCTCGAAAACGGCGGGCCATCCCGAATACGGTCATGCCACCGGCATCGAAACCACGACAGGCCCGCTCGGACAGGGCCTCGCCAATTCGGTCGGCTTCGCGCTCGGCGAGCGCATCATGAACGCCGCCTTCGGCAACGACCTCGTCGACCACTACACCTACGTGCTGGCCGGCGACGGCTGCCTGATGGAAGGTGTTTCCCAGGAAGCCATCGCGCTTGCCGGTCACCTCAAGCTCAACAAGCTGATCGTCTTCTGGGACAACAACAACATCTCGATCGACGGCCCGGTCTCGCTCGCCGACAACACCGACCAGGTCGCGCGCTTCCAGGCCTCCGGCTGGAACGCCAGCCATATCGACGGCACCGATCCCGAAGCGATCGCCTATGCCATCGAGGCCGCCCGCCATTCCGACAAGCCGACGATGATCGCCTGCAAGACGACCATCGGCTTCGGCGCGCCGACCAAGGCCGGCACCAACAAGGCGCACGGCTCGCCGCTCGGTGCCGACGAGATCGCCGGCGCGCGCAAGTTCTTCAACTGGGATTCTCCGCCCTTCGAAATCCCGGCCGACATCCTCGATGCCTGGCGCACCGCCGGCAAGGCCGGCGTCAAGGCGCGCACCGACTGGGAAGGCCGCCTCGCCAAGGCCGATCCGAAGCTGAAGGCCGAGTTCGAGCGCCGCACCGCGGGCAAACTGCCGGCGAACTTCGACGCCGTCATCGTCGACTACAAGAAGAAGCTTACGGCCGACAAGCCGAAGGTCGCCACTCGCAAGTCCTCCGAGATGGCGTTGGAAGTCATCAACGGCGCGGTACCAGAAACCATCGGCGGCTCTGCCGATCTGACCGGCTCCAACAACACCAAGACCAGCCAGACCAAGAACATCACGCCGGACGACTACGGCCAGCGCTATGTCCACTACGGCATTCGCGAGCATGGCATGGCGGCGGCCATCAATGGTTTGACGCTGCATGGCGGCCTCATCGCCTATGGCGGCACCTTCCTGTGCTTCTCCGACTATGCCCGTCCGTCGATGCGGCTTGCCTCGCTGATGGGCATCCGCTCGATCTTCGTCATGACCCATGATTCCATTGGTCTGGGCGAAGACGGCCCGACCCACCAGCCGGTCGAGCACATGGCGGCCCTTCGCGCCATTCCCAATCACAATGTGTTCCGTCCGGCCGACGCGGTCGAAACCGCTGAATGCTGGCAGATCGCGCTCGAATCCGAAAAGACGCCGTCGACGCTGGCGCTGACCCGTCAGAACCTGCCGACCGTGCGCACCGAGTTCACCGAAAACAACCTGAGCAGCCTGGGCGCCTATGAACTCGCCGCCGCCAGCGGTGAAGCCGCGGTGACGATCTTCGCTACCGGCTCCGAGGTCGAGATCGCACTCGGCGCCCGCGACCTTCTGGAAAAGCATGGCCACCCGACCCGTGTCGTCTCGGTGCCTTGCTTCGAACTGTTCGACAAGCAGAGCGGCGCCTATCGCAAGAAGACGATCGGTTCGGCACCGATCAAGATGGCGATCGAGGCCGGCATCCGCCAGGGCTGGGATCATCTCATCGGATCCGATGGCATCTTCATCGGCATGACCAGCTTCGGTGCCTCGGGCACCATCGAGCAGCTCTATCCGCATTTCGGTATCACCGCCGATGCGGCTGCCAAGGCAGCGGAAGCCCGCCTGCACGGCAAATGAGGCCCGGGCATGTCGCCCAAAAGTGTATCGCGGTTTTGGGATAACGACATGCACGAAACAAAATCCCCGGCGAGATCGCGTGAAAAGCGGTTTCGCTGGACTGGCCTAACCTAATCGATTTAAATCCAGCCCGCTGCGGCTGGATTCTTCGCCCGTCCGCCGCTATGAAGCTGCGGACCAATCGTCTGCCTTCCAGCTCCCAGGGAGAGAACAATGACCGTCAGAGTTGCCATCAACGGATTTGGCCGCATCGGCCGCAACATCCTGCGTGCCATCCATGAGTCCGGCCGCAGGGACATCGATGTCGTCGCCGTCAACGATCTCGGCCCGGTCGAGACCAATGCCCACCTGCTGCGCTTTGACAGCGTGCACGGCCGTTTCCCCCATGAAGTGTCGGTCGACGGCGACCAGATCACCGTCGGCAGGGAGAAGTTCAAGGTCACGGCGATCAAGGACCCGACGCAATTGCCGTGGAAGGAACTCGGCGTCGACATCGCGCTCGAATGCACCGGCATCTTCACCGCCCGCGACAAGGCCGCCGCCCACCTGACCGCCGGCGCCAAGCGCGTGCTGGTCTCGGCGCCTGCCGACGGAGCTGATCTGACCGTCGTCTACGGCATCAACCACGACAAGCTGACCAAGGACCACATCGTCATCTCGAATGCGTCCTGCACCACCAACTGCCTGGCGCCGCTCGCGGCCGTCCTGCACGAGACGGTCGGCATCGAAAAGGGCATGATGACGACGATCCATTCCTACACTGGCGACCAGCCGACGCTGGACACCATGCACAAGGATCTCTACCGCGCCCGCGCCGCCGCCCTGTCGCAGATCCCGACCTCGACGGGTGCCGCCAAGGCCATCGGCCTCGTCCTGCCCGACCTCAAGGGCAAGCTCGACGGCATCTCGATCCGCGTGCCGACGCCGAATGTCTCGGTCGTCGACTTCAAGTTCATCGCCAAGCGTTCGACCACGGTGCAGGAAATCAACGAGGCGGTGATCGCCGCGTCCAACGGCAAGCTGAAGGGCATCCTCGGCGTCACCCATCACCCGAACGTGTCGATCGACTTCAACCACGATCCGCGCTCCTCGATCATGGCGCTCGACCAGACCAAGGTGATGGACGGCAACTTCGTTTCGGTGTTGTCGTGGTACGACAATGAATGGGGCTTCTCCAACCGCATGGGCGACACCGCCGTCGCTTTCGGCAAGACCATCGCCTGATCGAAGATCCGTCTCCTCGACACTCGAAACGCCCGGCTTCGTCCGGGCGTTTTTCGTTTACCGGAGCAGCAGCGCGAAAATCAGCGGCGCTGGGCAAAAAACCACCCTCCCGCCTTGCACTGGTCACGCCTTCGCCCCACTCTGCCGTAAAGCCAGGAGGCAGAGGAATTCGAGGGGCAAATCACGGATGGAGCATGCGATCTATCTCGTCACGCTGGTTGGCACAGCGCTTGTCGTCGCCGCCGCGTTTTCGAGCCTGATCGCCTTCCGCTTCGGCGCCCCACTCCTGCTCCTGTTTCTGTGCATCGGGCTCGCCACCGGAACCGACGGCCTCGGCATCCAGTTCGACAATGCCCGTATCGCCTATTTTGCCGGCTCACTGGCGCTCGCCGTCATCCTGTTCGATTCCGGTTTCGGCACGCCGCTCAACGCCTTGCGGCAGGCGGCAGGACCAGCCCTGTCGCTGGCGACCTTCGGCGTGCTTCTCACCACCGGCCTGTTCGGCGCCGCCGCCTACTACCTGCTCGACCTCAGCTGGCTGGAATCCTTCCTGCTCGGCGCCGCCGTCGCCTCGACCGACGCGGCCGCGGTATTCTTCCTGCTGCGCGCCGGCGAGATCAATCTGCGCGAGCGCGTGCGCTCCACGCTCGAGGTGGAATCGGGCACAAATGACCCGATCGCCATCTTCCTGACCATCACGCTGGTCGAGGTCATCGCCGCCCATGCCAATCCCGAAGCCAATGTCCTGGTCACCAATCTGATCCTCGGCTTCCTCGTCAACATGGGCCTCGGCGCCATCGTCGGCGTGCTTGGCGGCCTCGCCATCGTGCGCCTGGTCGATCGGCTCAACCTCGACCATGGCCTGCTGCCGATCTTCGTGCTGACCCTGTCGCTGATGGTCTTCGCCGCCGCCGGCGCGATTGGCGGGTCGGGCTTCCTGGCCGTCTATATCGCCGGGCTCATCGCAGGCAATTCCGACATCCGCGCCGTCACCATCCTGAAGCGTTTCCAGGATGGCATGTCGTGGCTGGCGCAGATCATCATGTTCCTCATCCTCGGCCTGTTCGCGACGCCCTCGCAATTTCCGGCGATCATGGTGCCTGCGATAGCCCTTGGCCTGTTCCTGATGTTCATTGCCAGACCTGTCGCCGTGTGGCTTTGCCTGGTCCCGTTCCGCCTGCCGCGTCCCGAAGTCGCTTTCGTCTCCTGGGTCGGGCTGCGCGGTGCCGTATCCATCCTGCTCGCCATCACACCGCTGCTCGGCGGGCTGGAGAACGGCCGCACCATCTTCAACGCCGCCTTCATCATCGTTCTGGTGTCGCTGGTCATCCAGGGCTGGACCGTCGGTCCGCTGGCGCGTCGCCTGGGCCTGATCGTGCCGGCGCGGCTCGGACCTCTGGACAAGGTCGAACTGGAGCTGCCCGGCTCCGCGCATCACGAACTCCTTGCCTATCGTGTGGCGCCAGGCAGCCCGGTGGCGCGCGGCGAGCGCATCCCGCGCTGGGCGCGGCCCTCGCTGGTGCTGCGTGACGGCCGCTCGATGCGTTTCCAGGACATGGGCCGGCTCGCTGCCGGCGATCAGGTCTACATCTTCGTGCCCGACCGCTATCCGCGCCTGCTCGACAAGCTGTTCGCCAGCCGCGCCGTGGTCGATCCGGAGGATGCCGATTTTTTCGGCGCCTTCGCCGTCGACCCCGAACGCTCCGCCGCCGAACTGGAAGTCGCCTATGCGCCCGGTCTCACCGAGGCCGAGCAGAAGCAAACAGTCGGCGCGCTGGTCACGGCGCGGCTCGGCGGCCATGCCGAATATGCCGACCGGGTTCTGCTTGGCCCGATCGAGCTGATCGTCAGGGATGTCGACGACAAGGGCAGGATCACAGGTCTCGGCCTCTCTTTCGAGCCGACCGCACCGGTGGCGCGCGTGCCTGTCTTCCTGAGCGCCGGCGAGATCGGCGACCGTCTCGGTGCCTTTATCCGCAAGTGGCGCAAGCCGGCCGGGGCGCAGGTAACGGCACAGGCGGATGACGCCCCTGAGCCTCCGGTCGAGAAGGCATCGGCCGAAAGCTGACGCGGGCGATCGTTGCACCACCCCAGATATACTCCGGGCGTCTTCACGGACTATGCCCTCGCCCGTTTCAAAATTTCGCGTCCGACCCCGCCAAAGCCTTGCATCGCCGCCGATGCGGGGTATGGTCCCGGCGATTTTCAGACGAAAGGAACCGGCATGGCTGCCTTCAAGACACTGGACGATATCGGCAACATCAGCGGCAAGCGCGTGCTGGTGCGCGTCGATCTCAACGTTCCCGTCGCAGACGGCAAGGTCACCGATGCCACCCGCATCGAGCGCATCGCTCCGACCATCGCCGAATTGTCCGGGAAGGGCGCCAAGGTCATCCTGCTCGCCCATTTCGGCCGTCCCAAGGAAGGTCCTTCGCCGGAATTCTCGCTGGAGCCGATTGCCAGGGCAACCGCTGAGGTGCTCGGCCGCCCCGTCGGCTTCGCCAGCGATTGCGTCGGCGACACGGCAGGCAGCGCTGTCGCCGCCATGGACAAGGGCGACGTGCTGCTCCTGGAAAATACCCGCTTCTACAAGGCCGAGGAGAAGAACGACCCGGCCTTTGCCGAACGGCTTGCCGCCAATGGCGACATCTTCGTCAACGATGCCTTTTCCGCCGCCCACCGCGCCCATGCCTCGACCGAAGGGCTGGCGCACCTGTTGCCCTCCTTTGCCGGTCGCACCATGCAGGCCGAACTCGAGGCACTGGAGAAGGGCCTGGGCAATCCGGTCCGTCCGGTCGTCGCCATCGTCGGCGGCGCCAAGGTCTCGACCAAGATCGACCTGTTGATGAACCTGGTGAAGAAAGTCGACGCGCTGGTCATCGGCGGTGGCATGGCCAACACCTTCCTCGCCGCGCGCGGCACCGATGTCGGGAAGTCGCTGTGCGAGCATGACCTGGCCCCGACCGCCAAGCAGATCATGATCGAAGCCGCCGAGGCCGGCTGCGCCATCATCCTGCCGGTCGACGGCGTCGTCGCCAAGGAATTCAAGGCGGGTGCGGCCTGCGAGACCGTCGCCATCTCTGACGTGCCAGCCGATGGCATGATCCTCGATGTCGGCGCCAGAACCGTGACGACGATTGGCGAGTGGATCGATCGTGCGGCGACGCTGGTCTGGAACGGTCCGCTCGGCGCCTTCGAGATCGAGCCGTTCGATCACGCCACGGTGGCTGCGGCCAAGCATGCGGCCACGCGTACAAAGGCCGGCAAGCTGGTTTCGGTCGCCGGCGGCGGCGACACGGTGGCGGCGCTCAACCATGCCGGTGTGGCCGACGACTTCACCTATGTCTCGACCGCCGGCGGCGCCTTCCTGGAGTGGATGGAAGGCAAGCCCTTGCCCGGCGTCGACGTGCTCAAGCGCTGAGGCGGTCGGCGCTCGCCGACAATCCGATCAACTCGAGGGGAGCCGGCGGCAGCGCCGGCGACTTTCAATCGATTCGAGCTTTCCGGCATCATTCCTTTGGCGGTAGAGTTCCGTTAAACGCGAACGATACCGTCAAGGAGAGCAACCATGAGCGAACGTCTCGAAGACATTGCCGCCGCGATCGTGGCCAACGGCAAGGGCCTTTTGGCCGCCGATGAAAGCTCCGGCACCATCAAGAAGCGCTTCGATGTCATCGGCGTCGAATCGACCGCCGACAGCCGCCGCGACTACCGCGAGATGATGTTCCGCACCAAGGACGCGATGACCCGGTACATTTCCGGCGTCATCCTTTACGACGAGACCATCCGCCAGAAGGCCGCCGACGGGACGCCGCTGGTCGACATCATCAAGGCATCAGGCGCCATTCCCGGCATCAAGGTCGATGCCGGTGCCAAGCCGCTGGCCGGCTTTCCCGGCGACACCATCACCGAAGGCCTCGACGGCCTGCGCGAGCGCCTTGCCGACTATTACAAGCTCGGCGCCCGCTTCGCCAAATGGCGCGCGGTGATCGACATCGACACGACCAGGAGCGTGCCCTCGGCCACCTCGATCGGCGCGAACACCCATGCGCTTGCCCGTTATGCCGCCCTTTGCCAGGAAGCCGGCATCGTGCCGATCGTCGAGCCTGAAGTGCTGATGGACGGCGCCCACGACATCGACACCTGCTACGAGGTTTCCAAGGCGACGCTGACGAGGCTCTACGACGAACTCTATGCCGCCCGTGTCCTGCTCGAAGGCACGATCCTGAAACCCAACATGGTGCTCTCGGGAAAGAAATCGGGCACGGTGGACAGCCCCGAGCAAGTAGCCGAAAAAACCATAAAACTGTTCCGCGAGACGGTGCCGGCGGCGGTGCCGGGCATCGCCTTCCTCTCCGGCGGCCAGGAGGACGAGGAGGCGACCGCCAACCTCAATGCCATCAACGCCATCGGCCCGCATCCGTGGAAGCTGACCTTCTCCTATGGCCGCGCGCTGCAGGCCGCGCCGCAGAAGGCCTGGAGCGGCAAGGCCTCGAATGTCGCTGCTGGCCAGGCCGCCTTCACCCATCGCGCCCACATGAACCATCTGGCGGCGCTGGGTAAATGGAAGGCGAGCCTGGAACAGGCTGCCTGAAGATCCCCTGCTATTCCTTTCCTTCAAACCCGGGCCGACATGCCCGGGTTTTTTGTTTTGGCGCACCGGCCTTGGGGCAAGGCGTTCGCATTCTTATTTGCTCTGGGCATTCCTGGCAGCGGCGATGTCGGCTTGCGCCCATCCCGTACGTCCTTGGGGTGCAGACAGGGAGAAGTTCATGCACCGCAACAAGGTCGTTTCGCGCGAAGACTGGTTCGAGGCTCATAAGGCACATCTGGCCCGCGAGAAGGAACTGACACGGTTACGCGAGCGCGTTGCGGCCGAGCGGCGCGAACTGCCCTGGTTGAAAATCCGCAAGGACTATGTCTTCGAAACCGAACAGGGGCCGAAGAAACTTTCCGACCTGTTCGGCGCCAACAGCCAGCTGATCGTCTACCACTTCATGTTTGGACCGGGATGTACGCATCATTGCGAGGGCTGCTCGTTCCTTGCCGACCATATAGACGGAGCCAATCAGCATCTGAGGCATCACGATGTCTCGGTGGTCGTGGTTTCACGCGCGCCGCTGGCGGAACTGCTGCCCTACAAGCAGCGCATGGGCTGGAAGTTCGACTGGGTGTCGTCCTATGCGTCGGATTTCAACTTCGACATGCAGGTTTCCTTCACCGACAGGCAGATCGCGGCTGGCGACACCACCTATAATTTCGAAACCCGTCCCCGGACATCGAAGGAGCTCCCCGGCATCAGCGTTTTCTACAGGGACGAGAACGGCGACACCTTCCTGACATTCGTTTCGCGTGCCCGCGGCGGCGAACAACTGATCGGCGCCTACCACTATCTGGACCTGACGCCGAAGGGCCGCGATGAGACCGGCCTCTATCGCAACCTGATGGATTGGGTGCGGCTGCACGACGAATATGCAGGCGAGCCGCAAGCGGAGCGCGATCGCCACGACGGCTAGAGTCCACCGAAGTGCGGAGCGGTTTTGCGTTCGAAATAGCGTAAAGCAAAGGGGTAGAGCGTTCGAGGCGATTCTGTTTTCGCCGGAAATGCTCGTTCACCTCGCCCGTGACATGCATTAGATGCTGGTCGCAAACCAGCTCAATGGACCAGCGATGCGACGCTTTCCGACCATTCTCACCTGGCTCGCCTTCCCTGTCTATGTCTGGCAGGGGCTGGGCGTGCGCCGCCGCACCTCGCGCATGCTGCCGGCGCGAGGCCCGGTCATGCACGATCTCGCCGGCAACCCGCCGGTGATCTCGCTGCTGGTGCTGGGCGATTCCTCAGCCGCGTCGGTCGGCATCGGCAATTCCGAAAACGGACTTGCCGCGCAGCTCGCCGTCCTGATTGCACAGCGCACCGGCAGCGCTGTGCGCTGGCGTGCAGCCGGCTTCAATTCGGCGACATCGGGCCAGATTCGCGACCATGTCCTGCCCAATCTGTCGGCCGATCCGTGGACGCACATCGTGCTCGCCATCGGCACCAACGATACCAAGAACTTCCATTCAGTACCGCGTTTCAAGAAGGAGTTCGGCGGCCTGCTCTATGCGCTGCGCGCCAAATGGCCGGAGGCGCGCGTGGTATGGTCACCGGTGCTGGAGTTCACGCGTGCGCCGGCCATGCCGTCGCTGCTCGGCAAGATCCTCGAGATCCGCGCCACCGCGATGAACCGGATGGGCGAACGCCTCTGCCTGGAACGCGGCGCGGTGCCGGCGCCGCGCCTGCCGATCACCAATCCCGAGGCCGGTTTTGCCTCCGACGGGTTCCATGCCTCGGAGGCCGGCTACCGGGCCTGGGCGGAACATCTCGTCGGCCCTGTGCTCGCGGACTGAAAGCCGACGACAGGTGTCGCGAGGGCCTATGTCAAATGCCCGAGCACGGCCGCCAGCGAGATTGCCGCCATGGCGAGCAATGCCAATTTCCAGAAATCGGCGCGGCGCTTGAGCCCGGGCCAACCGACCGGCTTGATGATTTGGATCACCATGAACCCGACAATGACAAGGGCGAGGAGTTTGGTCATGCCGCCTTTGACCAGCAACGCTGTCACCTGTCAAAGCGGTTCGTTCCGTCTCCGGGAAAGAAAGGGCGCCGCGATCCCGGACCGGAACGCGGCGCCCGCCTTGACCGCTCAGCGATCTACTTCAGCGGTTTGAGGCCAGCCTCGATCGAAGCGCGTTTTGCCTCCAGGAACGGCGGCAGGGCCAGGCTTTCGCCGAGCGTTTCCAGCGGCTCGTCGGCGGTGAACCCCGGCCCGTCGGTGGCGATCTCGAACAGGATGCCGTTCGGCTCGCGAAAATAGAGCGAGCGGAAGTAATAGCGCTCGACCTCGCCGCTCGACGGCAGCCGGAATTCGGCCAGGCGCGCCGTCCATTGATGCAGCGTCTCCTGGTTCGGCGCCCTGAAGGCGACGTGGTGAACCGCACCGGCGCCTTGCCTAGCCGGCGCAAGCCCGGGCTGCACGGCGACATGAAGCTCCGCTGCCGGCCCGCCCGCGCCCATTTCGAAGACGTGGACCTGGCCCTCACCGTCCGGCGAAGCATAGTCGCGGACCTTACGCATGTTCATCACGCTGGTCAGCACCGCCTCGGTGTTGGTGATGTCGGGAACACTGATGACGATTGGCCCGAGCCCGCGGATCTGATGCTCCGCCGGCACCGGGCTCTGCGCCCAGGGATGGCTGCCGCCCTTGCCGCCATCGCTGACGAGCCGCAGACGCTGGCCCTCGGGATCTTCAAAATCCAGGCTGGGATAGCCGCCGATATCGGTAATCTCTCCTGTCACGATGCCTTCGCTGGCAAGGTGCTGCTGCCACCAGGCAAGGCTCTCCCGGCTGCCGACCCTGAGGCTGGTCCGCGCGATGCTGTGCGTGCCGCGCCGTTCGCGGCCGATCGGCCAGTCGAAGAAGGTGAGGTCGGTACCCGGCGTTGCCTCGCCGTCGGCATAAAAGAGGTGGTAGGCCGATGTGTCGTCCTGGTTCACCGTCTTCTTGACCAGCCGCAGCCCCAGCACCCTCGTGTAGAAGTGAAGATTGCCGGGCGCATTGGCGGTGATGGCGGTCAGATGGTGAATTCCCGTCAGTTGCAGGCTCATGGTCGTCTCCCTGTTTTTGGGGAAGAATTTTCTCCCTTCATATCAGAACTCCCGTCACGCCGCTGAAGGCCGCCTATCCCGACAGTCCGTCACCAATCGATGGACAATACTGCCCCGATTGGTCTCCTCATGGTGAACAATCCGCGCTCGCCTGACCCGTCACGGCAAGAACGGAACTGTCGTCGCACGACCTGCCATCCTCCTGACAGACTGCTGTCAGGAGGGGTGTGCGATACTGTTTGCAGTCAGAGAGAGGAGATTGGTCATGAACGGCTTTACCATTCTACACGGCATGCAGCACTATGTCGGCAAGATCCGCACGATGCGCAACGAGATCCGGACCCAGCGGTTCATGGACGCGCTGCCCGCCGACATCCGCAAGGATATCGGCTGGCCTGACATGTATGCCGAGCGTCGCCATCACGGCAATTGAGACGAAATTTTCAGCGCAGCAGTTGGATGCTGACCTGTCAGCACCCAGATACCAGTTCTGGCGCGCAAGGGATGGAGCGAGCTCATGCCCGATCAGAAGACAATCGGCTTTCTTTTCATCGAGGGTTTTGCCGATTGGGAGTACGGGCTGCTGGCAGCCTCGGCGGTCGAATGGTTCGGCGCTCGCGCCGTGTCGATTACGCCGGAAGGCAAGCCGGTGACCGGAATCAGCGGTTTTCGGCTGACGCCAGACCGGTCGGCCAGCGACGATGAGAATACCGATCTCGATGCCGTGGCCGTCATCGGTTCCGACCAGTGGGCGGCCAAGGCGCCGCCGGATGCTTCCGAACTGCTGACGGCCGTCGCCAGGCGCGGCGGTGTCGTTGGCGGCATCTGTGCGGGAACGCTTGCGCTGGCCCGCGCCGGCATGTTCGAGAACGCCAGGCACACCAGCAACGGCCGTGACTGGATCAACCGTCACGAGGCCGGCTATGGCGGCGACCTGAACTATCAGGATGTACCGCATGCCGTGGCTGACGGCAAAATCGTGTCCGCGCCGGGTTCGGCACCGGGCACCTTTGCCCTTGCCTTCCTGCGGACGCTCTATCCCGAGAAAGGCAGCGAACTCGCGCAGATGCGGACGCTGTTCGCCAAGGAGTATGCTGAAGCCTCCTGACAGTATGCTGTCAGGAGGTGCGTGCGATGGTGGGATGATGCGCCTGGCCGGCCGAGAGGACGATCGATGAAGAGTTGGAACGACAGGCTGAACACACCAGGCATCAACGGCGTGAAACCAACGCCGCGCACGGTGGGGGGCGTCGTCGAAGGCCAGCCGATGCTGGTGCCGACCGCGCGTCAGGTCGACGATTTCATCCGCTCGATTCCCGAAGGCGTCGAGATGGATGTCCGCGCGTTGCGCACGGCCCTTGCCATCGAGCACGGTGCCGAAGTGACATGCCCGGTCACCATAGGTTATCATCTGCGCACGGTCGCCGAAGCCGCCAATGAGGACCTTGAGCGCGGCATGACTCTCCGCGACATCGCACCCTTCTGGCGCGTGCTCGATGCGACGACGCCGACAACGAGTAAACTGTCCTTCGGCGCGGATTTCGTCACCGCGCAGCGCAAGCGCGAAGGGCTGAAACCGTAATGCATGCCATGTGGAAGTGGATCCGGTCCGGGAGCCACGGCATGCACAGGAAAGACACTGGGGAAGCAAACGATGCGCCGCGCCGACAGGCTCTTTCAGATCGTGCAGCATCTGCGTGGTGGCCGTCTGGTCACCGCCCAGAAGCTCGGCACATGGCTCGAGGTTTCCGAGCGAACCATCTATCGCGACATAGCCGACCTGCAGTCGACGGGCGTGCCGATCGACGGCGAGGCCGGCGTTGGCTACATGATGAGGGAGGGCTTCGACCTTCCACCGCTGATGTTCACGCGTGACGAGATCGTGGCGCTGGTTGCCGGCGCGCGCATGGTGCGCGCCTTTGGCGGCGCCGCGATGGCGCGGGCTGCCGACGAGGCGCTGATCAAGATCGGTGCCGTGCTGCCCGATGCAGAAAAGGACCGCATTGCCCGCACCGAGATCCATACGCCGATGTGGGTGGTCAGCGATGCCGCCCGCGAGGCGATCGACCTGATCGAGCGCGCGGTCGAAAAGCGCCAGGTGCTGACCATCGACTACTCGGACGAAGCCGGCCGGGGCACCGCGCGCGATATCAGGCCGCTCGGCCTGTGGTTCTGGGGCAAGGTGTGGACGCTGGTCGCCTGGTGCGAGATGCGCGATGATTTCCGTGCCTTCCGCATCGACCGCATCGCCTCCGTGGTCATCGCCGGGCGCATCTTCAAGCCCGAACGCGGCAAGCAGCTTGCCGATTTCTACCGGGCGGTGGAGCGCAGCGAGGATTACGGCATGGCGCCGGACCGCGCGGCGCGAAGCTGACGGTTCCTTCCTTCTCCCCCTGTGGGGTCGGAAGGACGGGCGAGACCAGCGGCTCGCCCCAGGGCGGTGGATCGGCGCGCGGCGTCGAGACGGTTGAGGGGTGCGCGACGGAGTGCGTCGGTGCCAAGCTGGAACACCCCTCATCCGACCGAGCTTCGCTCGGCCACCTTCTCCCACAAGGGGAGAAGGAAGAGGCGCTGCCTACTCCTCGTCGTCCGTGTCGGTATCCTTCGACTTCAGCGCCGACAGCTTGGCGAACACGGCATTGGCGTCGAGTTCCGCATCCTCGTCCTTCGGCTTCTCCGGCGCTGGTACCAACCGCTCGGTCAATGCCGCCGGCAGCAGCGTGTCGCCGACCGGCTGCGCCTGTTCGCGGCCCCGCGAGGCGCGGTTGACTTCCATGTCGAGGTCGATCTGCGAGGCGAGGCCTAGCGTCACCGGGTCCATCGGCTGCAGATTGGCCGAATTCCAGTGCTTGCGTTCGCGGATCTGCTCGATCGTCGACTTGGTGGTGCCGACGAGGCGCGAAATCTGCGCGTCCTTGAGTTCGGGATGATTGCGCACCAGCCACAGGATGGCGTTCGGCCGGTCCTGGCGCTTCGACAGCGGCGTGTAGCGCGGACCCTTGCGCTTGGATTCCGGCACCCGCACCTTGGGGTCGGAAAGCTTCAGGCGCTGGTTCGGGTCTTTCTCAGCGCGCGCGATCTCGTCGCGGGTCAGCTGACCGGTCATGATCGGGTCCATGCCCTTGATGCCTTGCGCCGATTCGCCGTCGGCGATCGCCTTGACCTCGAGCGGATGCAGCCCGCAGAACTGCGCGATCTGCTCGAAGGAAAGCGCGGTGTTGTCGACCAGCCAGACGGCGGTCGCCTTGGGCATCAGCAGCGTATTGGCCATTTTTAAAAATCCTTCTCGTTCGCCCGCGTTCCCGCGCGGGCGGTGGTTTAGAGCCACCAAAATGGGAAATTCGGGGCCTGTATAACCGTTCCCTGCCTGTTTCGCAATGTTTTTGGAGAAGCCCACCGGAAACCGCGAACCGGCAGTTACCGGAACGGTTCCGTGCCCTTGAGCAACGCGACAAGCTAGCTCTGTTGGCGTGTTCCGGTCTTGGCGAATATCCGTTCGAGATAGGTTCGTCCGGTCTTCACGGTGATGTTGGCGCTTGCCGCCGCCTCCATCCAGGGTTCGCCCTTGTGCCCGATAGGGACGGCACGATTGCCTCTGCCACTATTTTTTCTGCCCCCAAAAGACAAAACCCGCCGGACAGGGTCCAGCGGGTTCGGAACCGGCGACGACAGGCGTCCGCGGCGGCTCTGCATTGCGACCCTGCCTTGCGGCGGGTCGCGCTTGCAATCAGGTCGCCTGACGGGCGATCCGTTCGATGTCGCCGCGGTTGATGCCGAGGTCGCTGAGCTGGCGTGCGTTGAGGCGGTTCAGTTCGCGAACGGTCTCGTTGTACATGCGCCAGTTACGGAAAGCGCGGATCGGGTTCATGGTAGTCCTCCTGAATTGGGTTCGTTTCGATGATGCTCAAATAGTGATCATCGATGAGGACTTGAATGGCTGATTTTGCATAGCAATGATGCAAATGCTGCATTGCACCATTAAGCTTCTGTTCACCTTGTAGGCAGCGACCCCATTCAGGGGATGTTGGCCTAGCCGACGTCGAGCACGATCTTGCCGATGTGCTCACCCTCCTCCATCCGCTCATGCGCCCTCCAGGCATCGGTGAGCGGGTAGATCATGTCCATGACCGGAGCGACCTTGCGCGTGCCCAGCAGAGGCCACACCTGCGCCTCGAGCGCCGCCGCGATCGCTGCCTTGAATTCGACGGTACGCGGCCTCAGCGTCGAACCCGTATGGGTCAGCCGCTTGACCATGATCTTGGAAAAGTCGGCGGTCGCCACAGCACCTGCCTGCACGGCAATCTGCACGATGCGGCCCTCGATGGCGGCGGCCTCGTAGTTTCGCTGGACATAATCGCCGCCGACCATGTCGAGGATGACGTCGGCGCCCCGGCCTTCGGTAGCCTCCTTGACCGCGGCGACGAAATCCTGCTCGCGGTAGTTGATCGCGTGGTCGGCGCCGAGCTTCAGGCAGGCGTCGCATTTCTCCTTGGATCCGGCGGTGGTGATGACATAGGCGCCGAAGGCCGAGCCGAGCTGGATCGCCGTGGTACCGATGCCGGACGAGCCGCCATGGACGAGCAGCGTCTCACCCTTCTTCAGTCCGCCGCGCTCGAAGACATTGTGCCAGACGGTGAAATAGTTCTCCGGCACCGCCGCCGCCTCCGTATGGGTGAAGCCCGCCGGCAGCGGCAGCACACTGCCTGCATGAACCCTAACATATTCGGCATAGGCGCCGCCGGGCGTGAGCGCGCAGACCCGGTCGCCGATGCGCCAGCGCGATATGTCGTCGCCAAGCGCCGCCACTTCACCCGACGCTTCGAGACCCGGCAGGTCCGATGCGCCGGGCGGCGGCGGATAGGCGCCCTTGCGCTGCTGGACGTCCGGCCGGTTGACGCCGGCGGCATGGACCTTGATCAGGATTTCGCCGGGGCCGGGCAGCGGCACGTCGCGCGTTTCCGGCTTCAGCACCCGGGGGCCGCCCGGCTCCGAGATCGCGATCGCCGTCATCCGTGCCGGAATTTTCTGTCCGCTCGCCATGAAGTTTCCCGTCTTTCCTCGCCGCACTCTTACCGGCTGTTTGCATCGACGCCCCTGCCCTATGTATGCTCATTGGCAAATCAGGCAAATGGCCAATCTGGTCTGGCGGAGGAGGAGCAACGATGGCGATCTTCGACGACGAACCCAAGAAGAAGGCGCGCCCGCACGAGATCGGGCAGGACCTGTCGTTGCTTTCCGTCGGTGAACTGTCCGAGCGCATCGGCATCCTGCGCGACGAGATCGCCCGGCTGGAAGCCGAACTCAAGACCAAGGACAACACCAAGTCGGCCGCCGAGGCTTTGTTCCGCTGCGGATAATTCGCTGCGGTAACCGTCCGCCGCCGAAAAGCCCGAATGCGACTGTCTTCGAACCTGCGTCCCTCCCAGTCCTCAGCCGGATCAAAAAATGCTCGCAGCCTACAGACCGATCCTTTCCCTGCTTCGCGGCACCGCCTTCCTTCTGGCGGCATCGGGACTGCACGGGCTGCTGTTGCCCCTGCGCGGCCAGGTGGAAGGGTTCTCGACCGCTTCGCTCGGCCTGATGGGCACGGCCTGGGCCGGCGGCTTCGTCACCGGCTGTTTCTTTGCGCCGCGCATCGTGCGCCGAGCCGGACATGTGCGCGCGTTCGGTGCCTTTGCAGCGTCGGGTGCCATCGTGGCGCTGCTCACCGGCCTGATCATCGACGAATATGTCTGGATCCTGCTGCGCGCCTTTACCGGTTTCACCATGGCCGGTGCCTTCATGGTCATCGAAAGCTGGCTGAACGAGAAAGCCACCAACGAGAACCGCGGCACCGTCTTCGGCCTCTACATGATGGTGACCTACGCCTCGATCATGGGCGGCCAGATGATCGTCGCCGGCGGCGACGTCAAATCGGCATCGCTGTTCATGATCACCGGCATCCTGTTCTGCCTCTCGCTGATCCCGACCGCTGTGTCGACGGCGTCCCACCCCAAGCCGCTGCAGGACGTCAAGCTCGACGTCAAGGGCCTCTATGCCAACTCACCCGTGTCGGCGATCGCCTGCGTGCTGATCGGCATCGCCAACGGCGCCTGGGGCACGCTAGGCGCGGTCTACGGTGCCCGCATCGGCATCCCGACTGCCGAGATCGCCTTGATGATGAGCCTTGTGGTCGTTGCCGGTGCCGCCATGCAGCTTCCGGCCGGGCGCCTCTCCGACAAGACCGACCGGCGTTTCGTGCTGGCCGGCGCCGCATTCGGCGCCGCGCTATTCGCACTCATGATCTTCCTGTTCGAACCGCGCTCTGGCATCTTCGTCATCATCTTCACCGCCGCTTATGGCGCTTTCGCCTACACGCTCTATTCGATCGCCGTGGCGCATGCCAACGACCACGCGCGGTCGGAGGATTTCGTCAAGGTATCGGGTGGACTGCTGTTGCTTTACGGCTTCGGCACCATGATCGGCCCGTTGCTGGCGGCGGCGCTGATGGGCTGGATGCGCCCGGAGGGCTTGTTCCTGGCGACCGCCTTCGCGCACCTGTCGCTGGCTGGTTACACGCTGCTGCGCATCAGCCGTCGCGCGCCGGTGCCGATCGAAGACCGCGATGCCTTCAAGACGCAGCCGGCCGACCGCTCGGTGACCCCGGAAGCATTGCGGCTCGATCCGAGAAGAAAAGCAGAAGCAAACAGTTGAGATTTGAAAAACTTTGCCTCACAAATGAAGCATGATGTTTTCCGACGCCTTCATGGCGATCGCCGACCCCAACCGGCGCCATCTTCTGGAAGAACTTCGACGCGGTCCGAAGACCGTCAACGAATTGGCGGCCGGGCTGCCAGTCTCCCGCCCGGCCGTATCACAGCATCTGAAAGTGTTGCTCGACGCCGGACTGGTCAATGCCAAACCTGAAGGCACGCGGCGTGTCTATACGGTGAGCAATGCCGGCTTCCTGAGACTCAACATCTGGCTCGATCAATTCTGGGAAGCCTGATCAGTTCTCGACGCCGCACCCGACCCGCTGGTTCAGGACTGCGAATTCACGAAAGCGTCGAGCGCGTCTAGCAGTTCGCCCGTTCCATGCTCGCGCGTGGCCGGGGTGTCGTGGCCATCGAAGAAGGCCCCCTGCTCCGTCATCACAAGCCGCGTGCCGCCGCTTTCCGCCACAAATTCGATCGTCGCCAGCGACACCGAGACACGGGTTTCGCCGAACAGCAACTCATAGCTATAGACGATGCGCTGGTCCGGCACGATGTCCTGATAGACCGCGTTGAAGAAATGCATCTGCCCATCGCTCGGGCAGCCGGCATTGACCTCCTTGCCGCCGACGCGGAAGTCCATCTCGTGCCGGCTTGGCGCCGGGTCATGGGGATCGACGAACCAGCGCCGCTTGGCATCCGGGCTGCTGAACGCGGAGAAGACTTTCGCCGGTGCCACCGGATAACTCCGCTCGACGACAAAGGTGGAATGGACAACGGATCGTTCAGTCATGAAACCTTCCTCGATCTTCGACATGACATATTCCTCTCTAGCTCTCGGCCAGGAAATCGCCGAGCCGATCCAGCCGGCGCTCCCATGACAGGCGCCGCTCATTGATCCAGTGCTCGGCCGCTCGCAGCGCCTTCGGATCGATCTGGCAGGTGCGCACCCGCCCGACCTTCTGCGTGCGCACGAGGCCGCTCGCCTCAAGGAGGTTGAGGTGCTGGACGACCGCCGACAGCGACATCGCCAGCGGCTCGGCCAATTGGCTCACCGAGGCGGGGCCGCGTGACAACCGGTCGACCATCTGCCGTCGCGCCGGATCTGCGAGCGCCTGGAACATCAGGTCGAGCTGGGCCGGATCGTGCAACACGCGATCAGCCGTTGTTGTAGGGGAAGAACTTGAAATAGGGCTGCGCCTCCTCGATCACCCTGATGAAGGCGGCGCGCTGCAGCAAGCGGTCGTGATAGCGCTTCACGGCGGGATAGTTGTCGCCGAACGGCTCGACCTTGTTGGCGTAGAAGAGTGCCGGAGACGCCGCGCAATCGGCCATGGTGAAGGCATCGCCCACAGCCCATTCTCTCGACTGCATCTCCCGTTCGATGATGGCGTAGGAATTGCGCAACTGGCCGCGCGCCTGCTCGACACCGAATGGATCGGTCTCGCCCTGCGGCCGCAACCTGTCACCGACGATCTTTTGCATCGGTTCCTGCACATAGAAATCATAGAAGCGGTCGGCCTGGCGGACCGCCAGCGCCAGGTCGATGTCGGCGGGAACGAGGTCGATCGGTCCCGGATAGTGCGCGGCCAGATATTCCACGACGATGGTCGATTCCAGCACCGTGCGGTCGCGCCTATCGTCGCGCAGCGCCGGCATCTTGCCGGTCGGCGAAATCTTCAGGAAGGCCGCGCGCGATTGCTCGTCGCCAAGGTCGACGATGACCGGCTCGAAGGCCGTGTCGTTCTCGTAGAGCGCGATCAGCGGCTTCCAGCAGAAGGAAGCCAGCGGATGGAAATGCAGGATCAGGGACATTCTTGTTCTCGTCTGTTTTTGCGGCAACACTGAAGCATTCACTTAACTATTGCGGCAAGCCTCGCTCGTCAAGGCTCACCCGCGAAGTCTCAACTGGATCGGAAGTGCGCGACGATGGCCTCTGGCCACCGAGGCCATCGCGCCCATGATCAGCAGCAGCACCGGATTTATGGCCCCCCTCATCTGCTTGCATTTTGCAATCGGTTGCACGATACTAAGACCGATACGATAATGCAACCGGTTTTGTGGAGAAAAATCGAATGACCCTCGATCGCCGGTCCGGCTGCCCGATCAACCTCTCGCTCGAGGTGTTCGGCGACCGCTGGAGCCTGATCATCCTGCGCGACATGATTTTCGGCGGCAGGCGCCATTTTCGTGAACTGCTCAACGGGTCGATGGAAGGTATTGCCTCCAACATCCTCGCAGACCGGTTGAAGCGGCTGTTGGAGCTCGGCATGCTGACCAAGGCGGACGATCCCAGTCACAAGCAGAAGGCGATCTACAGCCTGACCGAGATGGCCATCACGCTGGTGCCCATCCTGGCCCATCTCGGCGCCTGGGGCCGCGTCTGGCTGCCGACCAGCGAGGAACTTTCGATCCGCGCCGAACTCCTGGAAAAGGGCGGACCGCCGATGTGGGAGAAATTCATGGACGAGTTGCGCCATGAGCACCTCGGCACCCCCCTCGATGCGCCCGGCCCCTCTGTCCGCGCGACGCTGCAGGCCGCCTATGAGGCGGTCGTCGCCGAAAAGGCCCGCAGCGCCGGCCCGGCCGCCTGACCAACTATTTTCCCCGTTGAGAGGCCGGCTCTGCTACAAGGGACGGAAATCACACGTGACGGGATTGGATAGACTCTTGGTTGAGAACTCTAGGGACACTGCCCGCGCGCGTGCCGACCTGCGCTTCAAGAAGCAGGAAGAGGCGGCGACGGTCCGTCAGAAGGCCATGGCCGAGTATGTCGCCGAGAGCGACGCCCGCAAGGCCAAGACCGACAAGCTGCGGGCGCTGCGGCTCGCCAAGGAAGCCGAAGATCTGGCCAACACGCCTGCCGCCCCCGCCAAGAAGCCGGCCCGCGCCAAGAAAAAGTAACGCTCCCGCCTCTCCGCCAATTCCTCGCCTTGAACCGAGCGGTCGTGACGCCATCGGACAGGTGCGCCTTCATCCCGCTGCTTCACGGGAAGCAATTTCAACCAAAACCGGGATTGCCTCGCCCGGCTGGCCGCCGATGATCGGGTTATTCAACAGGAGATTGCCATGACCGCGTTGTCGCTCGAAAAAGCCGTCGAGATCATCAATGCCGCCTTCGCCAGCGGCACCGATCTCAAGCTCAAGCCGCTCGGCGTCTCGGTGCTCGACGCCGGCGGACATCTGGTCGCCTTCCAGCGCCAGGACGGCGCTTCGTTCCTGCGCCCGCAAATGTCGGCGGGCAAGGCCTATGGCGCGCTGGCGATCGGCATGGGCTCGCGCAAGGTCGAGGCCTTCGCCAAGGAGCGGCCGCATCTGGTTGCCGGCATTTCCGACGTGTCGGGGGGACGCGTGCTGCCGGTCGTCGGCGGCGTGCTGATCCGCGACAAGGCCGGCGCGATCATTGGCGCCGTCGGCATTTCCGGCGACACGTCGGACAATGACGAGGCGGCCGCGATTGCCGGCATCGAAGCCGCCGGCTTCACCGCCGATCCGGGCTGAGGCTCAATTCAAATTGATGTCGCGGCTGGCCGACCGCATCGACACCGCGAAACCGGCCATCACGTCGAACAGCGCGATGATCATCAGCGTGAAGAAGATGGAGTGCGCCGCACCTTTCACCAGCAGGAACTCGACCAGGAAAGCGACGAAGACAAGCGTCGACAGGAGATGGTCCATGATCGACGCCGTGGTCGTGCGCGCCGACTTCACCATTTCGAGGAACAGGAAGATCAGCCCGATCAGCACGATCAGGTCGCCGAGCGTCATCGAGAACACGCCGCCCGACATCATGCGGAACGAGAATATCTCGCTCGCCCACGGATCGTCGCCGCCGCCGAATATACCGAGCAGGCCGAGATTGTAGAGCACGAAAGGCACGATCAAAAGCGGGACGGCACCGAACATCTGGCGTCTCCATATATGGGGGCACCTTCTGTAGAATGCGCCGCAGGCACGGCGTCAAGATTTTTCGTGCGTGGCCGCAAACACGGTCGAAGACCGGATGCAACAACCATGTCAGCCGGTTGCCCGGCCGACATGGAAAAACGAGAGACGAAAGCTCAGCGCTTGAAGTAGCCGGCGTGTACGGCGAGCCAACGCAAAAAGACCGGCTAGAGGCCGGTCTTTTGTAACTCTAACCTTCGGAAAAGCTGGGCTCAGCTTTCCTTGGGCGTCAGCACCTGGCGACCGCGATACATGCCTGTCTTCAGGTCGATGTGGTGCGGGCGGCGCATTTCGCCGGAATTCTTGTCCTCGACATAGGTCGGGGCCTTGAGGGCGTCGGCCGAGCGGCGCATGCCGCGCTTGGACGGAGAGGTTTTGCGTTTCGGAACGGCCATGGATATGCTCCACTACATGGTCAAAAGCCCCGCCCGCCCTCGTGAAAGGGCCATGTCGGGGCCTAAATCTGAGAAAGTCGGGTGCCTATACACGCCTGACACCGTTTTGGCCAGCACTGCGGTGAATCTTTTTTGTGGCGGCTATTCCAGGCAGCCGACATAAGCGCCTGAGCGGCCCGCGCGCCGCTCGATCAGGTTGGCGAGTCGTCGGAGGCCCGGCCCGGGTTTTGCCGGATTGCGGGCGATCGGATTGGGCAGCGTGACGGCGAGCAACGCGGCCTGCCGGCGCGACAACTGCTTTGCGGAAATGCCGAAATGGTGCTGCGCCGCCGCCTCGATGCCGTAGATGCCCGGCCCCCATTCGGCGATGTTGAGATAGATCTCCATGATGCGCCGTTTCGACATCACCGCGTCGAAATAGACGGCCAGCGGCAGTTCGACGATCTTGCGCACGCTGCCCAGCGGCCGCGACCAGAGGAACAGGTTCTTCACCGTTTGCATGGTGATGGTCGAGGCGCCGCGCGTCGCCTCGCCGGCCAGCGCATCGTCGACGACGCTCCTGAGCTCGCCGAGATCGACGCCGCGGTGGAAGCAGAACTGCCCGTCCTCCGACATGATGACCGAATGGGCGAGCACGGGCGCCACGTCATCAATGGAAACCCAGCGCCGGTCGTAGCCGGAGAAGGTAGCAAGGTCCTTCAGCATCAGCGTCGATACCGGATGCACGAAGGACGGCAGGTAGAGAAAGGTCAGTGCCACCGGGATAAGCGCCAGCACGGCGGCCACGACGATGCCACGCCGCACCCAGCGCCTGAGACTGCGGCGGTTCACGCCTCGCGATCTCGTCGCCATGTCCAGCTTTTCGGTATCATGATCGACGATCGGTTCCGCCAAGCCGCCCAACCCGTACTTCTCCTTGCTCCGGCATAATGGCGCTTGCCTTCTTGCGCAACGTCTGAGTGTCGGCTACCGGTCCCGGCCATGACGAATGAGGACGAAATGGCGTTCGAAAGGGCGCTCATCAGGCGCGCGGCCGCCGTCGAGGTGATGCTGCGTCGGTTGCTCGACGATCGCCCGCTATCGGGCGAGATCGCGCGGCCCGATCGCCTGATGGCGGCGATGCGCCATGGCGTGCTGAACGGCGGCAAGCGCCTGCGCCCCTTCCTGGTCATGGAGAGTGCGGGCCTGTTCTCCGCCGATGGCGAAGCGGCGCTGCGCGTCGCGGCGGCACTCGAATGCGTGCATTGCTATTCGCTGATTCATGACGACCTGCCGGCGATGGATGACGATGACCTGCGCCGCGGCCAGCCGACCGTGCACAAGGCCTTCGACGAGGCCACCGCAATCCTGGCCGGCGACGCACTGCTGACGCTCGCCTTCGATATCCTCGCCGCCGAAGCGACCGCGCTGCCGGCCGAGCGGCGCGCAGCCCTTGTGCTGGCGCTGGCCCGCGCCGCCGGGGCCGGCGGCATGGTCGGCGGCCAGAAGCTCGATCTCGAAGCCGAGCAGGTGCGACCGGACGAGGCCGGCATCATCCGGCTGCAGGCGATGAAGACCGGGGCCTTGATCCGCTTCGCCTGCGAGGCGGGTGCAATCCTGGCCGGCGCACAGTCGGATGACCGCGAACGGCTGGCCGAGTTCGGGTCGGCGATCGGCCTTGCCTTCCAGCTCGCCGACGACCTGCTGGACTTGACGGCCGACGCCAGGCAGATGGGCAAGGCGACCGGCAAGGATGCCGCCGCCGGCAAGGGTACGCTGGTGGCCTTGCACGGCGCGGATTGGGCACGCAAGCAGCTCGACGGCCTCGTCGGCCAGGCGCACGCGCTGCTCGAACCCTATGGCGAAAAGGCGGCCCTGCTGAAGGCCGCCGCGACCTTCGTGGCAACCCGCGACAGCTGACGGCAGGCCCCTATCGGGTCGCGCATTGCACCTGTGGTTGTGCCAACGAAATCTTAATGTAAATGAAGCGTAATCCCAATTCTTAGAATGCGTATGTGTTGGGGTTGCGCATGCCGGAATATTCTTCCTTCATCCGGTCCGTCCGGATACGTTATCTCTCAGGATTGTTGGTTTTCGCGCTGACTTCAGCCGCCATCATGGGTGCGCTCAATCGCGTCAATTCCTTGCGCCATGAAATCGATGCGCTGAGCAGCAACCTCGTCGTTTTCACCCGCGACCTGCGCAACGCCACCAGCTTCGCCGAGACAACCGGTTCCGCCTGGCGGATCGAGACGCGCGATGCGCTGACGGCTTCGGCGCGCGACCATTCCGAGCGTCTGACCGGCGAGATCGAGACGCTGACCGCACAGCTGGCCGCGATACGTCCGCGCCTGTCGGCCAAGACCGTCGATGAGCTCGCGGCCGCTTCCGTCAATGGCGATCTGTTCTGGTCGCCGCGTGACATGGTTCGCAACTTCAACCTGATGTCGGTGGCGCAAAAGACCGACGAATGGAGCTCTCGCGAAATCCGCAACCAGAACGACCTGTTCGTTCAGCCCATGCTGGTGCGTGTCCGCACCGCCATGGACGACGAACGCCATCTGGCGGACGCCTCCAGCGACCGGCTGCTATTATGGGCGAGCGGCCTGTTGTTCGCCGTCCTGGCCATCGTCGCTCTCTGGATCTTCCGGCCGATGGAACAGGCGATCCGCCGCGCCTTTGCCCAGTCGGCCGAATCCTTGTTCAAGGCAGAGGCCGCCGACCGCGCCAAGTCGGAATTCCTGGCCAACATGAGCCACGAGATCCGCACGCCGATGAACGGCGTGCTCGGCATGGCCGAGTTGCTGGCCAAGACCGAACTGAACCCGCGCCAGAAGACCTTCACCGACGTCATCGTCAAATCGGGCAACGCGCTGCTCACCATCATCAACGACATTCTCGATTTTTCGAAGATCAATGCCGGGCAGCTGACGCTAGACCCTGCTCCTTTCCGCCTCTCGGAAGCGGTGGAGGATGTGGCGACGCTTGTCTCGGCGCGTGTCGCCGAGAAGAATCTGGAACTCATCGTGCGCGTCGACCCCAGGCTGCCGGCCTATGTCGTCGGCGACGCCGGCCGCTTTCGGCAGATCGTCACCAACCTGGTCGGCAATGCGGTCAAATTCACCGAGAAGGGCCATGTGCTGATCGATGTAGGCGGCGAAACCGTCAACGACATCGTCCAGCTCAAGCTGCGCGTCGAAGACACCGGCATCGGCATCCCGGCAGAGAAATTGCAGAACGTGTTCGAGAAGTTCGCCCAGGTCGACGGCTCCTCGACTCGCCGTCACGAAGGCACCGGCCTCGGACTCGCCATCGCCGCCCGTCTCGTCGACCTGATGTCCGGCAAGATCGGCGTCGAAAGCGAGATCGGCCGCGGCTCCGTCTTCTGGTTCGCCGTGCCGCTGCCGGTCCATCGTGCCGAGGCGCGCGACGCGATCGTGCCGGTGGACGTCACCGGCGCGCGCGTGCTGGTCATCGATGACAATCCGGTCAACCGCGAGATCCTGCTCGAACAGCTCAGAAGCTGGAGCTTCGACTGCGCCGCCGCCGAAAGCGGCGCGGTGGGCCTCGCCTTCCTCGATCGCGCCTGCCAACTCGGCGCCAGCGTCGATTGCATCATCCTCGACTATCAGATGCCTGGCATGAACGGCGCCGATGTCGCCCGGGCCATCGCCGCCGACAGCCGGCTGTCCACCATTCCGGTCGTTATCCTGACCTCGGTCGACCAGGTCGATTTCGGCAAGATGATCATTGATTTCGGCATTGCGGCGCATCTGACCAAGCCGGCGCGGTCGGCGGTCCTGCTCGGCACGGTCATCTCGGTCATCCAGAAAGCGCGCTCGCAGGTCGGCAAGGCGCGGTTCGTTCGCGAGCCGGTCCAACCGAAGCCTCAGACGACTCCGCCGGCCTTCACGGTTATCCGGGGCCCCGCCGTACCAGCCGCTCCGGTGCCAGACTTGAATGCCGCGCCGAACAGCCCGATCGACATCCTCATCGCCGAGGACAATGACGTGAACCAGATGGTGTTCGGCCAGATCCTCAATGGGCTCGGCCTGAGCTACCGTATCGCCGGCAATGGCCGCACCGCGGTCGAGATGTACCGGTCGCTGCATCCGAGACTGGTTCTGATGGACGTGTCGATGCCGGAAATGAACGGCTACGAGGCGACACGCGCCATCCGGGCGATCGAGGCGTCGTCGGGAGGCCACATCCCGATCATCGGCGTCACCGCCCATGCGCTGAAGGGCGACCGCGACAAGTGCATCGAGGCCGGCATGGACGACTATCTGCCCAAGCCCGTTTCGCCCGATCGCCTCGGCGCCAAGATCGGCACATGGCTCAGCGAGACGGTGGTGGCCAAGACGGCCTGACCACCCATCAACGCCTCAGACGGCTGCGTCCAGATGAAAGCGGCGCATCCAGTCCAGGCTTGTCTCGTCGGCGAGCTTCGCCACGCCGGGCCTGACATGCTGGGCATCCGGCGCCCGGACGCCCAGGGCTTCGCAAATGCGTAGCAATGCCGCGGCCGGCTCGGCGGCAAGGCGCTCATAGCCGATCCGCAATGGCGCTATGCCCTGTTGCGCGAACCAGGTGTTCCAGGCCATATCATAGGCTTCCAGCTCGTCGACCTCGCCCTTGATGCGCTCGAAATCATAGTGAGGTTCCCTGGCAGGCCCCACCCTTTCGATTTCGGCTCCGTCGGGGGCGATATGCCAAAGACCGGTTTGCTGTGCCTTGATCAGGGAGACAGCCTGCGCGAGCTTGTTTTCGCGAGACAGGTGTATGTAGAGGACACGGCCAAAAGCCTTCTCGAAACGCGCTTTGTCCGACGCAAGCCCCGCAAAAATCCGGTCGAGGATCGCGGAAAGCTCGTCCAGATTTTCCCGCATCAGGCGCAAGCCGAAGATTTCAGTGCCACCCTTCCCGGCAGTGATTGCCGCATTGAGATAGGCAAGCTGGAATTCAGGCTCGCCCATCGTGTCGCGAGCCGGCAGTCCCCAGTCCTCGGCCCACTCCGATATATCCTGCCTCCGATAGAATGAGTGGGGATCGCCGGTCGTTCCGGTGGCCGCCAGCAGCTTGCACAGCAAAGTGCTGCCGGTTCTGGGCGTGCCGCAGAGGATGTATCCGTCGAACATGGGCGCTCGCGCATGACAGGGCTGCTGCCCAGGGGAAGATGGTGGCCGCCGCTATAGCTGAAATCGTTGCTGGATGCGACGGGCGCCGTCTTCAAGCCCTTACCGATTGCGCACCACCACGCATGCGCCACCGACGCCTTGCAGTTTCTGGCAGATGACATTGGCGGCGGCGCGGTCGTCGATCCCGATCCTGACGGCGTAGATGCCGCGCCGGCCGATCGGCGTGCGCACCCGGCTCACCACCGGATCATGCCCGGCAAGCAGGGCCGGAAAACGGCCCCGCACCCTGAGCCATTGGCTGATCGCGGCGCTGCGACGGAAATTACCCGCGACCTGGACGCCCCATGGCTTGATGTTGATCGAGGCCATCGCCACGGTCTTCGACATGATCACCGGCAGCTTGCGGCAGGCGACCGCGAAATCCAGCTTGGCATCGAGTGGCTCGACTTTTCCGGCATAGCCGCGGTCAGTGAACTTGTCGACCGGCTCGCCCATCACGTCGAACACATAGCTTTCCGTCTCCATCGGCAGGAAGCCGCCGGAATTCAGCCAGCGCGACACCCGGCTCTCACCGGCATTGTAGGCCGCCGCCGCCAAGCCGAGATTGCCATAGCTGGTCTTCATTTCGGCGAGATATCTGGCCGACGCCGGGATCGCCTGGTTGATGTCGAAGGAGTTTTCCAGCCCCCGCATCTTGGCGGTCCCCGGCATGAACTGGGCGATGCCTTCGGCGCCGACGGGGCTCACGGCATTGGGATCGAAACGGCTTTCCTTCCAGATAAGGCGGGCGAAGAAGTCCCGGGGCAAACCGTTCTGGTCGGCATGCGCCTGGATCAGGTTGCAGACCTTGTCGATCAGCCGCTGCTTGGCCGATTGCGGCGGATCGGCCTCGGCAAGCGTCGACAAGGCCATGCCGCACAGGAAAATCAGCGTCGCCCAGGGGAAACGCCGCATTTGACCTACTCTGCCGCGGCCTTGCCGCCCTGACCGAACCTCTGTTCGATATAGTCGGCGACCATTTTCTCGAAATCCGCCGCGATCGACGGCCCGCGCAGCGTCGCCGCCTTCTTGCCGTCGACGAAGACCGGCGCGGTCGGCGTCTCGCCGGTGCCGGGCAGCGAAATGCCGATATCGGCATGCTTGGATTCCCCCGGGCCGTTGACGATGCAGCCCATCACCGCGATCTTGAGGTTCTCGACGCCCGGATATTTCTCACGCCACACCGGCATGTTCTTGCGCAGGTCCGCCTGGATGTTTTGAGCCAGTTCCTGAAACACGGTGGAGGTGGTGCGGCCGCAGCCGGGGCAGGCCGCGACGATCGGCACGAACTGCCGGAAGCCCATGGTCTGCAGCAGTTCCTGCGACACCTGCACTTCGCGGGTGCGGTCGCCATTGGGCTCCGGCGTCAGCGAGATGCGGATGGTGTCGCCGATGCCTTGCTGCAGGAGGATGCCCATGGCGGCGGAAGAGGCAACGATGCCTTTGGAACCCATGCCGGCTTCGGTGAGGCCGAGATGCAGCGCGTGGTTGGAACGGGTGGCGAGCTCGGTGTAGACGGCGATCAGGTCCTGCACGCCACTGACCTTGGCCGACAGGATGATTTTTTCGCGGCTGAGGCCAATCTCTTCGGCCATCTCGGCCGACAGGATCGCCGACTGCACGATCGCCTCGCGCGTCACTTCCTGCGCCGTCAGGGGGAAACCCTTGTCCTGGTTGTCGTCCATCAGCCGGGTCAACAGCTCCTGGTCGAGCGAGCCCCAATTGACGCCGATGCGTACCGGCTTGCCGTGCTTGATCGCCATCTCGACGATGTCGGTGAACTGCCGGTCCTTCTTGTCCTTGAAACCGACATTGCCGGGATTGATGCGGTACTTGGCCAGCGCCTCGGCGCAGGCCGGATGGTCGGCCAGCAGCTTGTGGCCGATATAGTGGAAGTCGCCGACCAGCGGCACATCGATGCCGAGCCGCAACAGTCGCTCATGGATGCGCGGCACGGCGGCGGCACTCTCGTCGCGGTCGACGGTGATGCGCACGATCTCGGAGCCGGCGCGGTGCAGCGCCGCGACTTGCGCGACCGTCTGGTCGATATCGGCGGTGTCGGTATTGGTCATCGACTGGACGACGACCGGTGCGCCGCCGCCGACGACCACGCCGCCGACATCGACGCCGACCGAAGTTCGGCGGGGGAAAGGTGAAGAAAAATATCCGGTCATGCCGGCAGCCTTTTGTCTCTGAGCGCCATGCGTCTCTTTGGAGCGCTATGCGTCTCTCCGAAGCCCGTGCGTCCGCTTGGACGCACAAGCCGGGTCCGATGCGCTGAAGTCCGGGCATGAGGTGGAGGAGCAAAGATGGCTTGTCAATGGCGACAGGTCGCCACTGGCAGCAATTGGTGCCGGCCAGGGACCTGAAACAGAGCACGACCTGACGGCGGCCGGGCATAAATTGGCCTGACGAATATTAGCTTCGACTTGTGGAAGCGCTGAATTTAAAACCACTGCACCGGCGGCTGGCGCCGCCGGCAAGGAAGACCGCCAGTGGTGAGCGGCTATGTCAGGTGAGGATCAATGCGTGGTTGGTTGCGCCCTCAGTTTCTCAATCGCATCCTTGAGTGCCAGCTTGCGTCGCTTGAGATTTACGATCTCAAGGTCGTCCACCGATGGGTGGTTCATTGCGTCATCGATTTCGCGTTCGATGTCGCCGTGTTTCCGCTGCAACTCATCAAGATGGGATGCAAGAGACATGATTGGTTCTCCCTTTCATGGTTTCCTCGATTGCAGCCGCCAAAGGCACGTCCACCGCAGGTCGCATCTGTGACGGCACGATGACAGTGTGCCACCATCGGGCAGCGATGTCGAATGCTGCGTGGTAGCATTCCACGACAAGATGAAATGTGATATGGGCTGCGCGCCGGTGGCAGAAATTGCCGCCCCCGCCCAATCAGGCCCAGTTTTGGGCGCCGCAGACGTGCAGACGGTAGAGAATGTCCGATCAGGAACAGGCCGATACTCGCCTCGAATTTTCCCGGCTGAAGCAGGAGCACGCCGATTTCGATGCCGCGATCAACGCGATGATCGCCACGAATTGCGACCCGCTGCAGATCCAGCGCATGAAAAAGAAGAAGCTGGCCCTCAAGGACCGGCTGATGAAGCTGGAAGACAAGATCATTCCAGACATCATCGCCTGAGACGCGAGACCCCGCTTGGCACTTTCCGCCTATCCGCCTATCGAAAGCCCGGCGGCGCGGCCGCGCAACAGGCCGATGAGATCGGCGGTCCGCTCCTCCGACGTATCGATCGGAACCACTAGGCACATCGTCGCCTCGACCTTGCCTGGCGCTGAAAAGACCGGTACGGCGAGGCATTTCGTATAGGCGTCGACCAGGCCCGAGGTGACGCAATAGCCGGTCACCCCTGCCTTTGCGATATCGGCGATGAAATCTTCGAGCCGCAGCTTGCGGCCGTCGGGAAGCACGAGATCGTCGTCCGACACCATGGCTTCGATCGCCGCTCTCTCCAGCCCCGCAAGCAGCAGCCGGCCCGAGGCAGTCCAGGGCAGCGGTATCTGCAGGCCGGTGGCCGAACTGATGCGGAACGGCCTGGTGCCGGGGCTGGAATGGACGATCGTGTAGCGGCCGCTCTGCAGCATGCACAGTTCCGAGGTCTCGCCGGTCTCGCGCGACAGATGATCGACCTCCTGGCGCCCGCGCCGCAACAGGTCGTTGCCGCGCACATAGTCCATTCCGTAGAGGTAGAGCTTCTTGCCGAAATAGACGCGGTTGCCGTCGCCGGCCATTTCCAGCAGGCCGGCATCGACCAGCGACCGCACCAGCGTGTAGGTCGTCGAACGCGGCGCATTGACCCCCTTGGCAAGATCGCCAATGCCGATCGCACGCTGCGTCATGTGAAGGAACTCCAGGATCTTCAGGACCCGGTTGAGACCCTTTTCACGGGAGCCCGGCATCTTCTCGTCGGCTGAAACAGCCAAAACGCTACCATCTTGCATTGTCGATTCCCGGTGTTAGTATCTGTCTTGTACAGGATACACGCGTCTCTTGTAAGAGACAATCCTTGACGATCACTGTCGCGTGTATGGCCTGTGCAAAGGGGAACACAACACGAAAGGAGGTCGCCGTGAACGACACATCCGGAAGACGTGATTTTCTGAAATTGGGAATGGCGGGACTGGCCACCGCAGGCGTTCTGGCAACCGTCGATGCCCAGAAGGCAGCAGCGCAAGCCGCATCCGACAGCCTGCTGCGCACGGTGCTTGACCGCGGCAAGCTTATTGTCGGCACCGGCAGCACCAACGCCCCCTGGCACTTCGAGAACGATGCCGGCGAACTGGTCGGCATGGACATCACCATGGGCCGCATCCTGGCCAAGGGCCTTTTCGACGATCCGACCAAGGTCGAGTTCGTCATGCAGGACCCGGCCCAGCGCATCCCGAACGTGACGACCAACAAGGTCGACATCACCATCCAGTTCATGACCATGACGGCGCAGCGCTCGCAGTTGATCCACTTCTCGCGGCCGTATTACGTCGAGGGCGTCGCGCTGCTGACCCTGCCCGGCTCCGAAAACAAGACCTTCGACAAGCTCTTGGCGAACGGCGCCGCCACGCGTATCTCGATCCTGCAGAATGTCGACGCCGAAAGCTCGGTGCATTTCGCCTTGCCGCAGGCGCAGGTGATGCAGATCGACACCCAGGCCAACGTCTTGCAGGCGCTGGAATCCAAGCGCGTCGACGCCGCCGCGGTCGACCTCTCCACAGTGCGCTGGCTCGCCTCGCGCAACCCTGACAAGTATTTCGATGCCGGCAAGAGCTGGTACTCGATGCTTTACGGCGCGGCCGTCAGGCAAGGCGATCTCGACTGGCTGACCTATGTCGACCAGACCTTCACCATCGCCATGTTCGGCCATGAGACGGCGCTCTACGACGCCGCATTCAAGGACTATTTCGGCCAGGAACCGCCGGCACGCCATCCCGGCTTCCCGGTCATCTGACCCAGCCGGGGGAAGAGCGTCTTGAGCGTTCTTCCCCCGCAGCCTATCCTTGAATCGCTCGGCACCGAGAGAGGCGCATGGGCTATACGCTCAATTTCAACCTGATCTGGCGGCATTTCGACAAGCTGTGGGGCGGCCTGCTGCTCAGCCTCGAGCTCGCCGTGATCTCGATCGCCATCGGTGTCGTCATCGGGCTGGTGCTCGCGGTCTGGTATGTCTCGGCCGGACGCGTGGTGCGGGCGGTGATCGCGGCTTATGTCGAGTTCATCCGCAACGTGCCCCTGATCCTGCTGGTCTATCTCGTCTTCTACGGCCTGCCGACCGTGGTCGACCTGTCCTACAGCGCACCAACCTCGTTTGTATTGACCCTGTCGGTCTATAGCGGCGCCTATCTGGTCGAGGTGTTTCGCTCCGGGCTCGAGGCTGTCCCGCGCGGCCAGCTCGACGCCGGCAAGGCGATCGGCCTCACGCCCTGGCAAAGGCTGCTGCATGTGCGCCTGCCGACCATGCTGCGCATCACGCTGCCGGCGCTATCCAATACGTTCATCTCGCTGTTCAAGGACACCTCGATCGCCTCGGTCATCTCGGTGCCCGAACTCACCTTCGGCGCCCAGTGGATCAACTTCAACACTTTCCGCATCGTCGAGGTCTACCTCGTCACCACCGCGATGTATCTGGTGACGGGCTACATCATGCTTTTCGGGCTGCGGCTCGTCGAGCGCCGGTTCAGGGCGGCGCGCTGACATGCTGAGCCAGATCCTCTATGCACTGCCCTTCCTTGCCGCAGGCTTCGCCGTGACCTTGTGGGTCTCGCTGCTGGTCGTGGTCCTGTCGCTCATCGCCGGCGTGCTGCTGGGTGTCGGCCTGGTTTATGGACCAATGCCGCTCCGCTGGGCGGTGCGCATCTTCTCGGACACCATTCGCGGCATTCCGATCCTGGTGCTGATGTTCTTCGTCTATTACGGCCTGCCCGCGATCGGGCTGCATCTGCCGTCCTTCTGGGCCGCGGTTGCCGCGCTCACTCTGTTCAAGACGGCGCAGGTCATCGAGTATCTCAGGGGCGCGGTCGGCTCGATCCCGAAGGGACAGTCCGAAGCCGCGATGGCGATCGGGCTGACCTTTCGCCAACGGCTCACCTACGTCATCTTTCCGCAGGCCTTCAGGCGCTTCCTGCCGCCTTGGATCAATGGCGTCACCGACGCGGTCAAGGGCAGCGCGCTGGTGTCGCTGCTCGGCATCACCGATTTGATGCAGGCCATCAACCAGGTCATCGGCCGCACCTATGAAGCGATGCCGCTCTATATACTGGGCGCGCTCATCTATTTCGCAGTCAACTACGCACTCTCGCTCGCCAGCCGGCGGCTCGAGCGGCGTTTCTCCTTCATCCGGGAATAGCACGATGTCCGAAACCTCGAACGCCAGTCCCGCGCTGCTCGACGTGTGCGATGTCTCGAAAGCCTTCGGCGCAGTCGAGGTGTTGCGCTCCGTCAGCCTTCAGGTGAAGCGCGGCGAGGTGGTGACCGTCATCGGCCCTTCCGGCAGCGGCAAGACCACGCTGCTGCGCTGCGTCAACTTCCTCGAAAGCTACGACAGCGGCTCGATCCGCATCGACGGCAAGGAGGTCGGCTATCGCGAGGCCGGGACGCGCCAGCGCCGCAGCGAGCGCGATCTTGCCGCCATGCGCGCCGAGACCGGCATGGTGTTCCAGAGCTTCAACCTGTTCCCCCACCTGACGGCCGCCGGCAACATCATGCTGGGCTTGACCAAGGTGCGGGGAAAGAGCGAGGCCGAGGCGCGATCGATCGCCGAGCACTGGCTCGGCCGCGTCGGCCTCGCCCACAAGGCCGACAGCCTGCCGGCCGAAATGTCCGGCGGCCAGCAGCAGCGCGTCGGCATCGCCCGCGCCGTGGCCATGGAACCGAAGATCCTGCTGCTCGACGAAATCACCTCCGCCCTCGATCCCGAACTGGTCGGCGAAGTGCTGGCAGTGGTGCGCAGCCTCGCCGAGGACGGCATGACGATGCTGATGGTGACGCACGAAATGGCCTTCGCCCGCGACGCTTCAAGCCGCATCGTCTTCATGGCCGATGGCGGCGTCAGCGCAGTCGGACCGCCGAAGGAGATCCTCGCGGCGGAGACCACCAACGAACGCCTCCGCACTTTCCTGGCGCGCTTCCGCGCCTCGCATTTCTGACGTTGGACGGCCGACGCCGTCCCAAGGAGCCTTCATCCATGACGCCTTATACCAGGCTCGCCGAACTCGGCCTGACACTGCCCGAGCCGCCGACGCCCATCGCCAACTTCGTCACGCACGCCGAAAGCGGCCGGCTGATCTTCCTCTCCGGCCAAGGGCCATTGCGCGCCGACGGTACGCTCTGCACCGGCAAGGTGGGGGAGGATGTGACGGTCGAGCAGGCCTATCAGCATGCCCGCCTGACCGGGCTCAATCTGCTTGCCGTCATGCATGCCGCCGCCGGCGATCTCGGCCGCATCGTGCGCGTCGTCAAGCTGCTCGGCTTCGTCAATGCGACGCCGACCTTCAGCGACCATCCAAAGGTGGTCAATGGTTGTTCGGACCTGTTCGCCGATGTCTTCGACAAGATCGGCGGCCATGCCCGTTCGGCGATCGGCGTCGGCTCGCTGCCTGGAAACATCACCGTTGAAATCGAAGCGGTCGTCGAGATCGCCGCCTGACCTGCCACCCCACGGGATTAGCTCACATGAAAACCTATTCCGACACCGGCTCAAACACCACCATCCGCGAACGGCTGGGCTTGAGGCCGATCATCAACGTCTCCGGCACCATGACCGCGCTCGGCGCCTCGATCATCGTCCCGGAAGCCATCAGCGCCATGGCCGAAATGGCCTCGCAATGGGTGGAGATGGACGACCTGCAGCGTGCCGCGAGCACGGTCGTCGCGCGCCTCACCGGCGGCGAGGCCGGCTTCATCACCGCCTGCTGCGCCAGCGGCATCACCATGGCGATCGCCGGTGCGATGACGGGAACCAGCCTGCTTGCCATCGAGCGTCTGCCCGACGACACCGGCGACCTCAAGTGCGAGGTCGTCATCCAGCTTGGCCACATCGTCAACTATGGCGCGCCGATCGACCAGTCGGTCCGCGTCGCCGGCGCCAAAGTGGTGCCCGCCGGCACGGTCAGCGTCACGCAGGACTATCACGTGCGCGAAGCGATCAACGAGCGCACGGCGGCGGGCCTCTATGTCGTCGCCCACCACACCGTGCAGTACGGCATGCTGTCGCTGGAGGAATTCTGCGAGATCTGCCACGCCAAGGGCGTGCCGGTGATCGTCGACGCCGCGTCCGAATATGATCTGCGCGGCTTCCTCGCGCGCGGCGCCGATGTCGTCATCTACAGCGGCCACAAATTCCTGAGCGGACCGACCAGCGGCATCGTCACCGGCCGCAAGGATTTGGTGCGATCGGCCTATCTGCAGAACCGCGGCGTCGCCCGCGCCATGAAGGTGGGCAAGGAAAGTATCGCCGGCACCATGGCGGCGCTGGAAGCCTGGGAGAAGCGCGACCATACCGGCATCCGCCAGCGTGAGGAGGCGGCACTCAATCTGTGGAAGGATGCGCTGCGGGGACTGTCAGGCATTTCAGCGAACATTATTCCGGACCCGACAGCCAATCCACTCGACCGGCTGCAGATCTTCGTCTCGCCGGAGAGCCGCTTCACCGCGGCCGGGCTCGCCTCGGCGCTTGCCGCCGGCTCGCCGCCGATCATCGTGCGCAACCACGAGGTCGAGCGCGGCCATTTCTTCCTCGACCCCTGTAATCTTCACCCCGGCGAGGCGGAAATCGTCGCCGAACGGCTGCGCGCCGTGCTGACCGCGAAGGAGCGCCCGGCCGACGCGATGAAAATTGCGCGCAAGGATTCGTCGGGCGTTTTGCGCTGGCCGGATTGATCGCCAAACCGACCAACAGTGCCGAAAAGCACCGACTGATCACGCGACCGTGAACAGCCGGATTGCCCACGCGGGAATAAATCGTCTCCGCGACAAGTCTCCTCGACATACGCCAAAGCTGGCGTTGAGGAGATCGGCATGCCCCATCATCGCGAGCACAGCGAACCTGGCTGCGGCGTCAGCCGCCGTCATGCGCTGGCGAGCATGATCGTCATCGGTCACTCCTTCGTGGCGCCCCTCCTTTTCATGGCGCTTGACACTGGTGACGCAGATGAATTCACTTTCAGCAAGGCAGGCGACTTTGCCCTTTTCCGGGAGCTTTGCTGCTGCAAGCCAGGCAAAATCGCTGTCGCATCCTGAGGCGGCACAGCCTGTCCATCCCGGAGGGGATCATGGTGTTGCTTTGAGCGAGAGGGCCCTGGCGGAGCGCTTCAACGAGGTGGTGCTGCCGCATCTCGGCGACGCATTGGCGCTTGCCCGCTGGCTGACCGGCAATGCCGCCGATGCCGAGGACGTCGTGCAGGACGCCTGCATCAAGGCGCATGCCGGCATATCGGGCTATGCCGGCGGCAATGCCCGTGCCTGGCTGCTGGCCATCGTGCGCAACACCTCCTACACCTGGATGGCGCGCAACCGGCCGCGCGGCATGATGGCCGTCGGCGATCTGGGCGATCTCGACGACATGGCCGCCGCCCATGGCACCAGCCTGCCCGACGAGGACGGCCCGGAAGCGAGCCTGATCGCCAGGGCCGATACGGCGGCACTCGAGGCGGCGATCGCTGCCCTGCCGCAGCCGTTTCGCGAAACGCTGGTGCTGCGCGACATCAACGGTCTCAGCTATCGTGAGATAGCCGCCATGCTCGACGTGCCGATGGGCACCGTGATGTCCAGGCTGGCCCGTGCCCGTAGCCTGCTGGCATCTGAACTGTGGAGAGCGCCATGACCGGCCATGACGACGGACTGCCCAATGATCCCGAAGGTATCAGACTGATGATCCACGCCCTTGTCGATGGCGAGCTCGATGCGGCGGCGGCCCTTGCCGTGGAGCGTCGTATCGCGGCCGATCCCCGGCTTGCCGCCGAGCATGCCCGTATCGTTGCCTTGCGAGGCGCGGTCAGCCGCTTGCCACGCCCCGATGTCAGCGATGCCTTTCTGGCCCGCATCGCGGCGATTGGTTTCGCGGGCACCGACCAGCAGGAGCCCGATGCGGCGCAGGCGCAGCGTAGCACGCCGTCGAAGCTCCCGGGATTGATTGCCGGCGCAGGCCAGAGACGGGAGGCGGGGACGCGTCCTTCGCAGGCGCGCACATCGCCAAGGGCACGCCGCTTCGGCTCGTTCGACTGGCGCGCCATGGCGGCGTCGATCATGATCAGCGCGGTGCTGGCCAGTGGAGCGACGCAATGGGTGATGCAGAGTGGCGTGGATGACGGCTTTGCCGCCGCTGTCGCCAGCGGCCATCGCCGCAGCCTGCTTGCCGCGAGTCCCCTCGACATCGTCTCGTCCGACCGCCATACGGTCAAGCCGTGGCTCGACGCGAGGATCGGCGTGTCGCCGCCTGCGCCCGACCTTGCCCAGGACGGCTTTGCCCTCATCGGCGGCCGGGTCGAGGTGATATCAGGCCGGCCAGTGCCAGCACTGGTCTATCGCCACCGTGAGCACCTGATCACTCTCGTCGCCGAACCGCAACAGGGCGGCAAGACCACGCAGCCGGACAATCTTTCCTCGGGCGGCTTCTCGATGGTGCACTGGAGCGACGGCGCTTTCTCCTATTGGGCGATCTCCGACATGGAGCGGCCCGAGCTCGACGACTTCGTCGCCCGCTTCCGCAAGGCGGCGGTGTGAGCCGGATGCGGCCATCGGCATCTCGCCGGTGGCCTGAAATCCTTGCGGCCCCGCGCGAATTCCGCTAAGGCGCGCCTTTGTCGCCGGGGAGCAGAAGCTTGAACGATCAACGCGCCGACGTCGCCATCATCATGGGCAGCCAATCCGACTGGGCGACGATGCGCCAGGCAGCGGAGACGCTGGAGGCGCTTGGTGTCCCCCACAAACGGCTGATCATTTCGGCGCACCGCACGCCCGACCGACTCTATGAATTCGCCAAGGGCGCCAAGGCGGCCGGCTACAAGGTGATCATCGCCGGCGCCGGGGGTGCGGCGCACCTGCCCGGCATGACGGCGGCAATGACGCCGCTGCCGGTGTTCGGCGTGCCGGTGGAATCGAAAGCGCTGTCCGGCCAGGATTCTCTGCTCTCCATCGTCCAGATGCCGGCCGGCATTCCTGTCGGAACGCTCGCCATCGGCAAGGCCGGTGCTGCCAATGCGGCTCTCCTTGCCGCCGCCGTGCTGGCGCTGAACGACGACAAGCTCGCCCAGCGCCTCGACGCGTGGCGCGCCTCGCAAACCGCCAAGGTCGCGGCCGAACCGACGGATACGCCGTGAGCCTGCCCGCCGGATCGACGATCGGCATCATCGGCGGCGGCCAGTTGGGTCGCATGCTGGCGATGGCCGCCGCCCGCCTCGGCTACCGCACCATCGTGCTGGAGCCACAGCCGTATTGCCCAGCCGCCCAGGTCGCCAACCGGCAGATCACCGCCGCCTATGACGACCCGGCCGCGCTTGCCGAACTGGCGGCGGCGAGCGCCGTCGTCACCTACGAGTTCGAGAACGTTCCGGTGGCCGCTGCAACCGCGCTTGCCGCCAGGGTGCCGGTCTATCCGCCGGTGCGTGCGCTTGACGTGGCGCAGGACCGGGTGAGCGAAAAGACATTCCTCAACGGCATCGGCATCGCCACCGCCGCGTTCCATCAGGTCGACACCGACGAGGAACTGACGGCGGCGCTGAAGGCGTTCGACGGCAGCGGCATCCTGAAGACGCGGCGCATGGGCTATGACGGCAAGGGCCAGCGCGTCTTCCGCAACATGGAAGCCGGCGGTTTCGCCGGCACCTGCGAGGCGATGGGCAATGTGCCGCTGATCCTGGAGGCCTTCGTGCCGTTCGAGCGCGAGATTTCCGTCATCGCCGCGCGGGGCCTGGACGGCACTGTCGTCGCCTATGATCCGGCCGAAAATGTGCACCGCGACGGTATTCTGCACACATCGACCTTGCCGGCCGGCATCAAACCCGAAACGGCGGTAGCGGCACGAGTTGCGGCATCGAAGATATTATCCGCGCTCGACTATGTCGGCGTGATCGGCGTCGAGTTCTTCGTGCTGGCCGACGGTTCGCTGCTGGCCAACGAGATCGCGCCTCGTGTCCACAATTCCGGCCATTGGACCGAAGCCGCCTGCATCGTTTCGCAGTTCGAGCAACATATCCGCGCCTTCGCCGGACTGCCGCTCGGCAGCCCCGATCGCCATTCCGATTGCGTGATGGAGAACCTGATCGGCGACGACGTGCTGCGCGTTCCAGCCCTGCTCGCCGAGCCTGATCTTATGCTGCATCTCTACGGCAAAGCCGAGGCCCGGCCCGGCCGCAAGATGGGCCATTTCACCCGCATCAGCCGCCGCGGGTAGAGCAATTCCCGGAAAAGTGTGTAACGGTTTTCCGTCCGGAATTGCGTAACAACCGCTCTAATCAAACGCCCCTATTGCACCTCGTCGCTGTCCTCGCCGGGGCTGGCGCAGCCCGCGTCGCCTTCCTCGCAATGGGCGGAGGCGGCAAGCTGCTTGATGCGAGCATTGGTCAGCCTGGTCAGGCATTGCGAGACCTCCATGGCATGGATGGAGCCACCCTGGCTGGCGGCGGTGGAATGCGTGCACTCGGCGTCCCGGAACGCGATCCAGGCGCGTTGTGCCGCCTGAAGCAATCTCTTGCCGTCGGCATCATCGGAGCCGATCAGGTCCTGATAGGCCTTGTTGAGCCTGGCGTCAGCGGCCTGATAGTCCTCTCCGGCACAGATGTTCATCATTTGCTGGCTGTCGTCGGAGCGGTCGCATTCCTGCGCCCGGGCGGCCGCGCTTGCCGCCAGGACGATAAGGCAGGCGGACAGGAGAATTCGGCGCATGGTCATCCCCAAATCACTTGAAATGAACGATATCATCCCAGCCGGCTGATGGCCGCGCAATGCCACGGGGCCGACATGGCGGATATTTGATGATATCGGGACGCGGAGCACGCTTGCGGTTGACTTACGGTTGACATGGGCAAGGCTCCTCGTTTATGAGCCACCCACCGTTCAAAAGGCGCGTCTTCTGGCGCGCCTTAAAATTTCGACCCGGAACCGGGTTCACACCGACAGGCAAGACCATGAAGATCAAGAATTCGCTCAAGGCGCTGAAGGCGCGTCACCGCGACAACCAGCTGGTTCGCCGCAAGGGCCGCATCTACATCATCAACAAGACCGCCCCGCGCTACAAGGCGCGCCAGGGTTGAGTTCTCGGCCGGAGGCTTTTTGCCTCCGCCCATTGATGTTTGTCGGCCAGCCGACCTTCCCACGCTAAATCACTTTGATGTTCCGCCGCCCGGGAGTAAACTCGGGCAATGCGGATTCCTTTTGTATTTTTGACGACTTTCCTTGTTTCCGGTGTCATCTCCCTGCCGACGCAGGCCGGTGATCGGCCGATCGCGGTGGCAGCCGCGGATGGTCAGTCGGCGCCCTCCGGTGCCCAGCCCGTGGCTCCGGACGCTCCGGCCCCGCCGATGACGAAACAGGCCCGGCTCGACAAGCTGTTCTCCGATCTGAAGCGCGAGCGCAACGAAAAGGCCGCCGAGCGCATTGCCGGCAACATCTGGAACGAATGGTCCCAGTCTGGCAGCGCCTCGATCGACCTGATGATGCAGTGGTCGCAAAAAGCGATGAGCGATCAGAAGTTCGACGTCGCGCTCGATTTCCTGGACCAGGTGGTGACCTTGCAGCCAAACTACGCCGAAGGCTGGAACCGCCGCGCCACCGTACATTTCATGATGAAGAACTACGGCAAGTCGATGGCCGACATCGACCGCGCACTGCAGCTCGAGCCACGCCATTTCGGTGCGCTGTCGGGGCTGGCCCAGATCATGGCGGAGACCGGCCACAAGCAATCGGCGCTCGAGGCCTGGCAGAGAGTGCTGGCCATTTATCCGATGATGCGAAGCGCCCAGAACCAGGTCGCCACCCTGTCGGAAGAGCTTGCCGGCGAAGGCATTTGATAGACTAGGCGGTAGGGGAATAGGCCCCCTACTCCCCTACTCCCCTACTCCCCTACTCCCCTACTCCCCTACTCACCCGTATACCCCGCATGAACCTGATCTATGCCGCGCTGGCCTTCCTGATGGCGCTTGCCCTTGCCCTTGTCGGCGTGACCCGCGTCGGCTCATGGCTGATCGAGCGCCGCGTTCCGCCGATCGGCGAATTCGCCGACATCGACGGCGCCCGCATCCACTATGTCCACATCCCCGCTCCAACCAATGCGGATCTGCCTCCGATCGTCTTCATCCATGGCGCCAGCGCCAATCTTAAAGATCAGATGCTGCCGCTGAGGCCACGGCTCGAAGGGCGGGCCGAAATGCTGTTCCTCGACCGGCCGGGAGCCGGCTGGTCGGGACGCCGTCCCGGCAACGGTGAGGATCCGTCGGCTCAGGCCAACACCATCGCCGCGCTCATGGACCGTCTCGGCATCAAGAAGGCCATCATTGTCGGCCATTCCTTCGGTGGCGTGGTGACGGCGGCTTTCGGCCGCGAGCATGCGGACAGGACGCTCGGCCTCGTCTTCCTGGCACCGGCAACCCATCCCTGGCCGGGCGGCGCGACGTCCTGGTACTACGACCTGACCACCATTCCGGTGATCGGCCGGCTGTTCTCCGAGACCCTGAGCTATCCTGCGGGAACGTTGCGGATGGCTGATGCCACGACCTGCGTCTTCTCGCCCAACAAGGTGCCGGACGATTATCTCGCCTCAGCCTCGATCCCGCTGGTGCTGCGGCCATCGGCCTTTCGCGCCAATGCCACCGACGTGGCCGGGCTCTATCGCTATGCGCTTGGTGCCGCGCCGCACTACAACGAGATCACGGCGCCGACCGTCGTCATTTCGGGCGACCGCGACAAGGTCGTCTATGCGCATATCCATTCCGTTGGCCTGGTGCGCGACATCTCAGGCGCCGAGCTCGTCTGGGTGCATAATCTCGGTCACAAACCCGACTGGATCGCCCCCGACCTCGTTGTCGGCGCCATCGGGAAAGTCGCCGGCAAGGATATCGACCTGGAAGCAATCGCCAGGAAGGTGGAAGCCCGGATTGCCGACGACGCCTATGGCGTGGGCAAATGCGCCGACATCAAGGAACCTGAAGCGGAGCTCGCGCCGACCTGATGCCTGCCATCCGAAAACGGTCATCGCAAGACCCCATCAGGACCTGAGCGGCATGTACGTCCTGAAACACGGCATAAAGAGAAATCCGGAAAAGCGATGGGCGCTGCCGGATCGCATCTTCTTCGGTCACGGCGCGTGCGCCATTCTCGCCGGCACCTTCCTCGAGCATCCGCCTCTTGAGGGATTTTACGGCGAGCGGATCATCCCCGCTGAGAACTTTTCGGGAAACCATATCTATGTGACGAACGGCATGATCGCTTTCGACTACCACGGCTATTGCGCCCGAGAGCGTTGCTCGAACATCATGAAAGAGGCTGGGCCTCGCGGAACGCCGGATGGCGTTGCACGATCGCGAAGGTCGATTTCGATCTGCTCGATACGACCGAACTCAACCGTCGAAAGATACTGGGCCCGGATCAGTATCTGTACGACCCTATTCCCCGCGCGCACCGGTTTCTCCAGCGAAGAAACCACCCGGAAGCCGCGGCAAGAGCGCTCAGGATCGCAATGAGGCTGGCGGCCGACTACCGGCCGGTTTCCGATCCGACATAGGCGATGCGCAGCATGTTGGTCGATCCCGGGGTCCGCAGCGGCACGCCGGCGGTGATGATGACGCGGTCGCCCGGCTTGCCGAAGTCTTCTTCCAGCGCAATGCGGCAGGCGCGGTTGACCATGTCGTCGAGATCCGTGGCGTCCGGCGACACCACGCAATGCGTGCCCCACAAAAGCGACAGCCGCCGCGCCGTGTCGACGATCGGTGACAGCGCGATGATCGGCACCTGTGGGCGCTCACGCGCGGCGCGCAGGCCGGTGGTGCCTGATGCCGTGTAGGTGACGATCGCCGACAGTTTCAGCGTTTCGGCGATTTCGCGGGCGGCCAGCGAAATGGCATCCGCACCGGTCGCTTCCGGCTCCGAACGCTGTGCGTTGATGATGCCGGCATAAGTCGGATCTGTTTCGACTTTGGTGGCGATGCGGTTCATCATGGCAACCGCCTCGACGGGATAGGCGCCCGCCGCCGATTCCGCCGACAGCATGATGGCGTCGGCCCCCTCGAAGACGGCGATCGAAACGTCGGAGACCTCGGCGCGGGTCGGCACCGGGGCGGTGATCATCGATTCCAGCATCTGCGTAGCGACCACCACGGGCTTGCCGGCGCGGCGCGCGGCGCGCGTTATCTGCTTCTGGATGCCGGGCACGGCTTCCAACGGCATCTCGACGCCGAGATCGCCACGGGCGACCATCAGCGCGTCGGACAATTCGATGATCTCGGCCAGCCGGGCGACAGCCTGCGGCTTTTCGATCTTGGCCATGATGAGCGCGCGGCCGCGCGCGATCTTGCGCGCTTCGGCCAGATCTTCCGGCCGCTGCACGAAGGACAGCGCGACCCAGTCGACGCCCGTGGCGAGCACCGCGTCGAGGTCCTTGCGATCCTTCTCGGTCAGCGCGCCGACCGGCAGGTCGGTATCGGGCAGGCTGACGCCCTTCTTGTCGGAAATCGTGGTGCCGGCAATGACGGTACAGACGATCGACTTGCCGTCGCTCTTCACCGCCTTCAGCTCGAGCTTGCCGTCGTCGATCAAGAGGCGATGGCCAGCCTCGACCGAACTCAGGATTTCCGGATGCGGCAGGTAGACCCTGGTCGAGGTGCCAGGCTCGGGATTGTCGTCGAGCGTGAAGGTCTGGCCCAGCGTCAGCACTTCCTTGCCGTTGGCGAATTTGCCGACGCGCAGCTTCGGGCCTTGCAGGTCGGCCAGGATGCCGATCGGCCGGCCGACTTTTTCCTCGACGGCGCGGATGCGTGCGACCAGCGTGCGCATCAGCTCATGATCGGTATGGCTCATATTGATGCGGAAGACATCGGCGCCCGCTTCGAACAGCTTCTTCAGCATCTCCTCGGACGAGGAGGCCGGACCGATGGTGGCGAGGATCTTGACCTTACGGCTACGTCTCATTGACTATTCGTTCCCGGGGCGGCTGGGGCGCCTCCCGTTGCGGGCTCATCGGTGAGCTGGACCATCCAGCTTGCCTGCTCGCCCGTGTCATATTCCTGGAATCCGGCGCGCTGGAAGCCCCGGGCGACGCAGTCGCTTACGCCGGCGATCTTGAACTCTTTTTCAGCCACGCACATGTTGATCGGGCCGTCCCAGCGTCCGCCGCGCTCGGCGTCTTCTGCATAAAGATAGTAAAACCTTGATGACAACGGCCCTTCGATCAACGTCTTGCAGCTCGATCCATCGATGTGCCACCAGCCCTCGGTGATCCAGCCGGCCTTGGCACGATAGCCGATGCCGACACCGACCAGGTTCTGCGTGGCGTTGCAGACGCGGAAATCGGCGTGCGCCGGCGAGGCCATGACCATTGCCGACGCGCCAACGGTCAGGATCAGGAATGGCATGGCAAAGGCTGAGCGCATGCGCTGCCTGCCGGCGCAACCCATTCCAAAACCCCTCAAGAACCACATCAGCATCTCTCTGCGCCCCTTTTCGGAAAAGTCCGGGCGCATGTCAACGCGCCGTTTCAACCAATCCAATCGATTTAGGAAGGCTCTCGGCGCGCCATCCGTCGCCCCTTGCCAGATTTCAGCGGAAACCTTGGCCAAACAACGGCATTGCGCACGCGTCGTCTTCGTGGAATGACGATAGCACCCTCCCCGGAAGCCAGCGAACAGCCCATTTCCCGCCAATGACCCGATCCACAGTTTTCGCGCCATTCGATATTGTCGAGGGCGACCGCAAGCGGGGCATCGTGCTTCTGGCCGATCATGCCCGCCGCGACCTGCCCGAGGAGTATGGCAGCCTGGGGCTGCCATCGGCCGAATTCGGCCGCCATATCGCTTATGACATCGGCGTCGAAGCGGTGACGCGCGAACTGGCGGCCCTGCTGGACGTACCGGCGGTGCTCGCCAATTTCTCGCGGCTGCTGATCGATCCCAACCGGGGCGAGGACGATCCAACCCTCATTCGCCAGCTCTATGACGGCACCATCATTCCAGGAAATTATCCCTTGGCGCCGGAAGAACGCGAAAGGCGGCTTGATCGGTTCTACCGTCCTTATCACGATGCGGTCGGCGCCATGATTGCGTCGGTCGTGCAAGCCACCGGCAAGGCGCCCTTCATCTTCTCGGTGCACTCCTTCACGCCGGCCATGCAAGGCAGGCAGCGGCCCTGGCATGTCGGCATCCTCTGGGACAAAGACGACCGGGCGGCGCGACAGCTGATCGACATGCTGGCTGAGGACAAAGACCTCATCGTCGGCGACAACGAACCGTATGACGGCGCGCTGCGCGGCGACACCATGTTCAGGCACGCCATCGTCAATGGCTACGCCCATGCGCTGATCGAAATCCGCCAGGACCTGATAGCGGACCAGCAGGGCATTCTCGCCTGGGCCGAGCGGCTGGCCCCGATCGTTGACGGCATCGACCGCCGTCCCGATATACATGCGGTAAAGATGTTTGGCTCGCGCACCGGGCCGCTATGACGGAGGTTCCGATGACCAAACTCGGCGACGAACAGAAGCGCGACTTCGAGGCGGCCGCCTTTCGCCGGCTGGTGACCCATTTGCGCGAACGTAGCGACGTGCAGAACATCGATCTGATGAACCTCGCCGGTTTCTGCCGCAACTGCCTGTCGAATTGGTATCGCGAGGCTGCCAATGCCGAGGGCGTCGATCTCTCGAAGGACCAGTCGCGCGAGATCGTCTACGGCATGCCCTATGCGCAGTGGCAGGCGCTCAACCAGACAGAGGCTTCGGACGCCAAGAAGGCCGAATTCGAAGCCAGGCGTCCTAGGGATCACTGAGTCCGTTTGGCCCAAATGCTTTCCCACAAGAGCGCTTGACTGAAAATTGAATCGATCTAATTTGCCGCGCAAAGCCATTTTCTGACCGGATTCGCCCTATGAACGCGTCGAACGCCATGCAGACTGCCATCCGCGGGCGATGGGCGGTGGCCGCCATTTTCCTCGCCAACGGTTTTCTGACCGGCAGTTGGGCGCCGCAGATTCCGGTGTTCCTGACCAGGCTGGACATCTCGAAATTCACGCTCGGCCTGCTGATCCTTTTGTTTGGCGCCGGCGCGGTCACCGCCATGACATGGTGCGGCCACCTGATCTCCAGACATGGCTCGCGCACCGTGCTGCGCTGGTTCGGTCTCTGCGGCAGCCTCGGCCTGCTGGTCGTGGCGCTGGCGCCCAACGTGCCGCTGGCGGCCGTTGCCATGTTCATCTTCGGCGGCTCGATCGGCGGCATGGATGTCGCCATGAATGCCAATGCGGTGGTGGTGGAACGGCGGCTGGGGCGCGCCATCATGTCGTCCTCGCACGGCTTCTGGAGCCTCGGCGGTTTCGCCGGCGGCGCCCTTGGCGGCTTTGCCATCCAGACTTATGGCCATTTCGCCCATGCCGCGGTGGTGACCGCGCTTGCCTTTGCGGCGATCGCGGCGGCGGTCCCCCATATCGTGGCCGAAAACAGGCCGCAGGCGGCCGAGCACCACAAATTCACTTTGCCGGCAAACCCATTGGTCTACCTGATCGGCCTGATGGCCCTGCTGACGATGATTTCCGAGGGCGCGGTACTCGACTGGGCGGCGCTGTATCTGCGGCAGGAACTCGGCGCCGACCTCGCTGTCGCCGGCCTTGCCTACGCCGCCTTCTCCGGCGTGATGGCGATCATGCGCTTTTTCGGCGATGGCGTCCGCAACCGCTTCGGCGCGGTGACGACGCTGCGCGGATCGGCTGTATTCGCCGCCGCCGGCATGCTGATCGCCGGCCTGTCACCCTCGCCCTGGCTCGTTATCGCGGCCTTTGCGCTTTGCGGCTTCGGCATCGCCAACATGGTGCCGATCATATTTTCGGCCGGCGGCAACCAGGAAGGCATGTCGTCGGGCACCGGCATGAGCGTGGTCACCACCATGGGTTATTCCGGCATTCTGGTGGCGCCGTCGGCGATCGGCTTCGTTGCCGAACATTTCAGCTTCGGCCCGATCTTCATCGCCATGGCGGGCCTGCTGATCGTCGTTCTTTTGATGGCCGGGTTGGCTCACCGCGCCGAATTCGCCCCCGACGCCGCACCTGCCGAATAGCGCCTCAACTCCTCATGGAGAAAGTCGGCCACGCGGCGGATGCGCACGCTGCCGCGCACGTCGCGATGCATGGCGAGCCAGACCGGCAGGGCAGGTAATGGCAGGCCGGGCAACACCTTTTCCACGAGCGGATCGCGGTCTGCCAGCGGCTCCTGGCCAAGACCAATGCCGTTTCCCGCCCGCACCGCTTCCCAGAGCACGATCTGATTATCGGCCCTGAAGCGGAAACTGCTTCGGGTGACCGGAATACCATACTGGGAAAAGCCTCGGATTATCTCGTCGCTGCGATCGAAGCCTATCAGGGCGTGATCGACGAGATCGGCTGGCCCTAGCGGACGGCCGCATCTGTCGAGATAGGATACGGCAGCGCAGGCACGGAGCGCGATATCGCCGACCTTGCGTGCCACCAGTTCGTTCTGCGCCGGCTTGACCATGCGGATGGCGATGTCGGCGTCGCGACGCAGCAGGTTCTCGACCTGGTTCGAGGCAACGATCTCGACCTCGATGCCGGGTTCCTCGATGCCGAGCCTTGCCATCATGTCTGGCAGCACATAGGCCGCCACCACTTCGCTGGCGGCAATCCGCACCGTGCCTTCGATCGCCTCGACCGAGCCCAGCGCGAGCCGTGAAAAGGCACTAGCCTGTTCGCTCACCACCTTGCCCCGTTCGAATAGCGTGGCGCCGGCTTCCGTCAGCGCATAGCCGCTTCGCCCGCGTCGGAACAGCGTGACGCCAAGCGCCTGCTCCAACTCCCCGATGTGACGACCAAGCGTCGGCTGGCTTGCCGACAGCTTTCGCGCCGCGGCCGACAGGCTGCCGGTTTCCGCCACGGTGACGAAGCTCTTGATCAGGTTCCAGTCGATGTCATCCATTCAATAATGAATATCAAAACTGCAATCCTGGTCAATTTCAATTCATAGATGAGGCAATCATATTCACCCTGCAAACACCGATACGGACTGCAACAACCAACCAGGAGTTATCCAATGACCAAGATCGCAATCCTCGGCGCCAATGGCCGGCTCGGCCGCGTGGTTGCCAGAGCCTTCATCGACGCCGGCTTCGACGTCCGCGCCGTCACCCGTACCGGCAAGGTGCCGGCAGAGCTTAAGGGCGCAACGGCGGTTGAAGGCGACGCGCTGGACCGCCAGTCGCTCATCCGCGCCACACAAGGAGTCGACATCATCTTCAACGGCCTGAATCCTATCTACACCGACTGGGGCAAGTGCCTGCCGATGGCGCAGAACGTCATGGCGGCCTGCCATACCAACGGCGCGCTGCACCTCTTCCCCGGCACCGTCTACAATTACGGCTCGCCAATGCCGGCGGTGATCACGGAAGACACACCCTTTCATCCAACCACGGAAAAAGGCCGCATTCGCTGCGCCATGGAGGATTTGTTCCGCCGTGAGGCCGAGGCCGGCCGGGTGCGCACCATTCTTCTGCGCGCCGGCGATTTCTTCGGCGGCACCGGCAGCGGCTCGTGGTTCGACTTGGTCGTCGCCGCCAAGATCAACAAGGGCATCTACACCGCGCCTGGTCCGGCCGATCTTGTGCATGAATGGGCCTATCTGCCGGACTTCGCAGTCGGTTTCGTCGCGCTGGCGCGCAATCTCGACAAGCTCGGCGTCTATGAGGCGCTGAACTTCCCGGGCCATGCCGTCACCGATCTCGATATCAAGACCGCCGCCGAGAAGGCCGTCGGCCATCAGCTCAAAATGACTTCCATGCCCTGGTGGGTGCTGCGCGCCGGCAGCCCGTTCGTGGCAATGTGGCGCGAGATCGTCTCGATGTCATACCTGCGCTTCGAGCCGCACCGGCTGGCTTCGACGCGGCTGGAAGGCATCATTGGAGAAATCCCGCATACGCCGCTCGACCGGGCGGTCGCCGATGCGCTCCAGGATATCGGCATCGCCACCGTGAATGGCGCCGCGGAAGCTGCCTGATTTCCAACGCCGACGGCACTTACAACTTACCCGAAGCTGAAGGCCTTTCGTCCTTTACGAATTGAGGCGGCAGCTCAAAGCCTCCCCATCAACACCAGCACCAGAATCACCACCAGCACCACACCGACAATGCCCGAAGGTCCATAACCCCAGGATCGCGAGTGCGGCCATGCCGGCACCGCTCCGATGAGGACAAGGATCAGGACGATGATGACGATGGTGCTGATCGGCATGACAAATTCCCCGCTCTGCGTTGCTTGCGAGACAATGCTGGGACATCGGCCCTGAGGGAAAATGCCAAAGGCCGCCCGGTTGTTCCGGGCGGCCTTTGGCAGTTAGATCGGGGAGCCGTCTATTCGGCGGCTTTCGGGAAGGCAATTGCCGGCTCGGCGCCTTCATCCGCTGCCGGGGTGTCCGACGAGATCTGGCCCTTGCCACGCCGGAACAGGCGGCTGAACCAGCCGCGCCGCGCACCGGGTTTGATCTTGGCGCGCGTGAACACCATCAGCATCGACGGCGTCACCACCAGCGTCAGGATGGTGGCGAAGGACAGGCCGAAGACGATCGCCGAGGACAGCGAAATCCACCATTGCGTAGACGGCGCATTGATCGTCGTCTCGTGATGGAAGATTTCCAGCCCGAGGCCGAAGGCGATCGGCAGCACGCCGAGAATGGCCGATACCGCCGTCAGCACAACCGGACGCGCACGCTCGCGGCAGGTCTGCAGCACCGCGTCCATCTTGTCCCAGCCTTCCTCGCGCAGCCGGTCATAGGTGTCGATCAGCACGATGTTGTTGTTCACCACCACGCCTGCCAGCGCGATGACGCCGATGCCCGACATGACGATGCCGAACGTCTCGCCTGTTATCAGCAGTCCGAGGAACACGCCGATCGTCGCCATGACGACGCAGGACAGCACCAGCCAGACGCTGGTGAACTTGTTGAACTGCGCCAGCAGCACTAGGAAGATCAGGAAGATCGCGGCCCCGAAGGCCTTGCTGAGGAAGGCGCTGGCTTCCGCGCTGTCCTCGTTCGAGCCGGCCAGTTTCCAGCGTATGCCACTGCCGAGATTCATGTCGGCGACGGCCTGGGTAACCTCCTGCTGAACGGCGGCGACCTGAGCGCCGGCGGCGACGTTGGCCTGCACCACCACGGTGCGGGCACCGTCGATGCGATTGAGGATGCCGACGCTCGGCTTCGCCTTGCGAACGACAAAGTTCGAGATCGGCACCGATCCTTGCGAGGTCTGTACCCTGAGCTCGTCGAGCGTCGACAGCGTGCGCCGGTCCTCGGGCAAGCGCAGCCGGATGTCGACCGCCTTGTCGGCGCCGGCCGGCCGGTATTCCGAGAGCTTCAAGCCATTGGTGACGAGCTGCACCACCGTCCCGACGGAGGTTGGGCTGATGCCATACTGGGCGGCCTTGGCCCGATCGACCTCGAGCGCCCAGTCGACGCCGGGCGGCGGCAAGCCATCGGAGATGTCGATGACGCCGGGCACCTTGGCAATGCGCGCGGCGACGGCGCGCGCCTTCTCGTCCAATCCCTTGGGGTCGATGGCCGAAAGCCTGATCTGGATCGGCTTGCCGGTCGGCGGGCCTGCTTCCGGCACGCGCACCTCGACGTCGACGCCGGGAATGCCGGCCATCACGCCACGCAGGTCGTTCAGGATATCGTTGGCCGATTTGCGCTCGCGCCAGTCGATGAATTCGTACTGGATGACGCCGACGACGTCTTCGGGCACGTCCTGGCCGCCGCCCTGGGACTTGCCGACGCGCGTATAGACCGACTTCACGCCCGGCCAGCCGAGCAGCCGGTTTTCGGCAATCTTGGTCGCGGTATCCATTTCGGCCAGCGAGAGGTTGCCGCGGGCATGCACATAGAGCAGGCCGTAGTCGGGTTCGACGCTCGGGAAGAACTCGACGCCGGCACCGTACTTCGAATAGCCAACGAAGATGCCGGCCAGCAAGACGACGGTGAGGACCATCACGGTGATGGGGAAGCGTACTGCCTGCTTGACGACAGCCATGTACCAGCCATCGCGATTGCCATCCTCGTGATGCTGCGGCGCCTTGGCGAAGATCGCCCCCAGCGTCGGCGCGAAGACCAGCGCATAGAGCATCGAGGCCGACAGCGTGACGATCAGCGTGATCGGCATGTACTTCATGAAATCGCCGATGATCCCCGGCCAGAACAGCAGCGGCGAGAAGGCGGCGATACGCGTCATCGTTGCCGCGATGACCGGACCGGCCATGCGCTTGGCGGCGAGCGCGAAGGCTTCCTGCTTCGGCATGCCCTCGCTCATCCGTCGTTCGGCGAACTCGGTGACGATGATGGCATCGTCGACCAGCATGCCGACGGCCAGGATGAGGCTGAACAGCACGATCATGTTGATCGTGTAGCCCATCATGGCCAGCAGCAGGATGCCGATCAGGAAGGATGACGGAATGGCCAGGCCGATGAGCAGCGAGGCACGTCCGGACAGCGCGTAGAGGATGACGATGAACACCAGGATGACGGCGATCATCACGTGGTTCTGCAGATCGCCGAGCAGCTGGTTGACGAAGACCGACTTGTCCTGCGTGTAGGTGACGTGCATGCCTTCCGGCATGGTCTTGACGAAGGTGTCTGACACCTCCCTGACCTTGGTCAGCGTGTCGATCAGATTGGCGCCGATGCGCTTCTTGACCTCGATGGCGATGGCCGGCTTGCCGTTGAGGCGCGTGATCGTCGTGGCGTCGGCGAAGGTCGAGCGGATCGTCGCGATGTCCTTGGCCTGAACCACGGCATTGGGACCGGCGACCACGGGAAGTGCGGCCACATCCTCGGGCGTCTCGATCAGCGACGGCACCTTGACGGCGTATTTACCCTGCGAGCCCTCGATGTTGCCGGCGGCGACGAGGCTGTTGGACGCGCCGACGGCGCCGATCAGCTGATCGAGCTGCAAGCCGTAAGACGACAGCTTCATCGGATCGATGACGACTTCGACCAGATCGTCGCGGGAACCCTGCAGCGAGCCTTCCAGGACGCCCGGCACTTCTTCGATGCGGTCGCGCAACTCGCGCGCGGCGGCCGCCAGCACGCGTTCGGGCAATTCGCCCGACAGCGTGACGACGAGCACCGGAAATTCGGAAATGTTGACCTCGGTGACGACTGGCTCTTCGGCCGCCTGCGGCAGGTCGGCCTTGCCGTCCTGAACCTTGGAGCGGGTATCCTGCAGTGCCGTCGCCAGGTTCGTCTGCGGCTGGAACTCGACCAGCACATAGCCGCCGCCCTGGAAAGCGGCCGAGCGCATCTCCTTGAGGCCTTTCAGGCTCTTCAGCTTGCTTTCCATCGGCCGCAGCAGAAGGCGCTCGGAATCTTCGGGCGAAATGCCTTGATAGATCAGGCTGACATACATCATCGGAATCGGAACGTCGGGTTCCGCTTCCTTCGGCGTCGACTGATAGGCGACCCAGCCTGCGATCAGCAGGAAGACCAGCACCGAGATGGTCAGGCGGGCATTGTTGATTGCGAGTCTGACGATATCCATGACTTATGCCTGCTGTTGGCTTCGGGAGTGGCGAACGGACATGCTGTCGCCGGGCAAGGCCCGGCGCCGGCGCCCCGCGCTACTGCGTCCCGGCGGTGGCTTCGCCGATCAGCTTGTTGATGGTTGCCTGGTCGGCCTCGACCGGATGAACCTCGTCGCCTTCCTTCACCAGTTCCTGGCCGGCGACGATGATGCGCGCATCGGCCGGGATGCCGCCGAGCACGAGACCGGTCGGCGTGTCGTCGACCAGGTCGATCGGGAAGAATGCCACCTTGTTGTCCGTGCCGACGGCGCGGATGCCGAGATCGCCCTTGTCGCCGAGAGTCACCACCGAGCGCGGCAGCAGGACGGCGTCGGTCGGCAAGGCGCTGAGCTGGATTTCCGCCGTCATGCCGGCCGGCACGGAGCCATCGGCATTGGGGATGGCGATCTCGACACGGAAGGTGCGGGTCGCCGACGAGGCGTCGCGGCTGATATAGCGCACGGTGCCTTCGACGGTCTGGCCACTGACCAGCCGAACGCTGGCCTTGTCACCGATCTTGAGATAGCCGAGGTCGCGCTCGCTGATTTCGCCGCGCGCGATCACAGGATCGAGCTTGAGGATGGTCGCTACCTCGCCGCCCTGCATGACGGAGCTGCCCAGTTCCACCGGCACCCGGTCGATGACGCCGTCAAACGGCGCCTTTACTTCGTTGCGGTCGAGCTCGGCCTGCGCGGTGTCCAACTGGGATTGCGCCAGAGTCAGATTGGAGCGGGCGGTGTCGAGCTGCAGCTTGGGCAAATTGCCGGTCTTCATCAGCCGCAACGACGCGTCCAGCTCGGCCTGGCGCTGCGCGACAAGCTGCTTGGCATTGTCGACCATCGAGATCTTTTCCTCGGCGGCGAGCATCAGCACCAGGTCGCCGGTCTTGACGTGATCGCCTTGCTTGACAGGTAGCTGGTCGATGACGCCGGCGACGCGGGTTGCAAGCACCGCGCGCTTGTCGGCTTCGGTCAGCCCGGAAATGCGGATGGCGCGCGCATAGGTCTTGCGTGGCGGCGTCACCACCGCGACGGTGCGCAGCGGCGCTTTCTGTTCGGCTTCCGCCGCCTTCGGCTTGCTCGCATCCGGCGCCTTGCCCTGCTCGACTTCGGCTGCCTTGGCCTTGTTGGCCGCTACGCTGCCGACCGACGAGAACTCGCCGGTCGCCATCCACGCCGCGAAACCGATGAGCACAACAATGGCTGCAAGCTTGTGAAACCTGATTTTAGGCATCGTCATTTTTCCACTGCGGGTTCGGCCAGCACCGCCTCTTATGACGCGGGCGCGTCGCCGATATGGGTGCGCGCCTGACCGTGTTCAAATTGCCGTGATCGGCGAGCGCGCTTCTACATCAAAGTTGCATCGCAATATAGTCCCAAAGTTGCAGCAGCATTGCATAGCCGGGCAAGGTGTGGTCGCCATGAAACGGTTCTTCGTGACTTGCCTGTCTACTTGACGAAGCGCCCGCTGGCTCGCGATCCGCCCCTGAAACTTCGGCCACGGGCGACCAGCCGCGCTCGCCATGGGTCGTCTCCGGACTACAGCCGCGATCCGCGTCGCGTCGCTGATTGAAGTGCAGGCACAAACCGACGATCGGCGTCAGTGTGATCGGCGAGGGACAATGGTAGCGGCGCCACGACACTCGGCCAAAGAACTGGAATCGCTCGGGAAACGGGACGACGGCCCCTTCGGATCAGGCTGCTTGCCGACCCCGATGCACCGACGTCGGACAGATGCTGAAAGCACCTATGCGCCCGCATTATTGCGTCCCGGACCGCGTGTCATGATACGCCCGACTTCGGGCGCGGCGCGAGACAGGTGCGGGAATACCAGGTGTATTTCGTCCTATTCGCAATTCTGTACCGAGCATTGCGCCCGATGCCACTGAACGCTCCGGGGCAGCGCCATCCGACCGTCAGTGGCAGCAGGCGTCAGCATGATGACGGCTCTTCCGCACGTCAAGGTTGCCGTCACGCCGACAACGCTGGACTGGGCGCTGCTCCGGAGACCCTGTCATGGCTGCCGACAGACGCTGCCGTGGAGCCAGCGCCGTCGGATTCAGGCCCGACGGCGTTCGGCCTCGGGGTTCTTGCGCGCGGCGAGAAATTCCTTGACCCGACGGCCGGGTGCGGGACCGCGTACCGGCTTGAACCCATCATCGAGTTCGCCGGACAGGTCGAGCGTAGCTTGGCTGCCGACGGCATCGTAATTCTCTTCCAGCCAGTCGCTGGCGGCGGTGCGGCCGAGGTCGCGCAGATAGGTCAGGAAGGCCCATTCGGCATTGACCTTGGACGATGCCGACAGATCCTTGAACGCCTCGTCGGCATCGATGCGATGCATGCGGATGTCGCGATATTCGCCATGCGGCAGTCGACCTGCCGCAATCAGTTCCTTGACGAAGGCGATCGAGCGGAATTCGCGCAGAAGCCCGGCATTGAAGGTGATCTCGTCGATGCGGTTCTGGATCTCGTTGGCGCTTCTTGGCGTTCCCTCGCGCACCACCGGATTGATCTGCACCAGAAGCACATCCTCGGTCGCCGCGGTCTTGAAGAACGGGTAGAGCGCCGGATTGCCGCCGTAACCGCCGTCCCAATAGGGCACGCCCTTGATCTCGACGGCGCGGAACAGTTGCGGCAGGCAGGCCGACGCCATCACCGTGTCGAGGTCGATCTCGCCATCGGAAAACACCCGCAACTGCCCTGTCTCGACATTGGTGGCGGAGATGAACAGCTCCATCGACTTGCAGGCGCGGACATTCCCGAAGTCGATCTCCCTTGCGACCACGTCGCGCAACGGATTGAGGCCGAGCGGGTTGGCGACATAGGGCGAAAACACTCGAGACATGGTGTCGAAGAAGACATAGCCCGGCGTGTTCTCGATTGACCAATTGCCCCAGGCGACATCCCACGGCATGCGCTGCACCGGGCTGAACCGGCCCTTTGCCGCCACCGCGTGCCAGAAATCGTCCAGTTTCTGCCTGGCGCCCTCGACTCCGCCGCGCACGAAACCATCGGCCAATGCGACTGCGTTCATGGCGCCGGCGCTGGTACCGGACACCGCCGATATCTCCAGCCTGCCATCCTCCAGCAGCCGGTCGAGCACGCCCCAGGAAAAGGCGCCGTGCGAGCCGCCTCCCTGAAGGGCGATGTTGATCTTCTTCTTTTCCTCCGCCTTGCCGTTCTTCGTCATGGCGTTCCTGTCATCCTGATGCGCCGGCCTGCCCCAACGTCATTGGAAGGAAGCAGCCATGGCCGGCTTATGTTGCAGTGCAGCATATAAGGATGGACCAAGGCAAGAACACGAACACGGTCGCGTGATCACATGAAATTTCGGTGATGCGAAAAGCCCCTCCGCTGCGATGCTGAGGGACCGTAGCCTTTGAAACAGACGGAAAATCTAGGCGACGAGGTCAGGCACCGGCCCGACATAGCGCGACTGCGGACGGATCAGCCGCCCGGTGGTCTGCTGCTCGCGCGCATGCGCGATCCAGCCGGCAACGCGCCCGGCGGCAAAGACATTGCTGAAGGCATCAGGAGGAAATCCCGCCGCTTCCAGCACCAGCGCGGTGTAGAACTCGACATTGGTCTGCAGCGAGCGCTGCGGCTTGGCGACCCGGAGCACGTCGAGCGCCGTTTGCTCGACCGTCTCGGCGAAGGCCAGCCGGCGACCGGTTTCGCCCTCGCCGCCAAGCTTGCGGACCACCGCTTTCAGCACATCGGCGCGCGGATCGCGCACGCGATAGATGCGATGGCCGAAACCCATGATGCGTTCGCCACGGGCGATCTCGCCGCGCAGCCAGCCGGCAGCGTCGCCATGCGCAGCGATGGCGTCGAGCATCTTGATGACCGGGCCGGGCGCGCCGCCATGCAGTGGACCCTTGAGCGCGCCGAGGCCGGCCAGCACCGACGATGTCAGGCCGGCCAAGGTCGAGGCGACAACGCGGGTGGCGAAGGTCGAGGCATTGAGGCCATGGTCGCATACGGTCACCAGATAGGTGTCGAGTGCCTTGGCCAGATCAGGCGACGGGATGGAGCCCCTGAGCATCCTCAACATGTCGGCGGCATGATCGGCCTTGCCGTCGGGTGCGATCGGCTGCTCACCGCACTGCAGGCGCAGCAGCGCAGGCGTCAGCACCGCGGGCGCCGCGATCAGCCGCAAGGCGTCCGTCAGCGTCTCGCCATCCGGCAGCAAGGCCATGCCGGCGCGCATGGCGCTGTAGACATCAAACGGTGCCAGCAAGGGCAGCGCAGGCGCGAGCCGCTCGAACACCTCGACGCGTGCCTCACCCAGTTTTGCCGCCAGTTCGGCGTCGCCAGGCAGACCGTCGAAGAACCCGTCCAGCAGCAGGTGGACGACCTGGGCGTAACTCCATCGTCCAGCCAATTCCCCAAGCGAATGGCCGCGGATCGTCAGGCGACCGCCCAGACCATCGACATCGGACAGCACGGTTTCGGCCGCCACCACATCATCGAGCCCATTCGCCATAGCCTTGTCTCCTTGAAGCTTTTCCCGATGGGAGATAAGGGTGGGCGCCATAAGCATCAATCTTGATCAATAGAATCAACATCTGGCTCGATATGTCCGAATGGTTGTCGCGGGAAGAGGCATTGGAAAGGCTCCGGGTGAGGCCGCAGACGCTTTATGCCTATGTCAGCCGCGGCCGCATCGGCATGCGTCCGGACCGTGCCGACCCGCGCCGCAGCCAGTACCGCGCCGACGATATCGCCGCACTGGCGATGCGGAGGGCGCGCGGGCGGAGCCCTGCGGCCATTGCCGAAAGCGCGATCGCCTGGGGCGAGCCGTCGATCGTCACCGCGATTTCGACCGTCTGGCACGGCCACCTCATTTATCGGGGTCGGGACGCCGCGGCGCTGTCCGACCATGCCACGCTGGAAGAAACCGCTGGGCTGCTCTGGGCCCTGCCCGGCCCGGTCAGTTTCGAAGCGCCGTCGCCAGATGCGCCGCCTCAGATCGGCCGCACCCCGGCCTTTGCGCAACTCGCTCTGCTTGCCGGCCAGGCGCGGCCCTCGCTTGGACGAAGTGCTGCCTTGCTGTGCACTGATGCCGCGCACGCGATCGGCGTGCTGGCCAGCGCCCTTGGTGCCATCGCGGGATCTGAACCAGTGCATCGGCGATTGGCACGGGGCTGGTCGGCGGATGATGGCGGCGCGGAAGCGATCCGCCGTGCCCTTGTCCTGCTCGCCGATCACGAACTCAACGCATCGACCTTCGCAACCCGCGTCGCGGCCTCGACCGGAGCCTCGCCCGCCGCGTGTCTGCTTGCCGGCCTGGCGACACTGTCCGGTCCCCGCCACGGCGGCGCCGGCGAAGCGGTGATGCAACTCGCTGAGGACGCGGCGCGGCACGGCGCCGATGCCGCGATCCGGCGCTGGCTCGGCCATGACCGGCCACTGCCGGGGTTCGGCCATCCGCTCTATCCCGAGGGCGATCCCCGGGCCGCAGCGCTTCTGGCCTCCCTCGACAACACCGACGAGGCGTTGCAATCGCTGCAAGCCGCCGCCATTGCCGCGACAGGCGCCCAACCGAACATCGACTTTGCCCTGGCCGTGCTGACGCGCGGCCTTGGCTTGCCGCGCGATGCACCATTCCACCTGTTCGCGCTTGGACGCAGCGTCGGCTGGGCCGCGCACATGGTCGAACAGATCGCGAGCGGCAGCAGCATCAGGCCGCGCGGCCGCTATGAGGGATTGCTGGGCTGAATGTCGTGAGCGCTATGCGCTTACGACATCGTGTCGAGCTTGCGCTGCATGGCCGCGATCTGATCCTTCAGCTGTTGCAGATCGTCCGGCTTTTCCGGCGTTTCCTTCCTGGCCGGCTCGGCGGGAGCCGCGGCAGGCGCCGACGAGCCCGGGGGCGGAAAAGGCGTGAACAGCCGCATTGCGTTCTGGAACATTTCCATGTTGCGGCGCGTCTGTTCTTCCAGCGCCTTGATCGGCGTCGCCATCTTCATCACGTCGAGCGGCGACTTGCCGATGGCGCCCTTCATCTGTTCGCGGAACCGCTCTTGTTCCTTGGAGAAGGCGATCATCGACTGTTCGAGGAAGCTGGGCACGATCATCTGCATCTGGTCGCCGTAGAAGGCGATCAACTGGCGCAGGAACGGGATAGGCAGCATGTTCTGCCCGTCCTTGTTCTCCAGCTCGAAAATGATCTGGGTCAGCACGGGATGCGTGATGTCATCACCGGTCTTGGCGTCCTGGACCGTGAATTCCTCGCCCTTCTTGACCATCTCGGCCAGATCCTCGAGCGTCACATAGGTGCTCGTCCCCGTATTATAGAGGCGGCGGTTGGCGTATTTCTTGATAATGATCGGGTCGTCTTTTGCGGCCATCTGCATCCTCCCCGGACACCGGCACGCCTGAGTAAGCAGCCGGTAACGATTGCGCCCTTTTTGAGGATATGCGCAAAAGCCTCATAATTCCAAGCAGTTTGTGCAGTGCGGGATCATATAATGCTGCATGGCAGGCTAAATATGCTGCGCAGCACCGGCCAGACCGCCGGCGCCACGAGGTGAGGTCTGCTTGCGGCGCATCGGCGCCATGCCGATTTCCGGTTTGACTTGGGGTTGGGAAAGGGCAAGAAAAGTCCTCAACGGCACAACAACACCCTTGAAGTCTGGAGAAGAAAATGTCCGCTTCCATCGTCATTGCCAGCGCCGCGCGCACGGCCGTAGGCTCCTTCAACGGCGCCTTCGCCGCCACGCCCGCGCATGAACTCGGCGCCGTCGTCGTCAAGGAACTTTTGACGCGTGCCGGTGTCGAGGCGGCCGAGGTCGACGAGGTCATCCTCGGCCAGGTGCTGACCGCGGCGCAAGGCCAGAACCCGGCCCGCCAGGCCTCGATCCTGGCCGGCCTGCCCAAGGAGACCACCGCCTGGGGCCTTAACCAGGTTTGCGGCTCCGGCCTGCGCGCCATCGCGCTCGGCATGCAGCAGATCGCCACCGGCGACGCCAAGGTGATCATCGCCGGCGGCCAGGAATCGATGTCGCTGTCGCCGCACGCCGAGCACCTGCGCGCCGGCGTCAAGATGGGCGACTACAAGATGATCGACACCATGATCAAGGACGGGTTGTGGGACGCCTTCAATGGCTACCACATGGGCAACACCGCCGAGAACGTCGCCCGCCAGTTCCAGATCACCCGCGACGACCAGGACCAGTTCGCGCTGGCCTCGCAGAACAAGGCCGAGGCCGCGCAAAAGGCCGGCAAGTTCAAGGACGAGATCGTCGCCTTCACCATCAAGGGCAAGAAGGGCGACACCATTGTCGACCAGGACGAGTACATCCGCCACGGCGCCACGATCGATGCCATGACCAAGCTGAAGCCGGCCTTCGACAAGGACGGCACGGTGACCGCGGCCAACGCCTCCGGCATCAATGACGGTGCTGCCGGTGCGCTGCTGATGAGTGAAGCGGAAGCCGCCAGGCGCGGCATCACCCCGCTGGCGCGGATCGCGTCCTGGGCAACCGCCGGCGTCGATCCGGCGATCATGGGCACCGGACCCATTCCCGCCTCGCGCAAGGCATTGGAAAAGGCCGGCTGGTCGGCAGGGGATCTCGACCTTGTCGAGGCCAACGAGGCGTTCGCCGCACAGGCCTGCGCCGTCAACAAGGACATGGGCTGGGATCCCTCGATCGTCAACGTCAATGGCGGCGCCATCGCCATCGGCCACCCGATCGGCGCCTCGGGCGCCCGCATCTTCAACACGCTGGTCTTCGAGATGCGCCGACGCGGCGCCAAGAAGGGTCTCGCCACCCTATGCATCGGCGGCGGCATGGGCGTCGCCATGTGTGTGGAGGCTCTCTGATAGATTTTGGACGGGCGGCGCAAGCCGCCCGGTTCATATGTAGTGCCTGTAGCAAATCCAGTGCCTGCCAAGCCCGACAACAGGGCGATTTCAAAAGGGGAAATGCATGACCAAGGTTGCAATCGTCACGGGTGGATCGCGCGGTATCGGCGCGGCGATCTCGACCGCTTTGAAGACTGCCGGCTATTCGGTTGCCGCGAATTATGCCGGCAACGACGACGCGGCGGCGAAGTTCAAGGCCGAAACCGGCATTCCGGTCTACAAATGGTCGGTCGCCGACTATGACGCTTGCGCCGCCGGCATCAAGCAGATCGAGGCCGACCTCGGCCCGGTGTCCGTGCTGGTCAACAATGCCGGCATCACCCGCGACGCCATGTTCCACAAGTTGACGCGCGACCAGTGGAAAGAGGTCATCGACACAAATCTGTCCGGTGTCTTCAACATGACGCATCCGCTGTGGAGCGGCATGCGCGACCGCAAGTTCGGCCGCGTCATCACCATCTCCTCGATCAACGGCCAGAAGGGCCAGGCCGGCCAGGTCAACTACTCCGCCGCCAAGGCCGGCGACATCGGCTTCTCGAAGGCGCTCGCCCAGGAAGGCGCGCGCGCCGGCATCACCGTCAACGTCATCTGCCCCGGCTACATCGCCACCGAGATGGTCAAGGCGATCGACGAGAAGGTGCTCAACGAACGCATCATCCCGCAAATCCCGGTCGGCCGCCTGGGCGAACCGGAAGAGATCGCGCGCTGCGTTGTCTTCCTGGCTTCCGAAGACGCCGGCTTCATCACCGGCTCGACCCTCACCGCCAATGGTGGCCAGTACTTCATCTGAGTCCTCTTCTCACCGCAGCCAACGGCTGGGGGATCGACGCGTGCTCGCAACAAGCGGACCGGGAAACCGGTCCGCTTTCAAACGACGCTTGATCCTTGGAAGGCTTCGCTGTGGCGCGATGCTCCAATCCGGCACGCAAAGGTTAATGACGGCAGCCGCGTCTGTGCGAAACCCTGTGGTCAAGCCTGTGGATTCTCGGTGGATAAGCTGTTCACAACACAAGATATTGGGGGAACAAAAGGAGAAAATACCGCTGGCGCTGGTTTGTCGCCGATTCGTTCCGGCTTTGAGCGCAATGTTAACATTAATGGCCGCGATTGCCTGCAATTCCTTAACGCAGAGTTCAGAAAGATTAATAATTTCATAATGTTGAGCGAAGTGGCGCGAGCCTCCTGCATGGTTTACCGGCAAACATTAACGGCAAGATCCACCAAGCATAAAACGGGCCAGTTCGGTGATTCAGCATGTGGTGAGACTCGTGGTCACAAAATCCATATCTAGCCGTGAACAAAAGCTGAATCTGACGGAGTCACCGATTCGTCGCTGATTCGTTCCAGACTCGTTCCAACTGTTAAGCTGGGGCTGATTTGCGGGTCGACGCAGGCGTCCTTAACACCCGGCCGGAACATTCCGCTTTCGCTTCGCGCCCGAAATCCCTATGTGTCGGCTGTCATACGCGCCGTCCAGGCACGCTCCCGACAACGAGAGGCCAGAAAGCCTTATTTCCGAGCCGATGAACATTCAGCAGAAACACACCGAGCCGCTGATCCTGTCAGGCCGCGACGTGACCGCCGTGCTTGGCCCGACCAACACGGGCAAGACCCATCTCGCCATCGAGCGCATGGTGGCGCACGAAACCGGCGTCATCGGCCTGCCGCTGAGGCTGCTGGCCCGCGAGGTCTACACGCGCGTCTGCGAGAAGGTCGGCGCCCACAAGGTGGCGCTCATCACCGGCGAGGAGAAGATCCAGCCGCCGGGCGCCAGATATTCGGTCTGCACCGTCGAAGCCATGCCGCGCGAGACCGACGCCGCCTTCGTCGCCATCGACGAGGTGCAGCTGGCCGGCGACCTCGAGCGCGGCCATATCTTCACCGACCGCATCCTGCATCTGCGCGGCCGCCAGGAAACGCTGCTGCTCGGCGCGGCCACCATGCACGGCATTCTCCAGCGGCTGCTGAAGGGCGTCTCGGTGGTGACGCGGCCGCGGCTGTCGCATCTGGCCTATGCCGGCTCCAAGAAACTGACCCGCCTGCCAAGGCGTACCGCGATCGTCGCCTTCTCCGCCGACGAGGTCTACGCAATCGCCGAGCTGATCCGCCGCCAGCAGGGCGGTGCGGCCGTCGTGCTCGGGGCGCTGTCGCCCCGTACCCGCAATGCCCAGGTGGCGCTGTTCCAGTCGGGCGATGTCGACTACCTCATTGCCACCGACGCGATCGGCATGGGCCTCAACCTCGATCTCGATCATGTCGCCTTTGCCCAGAACCGCAAATTCGACGGCTACCAGTACCGCAATCTGACGGCGGCCGAACTCGGCCAGATCGCCGGCCGCGCCGGCCGGCACCTGCGCGACGGCACGTTTGGCGTCACCGGTCAGGTCGACCCACTCGACGAGGATCTGGTCCAGAAGATCGAGGGCCATGAATTCGACCCGGTGAAGGTGCTGCAATGGCGCACCGCGCAATTCGATTTCGCCAGCCTCGATGCGCTGAAGCGATCGATCGAAACCAACGCCCCGGTCGAGGGCCTGACACGCGCGCTGCCGGCCGTCGATGCACAAGCGCTCGAACATCTCTCCCGCGACGAAGACATCCGCGCGCTCGCGACCAATGCCAAGCGCGTGGCGCTGCTGTGGGAAGCCTGCGCGCTGCCGGACTACCGCAAGATTGCGCCCGCCCAGCATGCCGACCTGATCGCCTCGATCTACATGGACCTCGCCCGGCATGGCCATGTCGACGAGAATTACATGGCCGAGCAGGTGCGCCGTGCCGACACCACCGAGGGCGACATCGATACGCTGTCGCACCGCATCGCCCAGATCCGCACCTGGACATTCGTGTCGAACCGGCCCGGCTGGCTGGCCGATCAGGCACACTGGCGGGAAAAGACGCGTGAAATCGAAGACAGATTGTCGGATGCGTTGCATGAGCGGTTGACGAAACGCTTCGTAGACCGCAGGACTTCCGTCCTCATGCGGCGCCTTAGAGAAAATACCATGCCCGAAGCCGAAATCAGTCCTACCGGAACCGTCCTTGTCGAAGGCCATCATGTCGGCGAGTTGCAAGGGTTCCGCTTCACCGCCGACCAGACCGCCGGCGGCGAAGACGCCAAGGCCGTGCGCACGGCCGCGCAAAAGGCGCTGGCAGCCGAATTCGAGGCCCGTGCGGAGCGCTTCGGCGCCTGCGCCAATGGCGACCTCGCGCTCGGCTCGGACGGCACCCTGCGCTGGATCGGCGCACCGATCGGCACGCTGGTTTCGGGCGAGGACGCGCTGAAGCCGCGGCTGGTGCTGCTGGCCGACGAACAACTCACCGGCCCGGCCCGCGACAAGGTCGCCGCGCGCGCCGAGCGTTTCGTCAATTTCCAGATCGAATCCCTGCTCAAGCCGCTGGTCGACTTGAAGAATGCGGAGCAGATTTCCGGTATCGGCCGCGGCATCGCCTTCCAGCTCGTGGAGAATTTCGGCCTCATCAATCGCCGCGACATCGCCGAGGAGATGAAGTCGCTCGACCAGGAAGGTCGGGCGGCACTTCGCCGGCTCGGCGTGCGCTTCGGTGCCTATCACGTCTTCGTGCCGGCGCTGATCAAGCCGGCACCCGCCGGACTGGTGACCTTGCTTTGGGCGCTGAAGAACGACGGCAAGGACAAGCCGGGCTTCGGCGACGTCGTCCATGCGCTGGCGTCGGGACGCACCTCTGTTGTCATCGATCCGGCCTTCGACAAGGCGTTCTACAAGCTTGCCGGCTACCGCAATCTCGGCCGCCGCGCCGTGCGCATCGATATTCTCGAGCGGCTGGCCGACCTGATCCGCCCGGCGACCAACTGGAAGCCCGGCCTCGGCCAGCGGCCGGACGGCGCCTATGACGGCCAGTCCTTCATGGTGACGCCGCCGATGATGTCGATCCTCGGCGCCACCGCCGACGACATGGAAGAGATCCTCAAGGGTCTCGGTTATCGCGCCGAGCCGAAACCGGTGGCGGAAGTCAAGGCACGGCTGGAAGCGCAGGACACTGCCGCGCGGGAAGCCGCCGCTGCCAAGCAGGCAGCCGAAGAGGTAGCCCGCGCGGAACAGGCCAAGGCGGCGGAAGAGGCGGCAGTGGAAGCCGCAGTAACGGAAGCCGGCGCTGTAGATGCGGCCGCGGAGGCAACGGTCGAGGGTTCGGCAACGGCAGCCGCCGAGGCCGCCATCGAAGCCCCAGCCGAGGTCATCGCGGAAACGGCAGCAGAGCCTGTCGCACAAGAGCAGTCGGAAGCCACGACTGAGGTTGCGGATGAAGAGGCGCCTTTAGCCGAAGCCGCTGTTGAACCCGCCGAGCCGGCCCCGGTTGAACCGCAGGCCGAACCTGAAGCTGCCGAGGTCGACGCCACGCCCACGGAGGAAGCCGCAGCGGCGGAGCCGATCGTCGAAGCCTCCGCGCCGACGGATGCCGCCGAACCGGCTGCAGTGGCGGAAGCCACCAGCGAACCTGCGCCGGAAGCCGAAGCGCCAAAACCGATCCTGTTGTGGCGCCAAGGTCGCTTTGACCAGCGCCCGCGCCATCGCGATGGCCGCAACAACCGCCCGCAAGCCGGACAGGCGCGCGGCCGAAGCAACGCGCCTGCCGATGCCGGCGACGGACCGGCAACAGGCACGCCCGCGGACCGTCCCGCTCATGAAGGGCGCCGCGACGGCGCCGGCAAACCGCGCTTCGACCGCTCGAAGTTCAAGCCGAGGCCGCAAGGCGAAGGCGCCGAGCGCCGCGACGGCCGCCCGCAAGGCGATCGTCCCGACCGCCGCGAAGGTCGGCCTGACTGGAAGGGCGGCAGCCCGGAAGGCAAGGGTGCCGATCGTGGCAAGGGGGGCGGAAAGCCCGCCTTCCAGCCCAAGCCGCGCGAGGAGCGTCCGGTGCGCTTCGATCCGGATTCACCCTTCGCCAAGCTCGCCGCTTTGCGCGACCAATTAAAGAAGTAGGCTCGCGTCGATGGTTGCGGAAGGCCGCCAGCGCATCGACAAATGGCTGTTCTTCACGCGCGCGGTGAAATCGCGCTCACTGGCGGCCAAACTGGTAGTCGCCGGTCGCGTGCGCATCAATCGCGACAAAGCAGCGCAGGCTTCCGATCTGGTCAAGCCAGGCGACGTGCTGACCATCACGCTCGACCGGCGTATCTTCGTCTGGAAGGTGCTCGGCGCTGGTGTGCGGCGCGGCCCTGCCGAGGAAGCTCGCACTCTTTATGAAGACATGTCGCCGCCGCCCGCAGCCAAGGCCGACGCACTTCCCGATGCTATCCCGGCGCTGCGCGAGGCAGGCAGCGGCCGCCCGACCAAGAAAGAGCGCCGCCAGACCGACCGATTGCTCGACGAAGATTGAGCCTTGCCGACCAGACGCGGGGGTGTGTTTTCCCAGGGCAAACGACAAACAAAAAGCAGAACCGGGACCGGCAAACGGGACGGCCTGTGGGCATGTCGGGCCCTCGCGGCACCGCCCACCTGGAATTCCATTCCCAAACCCTGGCGCCACTGGGAATAGCCACCCTTGCAAGCGGCCGACAAAGGCGTTACCTCACAAAAAAGCCAACAAAAACGGGACATCCCGGAGCCGACCGATGACCTATGTCGTGACCGACAACTGCATCAAATGCAAATATATGGACTGCATCGAGGTCTGTCCGGTCGACTGTTTCTACGAAGGCGAGAACATGCTCGTCATCCATCCCGACGAGTGCATCGACTGCGGCGTCTGCGAGCCGGAATGCCCGGCCGACGCGATCAAGCCCGACACCGAGTCCGGCCTCGACAAATGGCTGCAGATCAACACCGAATATGCCGAGAAATGGCCCAACATCACCGCCAAGAAGGAGCCGCCGGCCGACGCCAAGACCTTCGACGGCGAGACCGGCAAGTTCGAGAAATACTTCTCCGCCGAGCCCGGCGAAGGCGATTGACAACACCGCTGTAAAGGCTTGTATGACGCAGCGTAACAGGCACGTCGGATTAACCGCCTTGACAGGCGGCGATCGGTTGTGGCCTTCGCTTACGCAGCAAAACCTTGATTCTTCCGACTTTTTGTGTTACATCAGCGAAACATGCCGGTGACACAACGTCGATTTATGGCGCAGACGCCCCAAATCACTGAAAGGTGAAAATCCCATTCCGGACCAGAGCGATCTGGGCCAGGCGGTCGCAGTTCGTGCGGTTTGCCGGTCCCGGCCTTTCCGGTGGGTTCATCTGTTGTGCGGCTAATGATCGGTGACACCGATCACGTGAGTTCAGCCGGCACCGCCGCCGGCACACAACAAGGAGTTCAGGGCGTAATGGCAACGATAACCCCGCAGAAGAAGTCCACAGCCGCGCGTCACGGTTTCAAGACCGGCGAGTACATCGTCTATCCGGCGCATGGCGTCGGCCAGATCGTCTCGATCGACGAGCAGGAAGTGGCCGGTCACAAGCTGGAACTGTTCGTCATCGACTTCCAGAAGGACAAGATGCGCCTGAAGGTGCCGGTCGCCAAGGCGACCTCGATCGGCATGCGCAAGCTGTCGGAGGAGGATTATGTCGAGCGTGCGCTGAAGGTCGTGCAGGGTCGCGCCCGCGTCAAGCGCACCATGTGGTCGCGTCGTGCCCAGGAATATGATGCCAAGATCAATTCGGGCGACCTGATCTCGATCTCGGAAGTCGTGCGCGACCTCTACCGCGCCGACAACCAGCCGGAGCAGTCCTATTCCGAACGCCAGCTCTACGAGGCGGCGCTCGACCGCATGGCTCGCGAGATCGCGGCCGTAAACCGCATGTCGGAAACCGAAGCCGTGCGCCTGATCGAGGTCAACCTCAACAAGGGCCCCAAGCGTGGCGCCAAGGCCGACAACGAGGAAGCCGAGCAGGAAGAAGCTGCCTGAGCTTTTCGCCTTCGAGTTGAGTTAACGAAACCCGGCCTCGCGCCGGGTTTTTTGTCTTTGGGATTGCTGCGGATACCGCGCTTATGCGCCACCGCCCTTCTCCGCCGCCTCCTGCTTCAGCGTGGCGATGAACCGCTTGGTCCGTTCGCGCTCCGGATTGCCGAACAGCGTGGCGGACGGTCCCTGCTCGACCACGACGCCGGCGTCGAGGAACACCGCTTCCTGGGCGATCTTGGAGGCGAGGCGCAAATCATGCGTCGCAATCACCATGGTCGTGCCTTCGCTGGCGAGTTGGCCAAGCACGTCGACAACTTCCTGCGCCAGTTCGGGGTCGAGCGCCGAGGTCGGCTCGTCGCACAGCAGCACTTTCGGCGACGGGGCGAGAGCCCGCGCGATCGCCACGCGCTGCTGCTGGCCACCTGACAGCGTCGCCGGCCAGGCGTCGGCCTTGTGCGCCATGCCGACCTTCTCCAGCAGCGCGGCCGCCCGCTCATGTGCCTGCTGGGGCGACCATTTGAGCACCGTAACCAAGCCTTCCATGACATTCTCGATGGCGGAGCGATGCGGAAACAGCTGAAAATTCTGGAACACCATGCCGGTCTGCAGGCGCAGGCGCCTTATGTCCGCCGCCGGCACCTTGCCACCCGGGCGGAACTCGAGCGTCTCGTCGCCGATCCGCACCGTGCCCGAGGTCGGGATCTCCAAGAGGTTGATGCAGCGCAGCAGCGTGCTTTTTCCCCCGCCCGAAGGACCGACCAGCGCGGTGACGCTGCCCTCGGCGATGGCGACCGTCACCCCCTTCAGCACAAGATTGTCGCCAAAGCGTTTTTCGATGTTGGCGAGGCCGATCATGAGCGTGCCTCCAGGAAGCCGCCATAGCGGTTGAGCCGCTCCTCCAGCCGCGTCTGCAAGGCCGACAGCACCGAACTCATCGCCAGATAGAGGATCGCCGCCTCGACATAGAGGATGAGTGGCTCATAGGTGGTGGCGACAATGCGCTGCGCCGCCTGGAACATCTCCGGCACGGTGATGGCGGCGGCCAGCGACGTGTCCTTGACCAGCGAGATGAAGGTGTTGGAGAGCGGCGGCACCGCCACCCGGCCGGCTTGCGGCAGGATGGTGCGCCGCATCGCCTGGCTCCAGGTCATGCCGATCGAATAGGCGGCCTCCCACTGGCCTTTCGGCACCGAGCCGATCGCCGCGCGGATGATTTCCGACGTGTAGGCGCCGATGTTGAGCGTGAAGCCGATCAGCGCCGCGGTAAAGGCATCGAGCAGGATGCCGACCGACGGCAGGCCATAGAAGATCAGGAACAGCTGCACTAGGAGAGGCGTGCCGCGGAAGATCCAGACATAGAAGCGCACGAGCGCCACAAGCGGCTTCGGCCCGAACAGCCGGCCGAGCGCCGCGCCCAGCCCCACCGTCAGGCCGAGCACGAAGGAAAGCAGCGTCAGCGGCACGGTGAAGATCAACGCTGCCCACAGCAGCGAGGGCAGCGACTCCAGCATCAGTTGCAGCCAGTGCGGCACGAAATACCTCCGGAATGGACGGGCAGCGTCATCGAAGCGCGAATGCGTCAGCCATATCACGACAAAAGCGGCGAGCCGTCAAAGACGGCTCGCCGCTGGATGGGCTGCAGGGCGGCTACCCGCCCCGCTTTATGATTACTTCGAGACGTCCTGGCCGAAATAGGTGTCGGCGATCTTCTGGTAGGTGCCGTCGGCCTTGATGTCGGCAAGGGCCTTGTTGATGGCCGCGACCAGCTCCGGATCGCCCTTGCGCACGATGACGCCGGAGTAATCGGCATTCTCTTCCTGGGCGGCGATCTTCACATTGGCGTCGGGCTTGTGCTTCTTGAAGTCGAGGAACGACAGGCTGTCATTGATGGTGGCGTCGGCGCGGCCGGTCAAAAGCAGCTGGATCGACTGGTCGAAGCCATCCGTGCCGACCAGTTCGGCGCCATTCGATTCGGCCAGCTTGCCGAAATTGGAGGTCAGCGACTGCGCCGCCTTCTTGCCCTTGAGATCTGCGAAGGTCTTGATGTCGGTGTTGTCGCCGCGCACGATCAGCACCGCCTTGGAGGCGATGTAGGGATCGGAGAAAGCGTACTTGGCCTTGCGGGCATCGGTGATGCCGACTTCGTTGATGACGGCATCATATCGCTTGACGTCGAGGCCGGCGATCAGGCCGTCCCACTTGCCCTCGAGGAACTCCGCCTTGACGCCGAGCTTTTCGGCGATCGCCTTGGCGATTTCGACGTCGAAGCCGACGAGCGCTCCGGATGCATCATGATAGGTGAAGGGAGCGTAAGTGCCTTCCGTGCCGACCTTGATGACGCCAGCCTGCTTGATCTGGTCGAGATTGGCGCCGGCATGGCCCGATGTGACCGCCAGGGCCTGCAGCGTTCCGGCGATAATGAGCGACTTGAGCCATTTCATTTTTCTGTGATCCCGTCCTTGGCCTGATGTCAGGCATGTTGTGAGGGCTGGAAAATGACAGATGCGGATCGAAAAAATAAGGAACGAAATTTCAAAAAGGCTCAGTTCTGAAAATCAAATACTCCAAAAGAAATTTCTTTGCAGCATCGGAAGTCCGGGCAGCCGTGCCGAAATTGCCCGGACGTCATCGCTCGCTTGCCTGCTCCAGCGGAACCTTTCCCGCGCATGGCAGTTTTGGCTGTTCTAGGGCACGACGCCGTCATTTCAAGCCGGTTCTTGCCAGTTTGTCATTCGCACGCCTGAGCCAAGGAGCGCCTTATGATGGAAGACACGGCAGGTCGGGTCATGGTCCGCGCGGCAATGAGGGCGCCTTACCTTGAGCGCGACGAGGAGCATCGGCTTGCACTGCTCTGGAAACAGGACAACGATCAGAATGCGTTGCACAGCATCACCGTTGCCCATATGCGGCTGGTCATTTCCATGGCCTCGAAATTCCGTCACTACGGCCTGCCTCTCGGCGACCTGATCCAGGAAGGCCATGTCGGTCTGCTCGAGGCCGCCGCTCGCTTCGAGCCCGAGCGCGAGGTGCGGTTTTCGACCTACGCGACGTGGTGGATTCGCGCTTCGATGCAGGACTACATCCTGCGCAACTGGTCGATCGTGCGCGGCGGCACCAGTTCGGCGCAAAAGGCCCTGTTTTTCAATCTGAGGCGGTTGCGCGCCCGTCTCGCGAACGGCGCCGAACCACTCTCCAACACAACCCTCTACCGCGAGGTGTCGGTTGCGCTCGGCGTTTCCGAAGCTGATGTGGCGTTGATGGATTCGCGCCTGTCGGCGCCCGATTCCTCGCTCAACGTGCCGCTTGCCGACGATGCGGGTGCGACCGAGCGGATGGACTTCCTGGTCTCGGACGATCCCTTGCCCGACGAGATTGTCGGCGACAAGATCGATATCGCGCGCCGCGCGCTCTGGCTGAAGGAGGCGCTTCAAGCGCTCAACGCCCGCGAACTCCGCATCATCGAGGAACGCCGGCTTACCGACGAGGGCGCCACGCTCGAGGCACTCGGCGAGACGCTCGGCATTTCCAAGGAACGCGTCCGCCAGATCGAAGCCCGCGCCCTGGAAAAGCTCAAGGTCGCGCTGGTGAAGCAGAACCCGGAATTCATGGCGACTGCCGCCTGATCTCGCGCAACGGCGCTTACTTGTCGGTGACGATCTTGACCTTGTCGCCGGCCGAAACCGCGGCCCCCGGCGACAGCGCGTTGAGCACGCGGAACAGGTCGAGCTTGCGGTCGACGCCCACCATCTGCGCGGCAAGCGAACCCATGGTCTGTCCTGGCTGCACCGTAAGCACACGGATATGCAGTGGCTTCAGGGCCGCTTTTTCGGCGGGACTGAGGATGTGGAAAGAGCCACTGACCGAGCGCGCCACCGTTTCCAGCGACGCGCTGGCCGAGGGGGCCGCGGTCAGCAGTCGGTAGACCTGGCCGCCGGCACGGATCACCGCGATGTCGAACTGCCAGCCTTCGGCGCCGGCATGCGCGGTCGCGGCCTCATTGCCGTTGATGGTTTCCTGCTTGACGGTGCTGTCGTCGAGGCCGGCCACCCAGCCGCTTCTGATATAGTCGGTCAAGGCGCGGTTCTTGTCGATCGAAACGCCGTCGAAGCGGATCGCTATGTCGCCCGGACCCGTTGCCGTCACCGCTGCCGCCGAATTGTCGATGATGAAACCGTCCGGCACCGTGAACGACACGCCGAGACCCGGATGCAGGAAGGTTTCGCCGCGCACATAGCCCTCTTCCGGCGTGTCGCCATAAAGCAGGCCGTCTATGCCGGCGAGGAAGGAATCGCGATCGCGCGTGCCGAAACCGGGCGCGCCGAATTGGCGGGCGTGGCGCTGTGCCAGATCGATGCGTTGCGGCGTGCTGGGATGCGTGGCCAGGAAGTCGAGGCTGGCGTCCGTGGCACCGCTGATCGAACGGAAATCGGTGTAGGCCGACATCGACTGCAGGAAGCGGCCGGCGGCATAGGGATCGTAGCCGGCTTCGCCGATCGACTTGATGCCAATGGCGTCAGCCTCCAGTTCCTGGTTGCGCGAGAACTGCGCCAGCCTGAGCTTGCCGCGGATCAGTGCTGCCTTGGCGGTCGGGCTGTCGCCGAGCACATCGGAAACGACCTTGGTCGCAAGGCCTTCCTCGGCCTCCAGCTGCTGGCGTTGCAGGCCGTGATTGGCGGTGACGTGTCCCATTTCATGCGCGATGACGGCGGCGAGCTCGGACGAATCATTGGCCAGCGCCAACAGGCCGCGCGTGATGTAGAGATAGCCGCCCGGCAGCGCGAAAGCGTTGACGTTGGGCGAATTGAGGATGGTGATGCGATAGGTCTGGGTCGGGTTAGCCGACACCACGGTCAGATTGCCGACCACCTTGGCGACCATGCGCTCGAGCTTGGGATCGGCATACTCGCCACCATAGGTCGCCAGGATACGCGGATGCTGCGCCTTGGCGAGTTCGGCAAGCTTGTTGTTGGCGGCGACATTGTCCACCGTGATCGGCTTGTCGGATGGCTGGAAGCCGGATTCCTGGACTTCCGGAGGCGTAAACATCTGGCAGCTTGCCAGCGCCACGGCAAAGCCGGCGAGCGCGAGAAAGCGCGCCAGCGGATTCATTCGTAGCCTGTCAGCGCCGATCGCCAGAATGGCTTCCTTTCAGGTCCTTGCGCATGGCCAACGGACCGTGTCATGCGCAAAACAAACTGCTACAGCGTCGGTCGCGCGCTCGGGGCGGGCAGCAGATGCTGTAGGCAAATCACGGCCTGTGCCGGACCGGTATCGAGCGGACCTAGCCACACTACTCCAGTCATGGCAAGCAAGCGCCACATCGCCTCAAGCCGGTTTGAGCGTAAATTATGTCCGCTTCCGGGCAATATCTCGTGATAACTCATCCCCGGCACCGGCACCGATGTAGCGCCGGAACGCCTCCGGACCAGTCCCTGCAAAGAAATCGTCCGAGGTGCCTGTGGCGGCGACGGCGCCATTGTCCAGAAACACCACCTTCTGGCCGATCCGGCGGGCATCCTGCGGCTGGTGCGTGACGAACAGCACCGTCATGCCACGCTCGGCATGGAGGCTGGCAACCAGGTCGAGCATGTCGTCGCGCAAGGCGGGTCCGAGCGAGGCGAAGGGTTCGTCGAGCAGCAGCACCGGGCGGTCACGCACCAGCACGCGAGCCAGAGCGACGCGCTGGCGCTCACCGCCCGAAAGTTCACGCGGCAGCCGCTTCTCCTTGCCGGCAAGGCCGGTGCGCCCAAGCGCCTCCGCGATATCGGCGTGGTCGGCATCGGTCAGTCGCAACGATGGCGAACGGCCGAGCCCGACATTCTGCTCGACGGAAAGATGCGCGAAAAGGTTGTTCTCCTGGAACACCATCGACACCGGGCGTATGGCCGGCGGCTCGCTGCCGACATCGACCCCGCCGATCAGCACGCGACCGGATCTCGGCGTCTCGAACCCGGCCACCAGATTGAGCAGCGTTGACTTTCCCGAACCGCTCGGCCCCATGATGGCGGTGATTTGCGCAGCCGTGAACTCGACATCGAAGGCGAACAATGCCTCGCCATAACTGAACGAGACCTTGTCCAGCCGCACCGTAACCCCCTTGCCGTCAGCAGCCCTGTCAAACATCGCGGGCCATCCCCTTTCCCAGCCGGTCCGCTGCCAGCACCAGTGCCAGGCAGACAAGGCCGAGTAGCAGTGCCAGGCCGGCGGCGTCCTGCGTGCGGTAGCTACCCATGCGAGCCAGGAGAAGGTAGGGCAAGGTCTGCACGGAATCACTGCCGAACAGGGCGATGACGCCGAGATCGCCAAGCGACAGCGCCATGGCGAACGCAAAGGCGGTGGCGAGCGGCCGCCGCAGCGACGGCCAGTCGACCAGCCGCAGTCTTGCCCAGCCGGAAATGCCGAGCTGCGCGCAGAGCCGTTCGTGACGCTCGCTTGCCGCGTCATAGGCGGGACGGATGGCGCGCAACGCGAAAGGCATCGCCATGACGGCGTTGACGGTGACGACCATGAGCGGGGCGATGGCAAAGACATCGCCGACATGGCGCAACAGAAGGAACCAGCCGGCGCCGATGACGATCGGCGGCACGACCAGCACAAAGCCGGCGCCGGTATCGGTGGCATGTTCGAGCAGTGTCCTTGGGCCGGAGCGGCGGTTCAGCGCCAGCGCCCGGCGCGCCATGGTCAGGGCCAGCGAAAGCATCACCGAAAGCAGCGCCGACAGGAAAGCGAGCACGGCACTGGTCAGTGTCGCCTGCCGGACAGTGGCCTCGCCGGCCAGCCGGCCGAGATCGGCGCCCAATCCGGCCGCCACGGTCGCCGCCATCGGCCCGGCAACGAAGAGCGAAGCCAACACGATGAGGATAGCGTTCAGCGAGGCCTCGGTCCTGTTGACCGAGAGATAGCGGCGCGGCGCGACCGGCAGGTTGGTGTCGCCGACGACATTGGCGCCGAGCCGGGTCAGCGCCAGCACCACGATGAAGGTCAAGCCGATCTGCAGCAATGTCAGCGCGACAGCCCGCGCGGGATCGAAATCGAAGCGCAATGCCTGATAGATGCCGACCTCCAGCGTCGTCGCGGCCGGCCCGCCGCCAAGCGTCAGCACGATGGTGAAGGATGTGATGCAGAGCATGAAGACAAGTCCGGCGACGCCGGGCAAGGCGGCGCGCAGCGTCGGCCATTCGATCAGCCGGAATGCCGGCCGCGCTCCCATCCCGAGCTGGCTCGCCAGCCGCCACTGGTCTGAGGGAATGGTCTGCAGCGCCTCGAGGAGCAGGCGGGTGGCCAGCGGCAGGTTGAAGAAGACATGGGCAACGAGAATGCCGGACAGGCCATAGATGCCCGGCCAGTCCCGGCCGCCAACCCAGTTGAACAGACCGGCGAAATAGCCGGCGCCGCCGTAGAGCGCCAGGATGCCGAGCGCCGCGACGATCGCCGGCAGAGCCAGCGGCACGGCGAAGAGCCGCAGGATGAAGGCGCGGCCGGGGAAACGTGGATGCCGCGACAGCGCCCGCGCCACGAACAGGGCGGGCCCGACCGAGAGCAGCGTCGACAGGGCCGCCTGCCAGAGCGTGAAGCGCACGACACGGAAGAGGTAAGGATCGAAGGCGGCCCAGGCGCCGGAAAAATCGTGGGCGCCTTCGATGATAAGGCCGGCAAAAGCGCCGCCGATCAGCAGTGTGGTTGCCGCGAGCGCGGTGATGCCGGCGGTGATGCGGGGATCAGATGCGCGTTGCACTGAGAACCAACGATCGACTTGGGAAACATTGTGTTCCTTGGCGCCCCCCTCGTGGGGGAGATGTCCGGCAGGACAGAGGGGGGCGCCGTAGAGCGGTCATCTCACGAGATTAGCCCACAAAACCTACTTGCTCATCACCGCCAGCCATTCGTCCACCCAGGCCTTGCGGTTGGCCGCGACTTCCTCGGGGCTGAACAGCAGGGTCTTGGTCGGCTTGACCAGTTTGTCGAAGGCGGGGTTGAGCGGCTTGTCGGTCTTGCCGGCCGGGAACATCCAATTGGTCTCCGGGATGGCGTCCTGGAATTTCGGCCCGGTCATGAAAGCCATGAACTTGGCCGCCAGCGGGTTCTTGGCCCCCGTGGTGGTGATGCCGGCAACCTCGATCTGCAGGTACTCGCCCTCTTCGAAGGATGCCGCCTGGTAGCGCTCGGTGTTCTCGGCGACCATGTGGTAGGCCGGCGAGGTGGTGTAGGACAGCACCATCGGCGCCTCGCCCTTGGTGAACAGGCCGTAGGCCTCGCTCCAGCCCGGCGTGACGGTCAGCACCTTGGCCTTGAGCTTGGCCCAGGCTTCCGGCGCCTTGTCGCCATAGACCGACTTCACCCACAACAGCAGACCGAGACCGGGCGTCGAGGTGCGCGGGTCCTCGATGACGATCTTGTCATTGGCACTGCCCTCGACCAGGTCCTTCAGGCTTTTCGGCGGCGTCTTGAGCTTCTCGGTGTCGTAGACGACGGCGAAATAGCCATAATCGAAGGGGACGAAAGTATCGTCGCTCCAGCCGCCCGGCACATTGACATCGCTCACCGTGCCATGCGGTGCGAACAGGCCCGACGCCTTGGCATCGGCGGTGAGATTGGTGTCGAGGCCGAGCACGATGTCGGCCTTGGTCGCTGCGCCTTCGAGCTTGACACGGTTGAGCAGCGCCACGCCGTCGGCGACCGAGACGAATTCGACATCGCAGCCACATTCGGCCTCGAATTCCTTCTTTACCACCGGGCCTGGACCCCAGTCGGCGGTGAAGCTCTCATAGGTATAAACGGTAAGCTTGTCCTTGGCCAAAGCCGGCCCGGACAGGGTCACTACCACGGCTGCGACGAGAGAATTTAAAAGCGTGCGCATCGGCGCCTCCTTCGTTTGCGTTGAAAGGAATTGAGGCGTCGGATTGTCCGAAACGTCTAATCCCTCCGCCGGTACAAACCGGATCAGGTTCAGCGGGTTGGCGAGACTACCTCTCAGCCGGCCCGCGAAAGTCGCGTCCGGCACCCCGTTAGAGCGTTTCGACACATAGGCCCGGCCGATGGGACACGCAAGTGGGAGTTTGCCGCCTTCCGTTTCCCGTGCCGGGCTGGTAAGGGCGACAGGATATGAGCACATTCACCATCCTGCTTGGCGGCGATCTCATCCGCACGCCCCGGCTCGACCGCCAGGTCAAAGGCTCGCGCGTCATCGCCGCCGACGCCGGCATCGGCCATGCGCGGATGCTGGGCCTTGTCCCGGAACTGTGGGTCGGCGATTTCGATTCCGTGCCGGCCGATCTGCCGGAAGGTCTCGCCGCCGTGCCCCGGCAAACCTTCCCGGCGGAAAAGGACAAGACCGACGGCGAACTGGCGATCGCGGCAGCGCTCGAGCGCGGGGCGACTCGTCTTGTGCTGGCGGGCGCCTTCGGCGGCAAGCGCGCCGATCACGCCTTCCTGCATCTGGCGCTTGGCCTGCGGCTGGCCGAGGCCGGAACAGCTGTGCTTCTGACCAGCGGCGCCCAGGAAGCTGTCCCCTTGCTGCTCGGCAGGGCCGGCTTCGATTATGCCGACGGCACGCTGTTTTCGATACTCGGCTTTTCCGAACTCTCCGGCCTGACCGTAACCGGCGCCAAATGGCCGCTCGACAAGGTCGAGGTGGCTTTCGGTTCGTCGCTGACCATTTCCAACGAGGTCAAGGGCCGCCTCGACATCGCGCTCGGCCATGGCCGCGCACTGCTGCTCGCCCATCCCTATCCATTGCCCGAAAGCTGACATGGCCCCGCCTCTTCTCAATCTCGACGGGATAAGACTGACCTTCGGCGGCACGCCGCTGCTCGACGGCGCCGCCTTGACCGCTTCGGCCGGCGACAAGATCGCGCTGGTCGGCCGCAACGGGTCCGGCAAGTCGACGCTGCTCAAGATCGCCGCCGGCCTGATCGAACCGCAGGATGGCGAGGTGTTCCGCCAGCCTTCTGCGACAGTACGCTATCTGCCGCAAATGCCCGACATGGACGGCTTCGCCAATGTGCGCGCCTATGTCGAGGCCGGACTAGGGCCGGCCGACGATCCCTATCGCGCCAGCTATCTGATGGAGCATCTCGGCCTGTCGGGCGAGGAGCGGCCGGGCGACCTGTCCGGCGGCGAGGCCAGGCGCGCCGCGCTTGCTCGTGTCATGGCGCCCGAGCCCGACATTCTGCTTCTTGATGAACCGACCAACCATCTCGATTTGTCTGTCATCGAATGGCTGGAAGAAGAGCTCGTCCGGACTTCCTCGGCGCTCATCGTGATCTCGCACGACCGCCGCTTCCTCGAACGCGTGTCGCGCGCCACTGTCTGGCTCGACCGTGGCCAGACCCGCAGGCTGGACAAGGGCTTTGGCCATTTCGAGGAATGGCGCGACCTGGTTCTGGAAGAGGAAGAGCGCGAACAGCACAAGCTCGGCCGCCAGATCGTGCGCGAGGAGCATTGGTTGCGCTATGGCGTGACGGCGCGGCGCAAGCGGAACATGCGACGCCTCGGCGAGCTGCAGACCATGCGCCAGCGCTTTCGCGGCCATCGCGGTGCCGAGGGCTCCGCGACCTTGGTGGCAAGCGACGCCGCCGAATCCGGCAAGCTGGTGATCGAAGCCAAGAACATCGAGAAGGGCTTTGGCGACCTCACCGTCGTCAAGGGATTCTCGACCCGTATCCAGCGCGGCGACCGCGTCGGCCTTGTCGGGCCGAACGGCGCCGGCAAGACGACGCTTCTGAAGATGCTGACCGGCGAGTTGGCGCCTGATGCCGGATCGGTACGGCTCGGCACCAATCTGGAAATCGCCACGCTCGACCAGAAGCGCGAGGCAGTCGATCCGCAGGAGACATTGGCACAGTATCTGACTGACGGGCGCGGCGAAAACCTCGTCATCAATGGCGAGCAGCGCCATGTCGTCTCCTACATGAAGGATTTTCTGTTCAAGCCGGAACAGGCACGCACGCCGTTGCGCGAATTGTCCGGCGGCGAGCGGGCGCGGCTGATCCTGGCGCGCGTGCTGGCGCGGCCGGCGAACCTGCTGGTGCTCGATGAGCCGACCAACGATCTCGACATGGAGACGCTGGAACTGCTGCAGGAACTGGTCGCCGGTTTTGCGGGCACCGTCATCCTGGTCAGCCACGACCGCGATTTCCTCGACCGCACCGTGACCAGCATCATCGCGCCGGATGGCGGCGGCCGCTGGGTCGAATATGCCGGCGGCTATTCCGACATGCTGGCGCAGCGCGGCGGCACCAGGCTCGACGACCGCAAGGCGCGCGCCAAGGCCGAAGCCGGCGATGCGCCGGCGGCCAAGGCGGACGTTGCTGCCGCCAAGGGACCGGCCAAAAAACTCTCGTTCAAGCAGAAGTTCGCGTTGGACTCTTTGCCCAAGAAGATCGAGGCGGTGACCGCGTCGATCTCGCGGCTGGAGAACAACATCGCCGATCCCGCCTATTACGAGCGCGATCCGGCATCGTTCCAGAAGACCATTGCCGCCCTCGACAAGGAGCGCGCGACGCTGGCGGCACTCGAGGAAGAATGGCTGGAGCTTGAGATGCTGCGGGAAGAGATGGAAGGGTAGGTCCGCCGCAGTCGAGGCAGCTTGATTTGATTGCCTCCATATCGGAATGCGCATATATTATGCGCATGTTGCGGAGGCCACCATGCGTAAGATTGCCTTGAATGCGGTCCGTCAGCCAGCAAATCTGTCGATCGACTCGAACCTCATGAGGGAAGCCAAGGGGCTTGATGTGAACGTCTCGCGCGCTGCGGAGGCCGGCATCGCGGAAGCGGTGGCGGCCGAGAAAACGAGGCTGTGGAAGCTTGAGAACCGCCCCACGATAGATGCGTGGAACGACTACATCGACAAAAACGGCATCCCGTTGGAAGAGTACCGGCAGTTCTGATGCCGCGCTATGATGTCTTCGCCGGTCGCGTCGAAGGCAACTATTTGCTCGACGTCCAATCCGACCTGCTCGACAATTTCAAGACGCGGGTAGTCATCCCGCTACTGCCGGTCGCGACGGTGCCGCCGCCGATGCGAAAGCTTCATCCGATCTTCGACATCAACGGCCGGAAGTTGGTTATGGCGACACACCTGATTGCTACCGTCCCGGCAAGCGAATTGGGTGAAAGTCGGCTGAACCTGACAAAGCATCACGACGATATCGTCGCCGCACTCGACATGCTTTTCCAGGGTTTCTGAACGAAGGCGACCGTTGCGCCGCCTTCTCAGCCCGCCGTCTTGGCCTGCCAGGCCTTGATCGCCTCGTCGAACACCTTCTCGCCGGGAAGGCCCTTTTCCATGGTCAGCAATGCCCGCCGTCCGGTCTTGTAGACCACCGGCACGTCGATCCAGTCCTGGCCGCGCAGCAGGGTCATGTTGGCGTCTTCGTCGGCCTTGGTGTCGTTGAGCGCGACGAGGAAGAAGCCGTCGGCGATCTTGGCCGGGATGCCGATGAGCGGGCTGCCGGCATCCTGTTCCGAGCTCTTCATGGCGACGCGCAATATGTTGTCGACGCCGCCGCCCTCGAAGCCGTCGGGCGTCAGGAAGATCATCTCGATGATGTGGCTGGCCGGCAGGGTCTTGTCGGTGTTGCGGCGGATGGTCATGCGCAACTGGATGTCCTTGCCGGGAATGGTCGCCTCGGCACGGATCGCCGGCTCTGGCGGCAGGTCGCCGCCGGGCGATTCCTGCACCAGCGACCAGACGATGCTGCCGGGCTCGGCCGAACCCTGGGCAGTGCTGGTGCGCTCCTCATAGAAGATCGCCTTCTGGCCGACCGGAACCGAGGTTTGCGCCGCGGCCGGTGCCGCCGGCGCGGCGCTTGCCGGTGCCGCCGCGGGCGGCGTTGCGCCTGCCGGCGCGGGCGGCGGTGTGGCGGCGGCCGCACCGGCCGGGGCCGGGGTTCCGTTGGCGGGTGGTGTTGCGGGCGGTGTGCCCGCCGCGGGCGTGGTCGCGGCTGGCGCAGGCGTACCGGTAGCCGGCGTATTGGTAGCCGGAGCGGGAACCGCCGGCGCTGCCGTGGCCGGCGCATTCGTTGCCGTTGGCGGCGTCGTCAGCGCGGCGACGGACTCGCCCTCGCCTATGCCGCTCTGCCCGCCTGCCGGGCCGGGGTCGGTTTCGCCGCCTTCAGGCGTCAGCCGCTGCGTGAATTTCGGGCCTTCGGCGCCGGTCGCGGGCGCCGGTGGCGTGGCCGCGGCATCGGTCGCCGGCTTGGCCGGCGTCGTTTTCACCGGTTCGGTCTTGGCAACAACCTTGCTGCCGCCCAGGCCCAGCATCTTGCCGAAGGCATCCTTGTTCAGCCAGATGCCGTAACCGCCGCCGGCAATAACCAGCAATGCGACGACTGCGGCGATCAACCCGCCATAGCTGCGCTTGCGTTCGGCCGGGCGTAAACGCTCGAAAGTGTCGGCGCCTGCCGGCGCTTCGTCATCGGCAAAGACATCGTTCCGGTCATCGTCCCGATCCGCGTCCATCCCCGGCAAGGTCTTTTCCGAAAACTCCGGAGCGGGCTGCACCGGCGTCGGTCTTTGCCAGCCTGGCTCGGCCTTGGCGGTTGGAGCAGGCCGGTAGGGCTCGGGATTCGCCACGGGCTGCGCCGGTTTGTAGGGCTCCGGGCTGGCCGCGGCAGGGGCGGGCCGATACGGAGAAGGAGCGGGAGCCGATTCCGCCTTGGCCGGCTGCTTGACGTGGGTCGGCTGGTTCTTGTTACGGTCGATGGAGGAAAAGATGTGTTCCAGTTCCGCGAGCGGATCCGTTTCCGGCACACTCTTGGCATAGTCCCGCTCGACGCCGGCAATGGCGTCGTCCAGCGAGCGTTTCTGCTTGTCTATGGCCTCGGGAGCCAGCGGCGGCGAATAGTCCGCAAGCTTCTTCGCCAGCATGGCGCGAACACTGTTATAGATGCGCGTACGCTTCTCGGGCGTCTCGTCGCCATGCTTCTCGAATGCGTTTTTCAGAACAGCAACGAAATCTGCCATGCTTCAGTCGACCTGTATTTTGCCTCCGCGCCGGCCCCCGCAAATCAGCCGCGATGCCCGGAAAGGCTTCAGAAACTAGTCTTGAAACGGATCGGTCACAAGTATCGTGTCGTCCCGTTCCGGGCTGGTGGAGAGGAGTGCGACCGGCGCGCCGATCAGCTCCTCGATGTATCGGACATATTTGACGGCCTGAGCCGGGAGATCGTTCCAGCTGCGTGCGCCGGCGGTGGTGCCTTTCCAGCCATCCAGCGTCTCATAGATGGGTTCGACGCGGGCCTGCGCGCCCTGGCTTGCCGGCAAATAGTCGATCGTCTCGCCGTCGAGCCTGTAACCGGTACAGACCTTGATCTCGTCCAGCCCGTCGAGCACGTCGAGCTTGGTCAGCGCGATGCCCTTGATGCCGTTAACGGCGACCGCCTGGCGCACCAGCACCGCGTCGAACCAGCCGCAGCGGCGCTTGCGCCCGGTGACGACACCGAATTCATGGCCGCGTGTGCCGAGGAACTCGCCGATCTCGTTCTTCTGCTCGGTCGGGAACGGACCTTCGCCGACACGCGTGGTGTAGGCCTTTGTGATGCCGAGAACATAGCCGATGGCGCCCGGGCCGACGCCGGAGCCGGCCGCGGCCTGGCCGGCGACCGTGTTGGACGAGGTGACGAACGGATAGGTGCCGTGGTCGATGTCGAGCAGCGTGCCTTGCGCGCCCTCGAACAGGATGCGCTCGCCGGCACGGCGCTTGTCGTCGAGCACCTTCCAGACGCGGTCCATATAGGGCAGGATGTTGTTCGCGACCGAGGTCAATTCCTGCATGATCGCGTCATGCGTGACTTCGGCATGGCCGAGCCCGCGACGCAGCGCATTGTGGTGCGTCAGCAGCCTGTCGACCTTCAGGGGCAAAGTTTCCAAATCCGCCAGATCCATCACCCGAACGGCGCGCCGGCCCACCTTGTCCTCGTAGGCGGGACCGATACCGCGTCGGGTCGTGCCAATCTTCGTTCCGGAATTCGAAGCGGCATCCTCGCGGAATCCGTCCAGCTCCCGGTGTACGGACAGGATAAGCGCCGTGTTTTCGGCTATTTTCAGGCGATCCGGCGTTACGTCCACGCCTTGGCCTTTCAGTTTCTCCACTTCGGCGACGAAAGCATGCGGATCGAAGACCACGCCATTGCCGATGATGGACAGCTTGCCTTCCCGCACGACACCCGAAGGCAACAGCGACAGCTTGTAGACCTTACCGTCGACGACCAGCGTGTGGCCGGCATTGTGGCCGCCCTGGAAACGCACCACCACATCGGCGCGCTCCGACAGCCAGTCGACGATCTTGCCCTTGCCTTCGTCGCCCCACTGCGAGCCGACGACCACCACATTGGCCATGTTTCTTTTCCCTTGAGACGCCGCCGCGCGGCTTGGATATGGTTCGAAACGACAGGCCTCTATAGCGTCAAGACCTCGCGAGTGCGACCTTTCTTTGCCGCCAAAAATGCCCTGAGGCACAACAATTTCCGGCTTTGACATCATTTACTTGGGCTGACGGGGGCAATAGGCCGGCAAACACCGCGGCCCATTCCCGCGGCCGGAAGCCCGCGATGCATCGAAGCGCCTACATATTCCTGCTGCTCACCACCTTGCTGTGGGGCGGCAATTCGGTGGCCGGCAAGCTGGCGGTCGACCACGTCTCGCCGATGACGCTGGTCTTCCTGCGCTGGATGCTGGCCGTGGCGATCCTGCTGCCGATCGGCTGGCGCACGATCCAGGAGGATTGGCCTGTCGTGCGCAGGCACTGGTTCGTGCTGGCGGCGCTGGGCGCCAGCGGCTTCACTCTGTTCAACACCATCTTCTACACCGCGCTCAACTACACCACGGCGATCAACGTCTCGATCGAACAGGCGGCGATGCCGATCCTGATCATGACAGCCAATTTCGTTTTCTTCCGCCTGCGCGTGAACTGGGCGCAGATCGCCGGCGTGGCGCTGACCATCTTCGGCGTCATCCTGACGGCCAGCCATGGCGATCCGCGCCGGCTGCTGACGCTGGAGCTCAATTTCGGCGACGCCATCATGCTGGTCGCGGTCGTTCTCTACAGCGGCTATTCGGTCGGGCTGCGGCTGAAGCCGGCGATACGCTGGCAGAGCCTGATGCTGGCCATGTCGTTCGCAGCACTTATCACCTCGCTGCCCTTCTTCCTGTGGGAGGCCGCCGCCGGCAAGGTGATCGTGCCCGATGCGCGCGGCTGGGCCGTCATCGTCTATACGGCGATCGGCGCTTCGGTCATCTCGCAGATAACCTATATCAGGGGCAACGAGCTGATCGGCGCCAACCGCGCCGGCCTGTTCATCAATCTGGTGCCGATCTTCGGCACGCTGCTTTCGGTGCTGATTGTCGGTGAGACGTTCCAGCTCTATCAGGCGCTGGCGCTGGTTCTCGTCCTGGGCGGCATCGGGCTCGCCGAACACAGCGGGCGCAAGATGGCTTCCGGCCGCTGACGGCGCGCGCCGAAATTACGGCACCAATTCCTTGCGCACCGCCGCGATATCGTCCGACGACACCGCCGCAGCAGAATTGCCCCAGCTGCCGCGCACATAGGTCAGCACGTCGGCGATTTCCTTGTCCTTCAACCGCCACGCCAGCGAGGGCATCGAAGGCGTCGTCGGAGCGCCGGCCGTGTGCACCGCCTGGCTTCCGGCGAGCACGACACGGGCAAGCGTTTCGGGATTGCCCTGGGCCACGATGGAATTACCGACGAGGGTCGGGAACAACGCGCCGGCCCCGGTGCCATCGCCGCCATGGCAGGCCGAACAATTGTCATGGTAGATCGCCTCGCCCGCCACCATCCGCGCCTCGTCCGGCTTGGGCGCCTGCGCACTGCCGGTATCCGACCCCAGGCTCTTGAGATAGACGGCCACGGCCTTGAGGTCGGGATCCGTCATTTTGGAAGTCGAGTTCTCGACCGCCTCGGCCATCGGACCGGACGCGATCGAATGCGCGTTGACGCCGGTCTTGAGGTAAGCGACCACGTCCTCTTGCGACCATTTGCCAAGGCCGGATTGAGCATTGTTGGTGATGTCGGGGGCGAACCAGCCCTGCAGCGACGCCCCTTGCAGGAAGCTGGAGTCCTGATCTGCGCCGAGGAAGGATTTGGGCGTATGGCAGGTGCCGCAGTGCCCGGCCCCCTGGACGATATAGGCGCCGCGATTCCATTCCGCCGACTTGGACGGATCGGCCTGGAAGCTTGCCTCGCTGAAATTCAGGAGGTTCCAGCCCCACATCGCCAGCCGGATGTTCAACGGGAACGGCAACTGATTGGTCTCGACCTTGTTCGAGACCGGCTCGACCGTGGTCATGTAGGCCCACAAGTCTGAGATGTCCTGCTCGGTCATTCTGGTATAGGCGGGGTACGGCATGGCGGGATAGAGCCGCACGCCATCGTGGCCGACGCCTGATTTCATCATGTTGCGGAAATCGGTCTGTGACCACTGGCCGATGCCGGTTTCGTGGTCGGGCGTGATGTTGGGCGGCACCAGTGCGCCGAAAGGCGTTTCGAGCGGCAGGCCACCGGCCAGCGGCTTGCCGCCCGGCCTCGTATGACAGCCCGCGCAATCGCCGAGCACGGCCTGGTATTGGCCGCGGATGATCTGGTCGGCCTGATCGGCGGCGAGTGCCGGGGTGATCGCCAGCACGGCCGCGCCGGCGGCGGCAGCGAGCGTCCTCATGCCTGCACCAGGGGTGCGCCGGGATTGCGCAGGTAGTGATTGCGGATGCCGTCGGCGGCCCGGTAGGCGAGCGCGCCGACCGTTCCCGTCGGATTCTTGCCGGCATTCTGCGGAAACGCCGACGCGCCGATGACGAAGACGTTGGGCACATCCCAGCTTTGCAGGAAGCTGTTGACCGCACTCTTCTTCGGGTCCGTTCCCATGATGGCGCCGCCCGTATTATGGGTGCTTTGATAGGGGACGCTGTCCCAGCCCTTCTTGCGGCGGCCGACATTGTACTGGTTGCCGCCAAGCGTCTTGGCGATCTCCTCCATCCGGTCGCAGAGATAGTTCGACATCCGGATATCGTTGTCGGGAAAATCGAAGGTCATGCGCATGAGCGGCCGGCCGAAGCGATCCTTGTAGGTCGGGTCGAGGTCGAGGTAGTTGGTGCGTGTCGCGTAGCTGCTGCCCTGTGAGGAGAAGCCGAGCGTGCTTTTGTAGCCCGCGACGGTCGCCTTCTTCCAGGCGCTGCCCCATTTCGGCGTGCCGGGCAGCGTCGGCCTTGTCCCGATGGGACGTCCATTGGTGGGGATGCAGTTGATGCCAGCGCCGCCGACGAAATCGAGCCCGCCGTGGTCGAAGGCATCGCCATTATAGTCGTCGATCGTCTGGCCGAGCGCGCCTGCGGCAATGAATGGATTGAAGTTCTTGTCGTCGAAGAACACCTGCACGCCGGAGTTGGTCTGGTAGCAATAATTGCGCCCGACCGTGCCCTCGCCGGTAGCGGGATCATAGATCTTGCCGATGCCCGACAGCATCATCAGCCGGGCATTGTGCAGGCCGTAGGCGCACAGAAGCACGAGATCGGCCGGCTGGAAGAATTCCTGCCCGGACGTATCGACGTAGGTCACGCCGCGTGCCGACTTGCCGCCGGCGGCAAGATCGACATGCAGGACTTCGCTGTCGGTCCGGACCTCGAAATTGGCCTTCTTCATCAGGACGGGAAGAATGGTGGTCTGGGCACTGGATTTGGAATAGTTGGCGCAGCCGAACCGTTCGCAAAATCCGCAATAGGTACACTGCCCCATGGTGATGCCCAGCGGATTGACATAGGTCCGCGACATGTTGGCGGACGGCGTCGGGAACGGGTGCAACCCCATGGACCGGCCGGCATTGGCGAACAGGGTCGGCGCGTAGGTCATCTCCATCGGCGGGTTCGGATAGTCCCGCGCCCTCGGATCCTCGAACGGGTTGCCGCCTTCCTGTATCTGCCCCTTGATGTTGCCGGCCTTGCCCGAGATCCCCGCCAGATATTCGAACTGGTCGTAATAAGGCTCCATCTCGGCGCCGGTCACGCCCCAGTCCTGGACCTGGAGATCGGCGATCCGCGCCGGACCATACCTCTTGGTGAGGTTGGTCTTGATCTGAAAATCCGAATCCCAGAACCGCCAGGTGTGGCCGTTCCAGTGCACCCCGGCACCGCCGACACCGTTGCCGGGCAGGAACGATCCGAAATCGCGCATCGGCAGCGCCGTCTGCGACGGGTCGTTGCGCATCGTCAGGGTTTCCACGGCAGGCTGCAGGAAAAGGTCGCGCCGCACGCTGTAGCGCAACTCGTCCTGTGCGTAGCCGATGTTGAAATCGGTTGCCGTATCGCGCCACGGACCACGCTCGATGGCCAGCACGTCCAGGCCCTGATCTGTGAGTTCATGCGCAAGGATGGACCCTGTCCAGCCAAGGCCGACGATCACGACATCCTTGCGAGGCAGTATCGTCGTCATAGTCAGCTCCTTTTCACGAGCCATTCCGGGCTGCCCTCGATGGAGACGGGCGGCCGCGGATAGGGCTGATTGTGCTTGCTGACGTGGTCCCGGTAGTCATAGCGCGCGCCGGGGAATCCGAGCATGCGCCACGAGACCATGTCCTTGTTGCCGCCATAGACAGGATCGGCAAAAAACCCTTCCATCGTGTTCTGCAGCAGAAGTCCGAAAAAGCCGGGACCCTTGACGCCGTTTGGCAAGTCGACCTTTCCAGCTTCCATGGCGGTCAGGAATGCATCCTGGTCCGCCGGCGGGAGCTCGGCGAATATCTTGCCGTCCCGCTGTTTCAGGAAAGCGTCGATGGCGGCAAGGCCGATGCGGTAACGCTGGGCGGGATTGGCTTCGCCCTGATAACCCTGCGTGGGCAACCCCGGCAGGAACGGTCCTTTTGTGTAGAGCCGGCTCGACGTTCCGAACGCGCCCGTCAACTGACGGTCTATATAGACGGCGCAGCCGGCCTCCTTGCCGCCCATCGAGAGATCGTCAGCGGGGATGATGCGGTCGACGATGGCCTCGACCAGCGCGGCTTCCTGCGGCGTGAAGAATTGCCAGCCGCCGGGCACGACCTGCATCGGCGGATCGGACGACAGCGGCGCCCAAGGCAGCGAGCCCGACAACGATCGGGCAAAGCTTGCCGATGTTGCCGTTAGCGTGACCATCGCAACCGAAGACAGAAACAGACGCCGGCTCAGCCGGACAGTATTGTGACGATCCATCGAAGGCACCCCGACAGCAAGTGAGGCGCGCCGGGCGCTGCGCGCGAAACCATGACAAAACCAGTTGAGTTTAAGTCATGCCCATCAATTGCTGGCAGCGTGCGGAAAGAAACCGAGATCGTCAAGCAGATCACAAAATCGTTAGATTGGGCCAGCCTTATGCTTATCCGCATCTGCTAATATATTGATGGCTAAAGGAGATATCCTTGTAGCAGCGTGACGCAATGACACCTTTGGCTGCGGCTCCGGCGGCGACCGAAGTCACCGGGGATGGAGACAAGCCATGCCTCCTCGACTCAGGACCTGGCGGTGGCGGGTATTAATCAGGCCGGGTTTCCAAAGCATGCCACTGCCGACGACGGCGCATTCGCCGGGCGGCTCCAGCGGTCATGGAAACGCCCCGCATGCATGCCGGCAAACGGGGCGTCGTGTGCTTTTCACCTGGGAAGGTGCGGGAGGCTAAATCCCGCCCACGTCGAACTGGAGGCGCTTTGCCGAGTCGATCGACTTGTGGCCCCGCACCTGCTCCAGCACTTTTTCCGGGAACGGCGCGTCGAGATAGAGCAGCGCGATGGCGTCGCCGCCCGGCCGGTTGCGGCCGAGCTGGAAGTTGGCAATGTTGACGCCGTTCTCGCCGCACACCGTGCCGAGCAGGCCGATGATGCCGGGCGCGTCCGCATTGGTGGTGTAGAGCATGTGCTGGCCGACCTCGGCGTCGAGGTTGATGCCCTTGATCTGGATGAAGCGGGGCTTGCCGTCGGAAAAGCAGGTGCCGGCGATCGAGCGCGTCCTGTGCTCGGTCTTGACGGTGAGCTTGATATAGCCGTCGAAGACGCCCGACTTGTCCCGCTTGACCTCGGCGACGATGATGCCGCGCTCCTTCACCATGATCGGCGCCGACACCATGTTGACGTCCGACACCTGTGGCCGGATCAGGCCGGCAAGGGCGGCGCTCACCAAGGCGCGCGTGTTCATCGTCGCGGTCGAGCCGTCGAACAGGATCTCGACCTCCTTGATCGGATCCTCGGTGACCTGGCCGACAAAGGCGCCGAGCACCTCGGCGAGTTTGACGAAGGGTTTTAGCCGCGGCGCCTCCTCGGCGGTGATCGAAGGCATGTTGATGGCGTTGGAGACCGCGCCCTTGATCAGATAGTCGCTCATCTGCTCGGCGACATGCAGCGCGACATTCTCCTGCGCCTCGGTGGTCGAGGCACCGAGATGCGGGGTGGCCACGACATTCTCCATGCCGAACAGCGGATTGTTCTCCGCCGGCTCGGCCTCAAACACATCAACGCCGGCGCCCGCCACCTTGCCGCTTTTCAGCGCCGCGACCAGGTCGGCCTCGACGACCAGCCCGCCGCGCGCGCAATTGATGATGCGCACGCCGTCCTTCATCTTGGCGATCGCCGCCGCATCGATGATGTTGCGCGTCTTGTCGGTCAGCGGCGTATGCAACGTGATGAAGTCGGCACGGGCGAAGAGCTCGTCCAGCGCGACCTTCTGGACGCCGAGCTCCTCGGCGCGGCTGTCCGACAGGAACGGGTCGAAGGCAATCACATGCATCTTCAGCCCGACGCCGCGCGTGGCGACGATCGAGCCGATATTGCCGCAGCCGATCACACCCAGCGTCTTGCTGGTGATCTCGACACCCATGAAGCGGTTCTTTTCCCACTTGCCGGCATGGGTCGAGGCATTGGCTTCCGGTATCTGTCGCGCCAGCGCGAAGATCATCGCCACCGCATGCTCGGCCGTGGTGATCGAATTGCCGAAGGGCGTGTTCATCACGATGATACCCTTGCGGCTTGCCGCCGGGATATCGACATTGTCGACGCCGATGCCGGCGCGGCCGATGACCTTGAGATTGGTGGCGGCGTTGATCAGCTTCTCGGTGACCTTGGTCGCCGAGCGGATGGCGAGGCCGTCATACTGGCCGATCACTTCGAGCAGCTTTTCCTTGTCCTTGCCGAGGTCGGGCAGATAGTCGACCTCGACGCCGCGATCCTTGAAGATCTGCACGGCGGTGGGAGAGAGTTTGTCAGAGACGAGAACGCGGGGCGCCATGGCGGCCTCCTTGAAAATGGGATTGATCCGGGAACGGGCGGCCCTCGGGCCGCCGCGGAATAGCTCAGGCAGCCGCTTTCAGCGACGCCTTCTGGCTGGCGAAGGCCCAGTCAAGCCAGGGCAGCAGTGCTTCGAGATCGGACGTTTCGACGGTCGCGCCGCACCAGATGCGTAATCCCGGCGGGGCATCGCGATAGGAACCGATGTCGTAGGCGACGCCTTCTTTGTCGAGCACCGAGACAAGCCCCTTGGCGAACGCCGCCTGCCCGTCAGCGTCGAGCGCCGCGATATCCGGGTCGCTGAAGGACAGGCAGACCGACGTGTTCGACCGTGTCGCCGGCGCGACGGCGAGATGGCCGAGCCAGGGGGATCTTTCCGCGAACCGGTCGAGCACGGCGGCATTGGCATCCGCCCTGGCAATCAGCGCATCGAGGCCGCCGATCGACTTCGCCCAATTCAACGCGTCGAGATAGTCCTCGACGCAAAGCATCGACGGCGTGTTGATGGTTTCGCCCTTGAAGATGCCTTCGATCAGCTTGCCGCCCGAGGTCAGGCGGAAGATTTTCGGCAGCGGCCATGAAGGCTTGTAGCTCTCCAGCCGCGCGACGGCACGCGGCGACAGGATCAGCATGCCATGCGCGCCCTCGCCGCCCAGCACCTTCTGCCAGGAGAACGTCACGACATCGAGTTTCTCGAAATCGAGCCTTTGCGCGAAGGCCGCGGAAGTGGCGTCGCAGATGGTCAGGCCCTTGCGGTCGGCCGGAATGAAGTCGCCGTTCGGCACCCGCACGCCAGAGGTCGTGCCATTCCAGGTGAAGACCACATCGCGGTCGAAATCGATCCTGGCGAGATCCGGCAGTGCGCCATAGCCGGCCTCGATCTTTCTGATATCAGCGAGTTTCAGCTGCTTGACCACGTCGGTGACCCAACCGGAGCCGAAGCTTTCCCAGGCGACCATGTCGACGCCGCGCTCGCCCAGCAGCGACCACAGCGCCATCTCGACGGCACCGGTGTCGGAGGCCGGCACGATGCCGATGCGGTAGTCGGCCGGGACGTTGAGAATCTCGCGCGTCAACGCGATCGCCTGCTCGAGCTTGGTCTTGCCGATCTTGGCGCGGTGGGAACGGCCGAGCGCGGCGGATTTCAGCGCCTCGACCGACCAGCCGGGACGTTTTGCGCAGGGACCCGAGGAAAAATTGGGATTTGCCGGACGGAGTCCGGGCTTCGTATGCGTCGTCATCATGGTCTATCCTTCCAGATAGTGGCCCCTCGTTGGGGAGGGGTGGCCCACGGACGGCGATATGCGTTCAGGCCCCGGGCGTCAAGAGAAAAGTTTTTGTCGCTGCCAGGACACAGGCGGTCCGGATCGCGTGAACTTCAAACGCAAACGGCGGACCACGAGGATCCGCCGTCAAAATCCTGAATTGTCCCAAGCCTACCAGAGGTCGTAGCGCAACCCGAGCTTGACCTGGTGATTGCTGATCCCCTTTTTGACCGGGAAGGAGGTCAGGCTTTCGGCCGTCACATATTCGGCGTCGGGTGCCGAGAAATACTGATAGCCCAGATCGACGGAAACGTTCTTCGACACCTGGTAAGCCAGACCGGCATTCAGTGTGTAAGCCAGGGAGTACTGGTTCTTGTTGTCCTGCTGGGTGAGATTGTTGGCCGAGTCATTGTAATCGATGTAGGTCGCCGAAAGTTTGCGCGTGCTGCGGACGACACCGATGCCGGCGCCGATGTAGGGCGTGATCCCGACATAGGTGCCAAGATCGACATAGCCGTTGAGCATACCCGAGAAGGCATAGTTCTTCAGCGATGCCGATCCCACGTGCGGCAATGTAGGCGACGTTACGACAGCTGAATCATCATAACTGACACTGGCGCTGTTGCCGGGCAGATAGCCGAAATTGAGATCGGCGCGGAGGTAATCGTTGAAATGATATCCGAAGCCGACGCTCGCAAAATATGCGTCTTCGCTCTCACCAAAGCTCTCGTTGTTGATCGTTGACGGGAAGGTAAAATCCCCGTTCTTGAAGCTCTTCTCCACCAGGTAGGAGACGTCGCCGCGCAGATACCATCCTGAGCCGACTTCGACCGGCACATAATCCGGCGCCTGGTCGACATAGACCGGCGGATCGTAGTCGGCGGCGAGTGCCGATGTCAGCGGCAGGAGGCCGAATCCGGCAAGCGCCAGCGCAGTACGCGATATGAGTGTCATGGTCCCCGACTCCCGGATTTGGCGACACCTGCGATCACGGCGGCAGCCATCGTTTCAGGAAGCATTGTTAACCATAGTGGTTAAGTGCCGGTTAAGGCTAACAGGGCGTTAGCGAATTGATTTCGAAAGGACTCGCCTCGGATCATCTCAAACGAAAACCGCCCGGCTGATACCGGGCGGTCGACGAATTCTTGGAACTTCGCGGCGATTACTTGGTGTAGATCGGCTCGGGTTCCGGCTGGTAGGCCACCACCGGTGCGGCGCAACCGTTGTTGCCGCCGAACTGGTAACGCAGGCCACCCCGCACCTCATGTGTGTTGATGCCACGGTCGAAGCCTGGGCCGGCGCTGCTCGCATCCCATTCGAACATACGGCCGCCCTGGATATGGGAGAAGCGGTAGCCGGCATCGAGGATGATCTTGTCGGTCAGGCAGTAGGAAGCACCGGCCATCAGAGCGTAAGCGAAGCGCCAATTGGATGCTCCGGGGTTGGTCTCGGTGGTGTTCGGATCGTAGACAGTATCCCACTTGACGCGCGCACCGCCGATGCCGGCGCCGACATAGGGCGTGATGCCGTGCCAGGTGCCGATATCGACATAGGCATTGGCGAGCAGCAGCAAGGCGCTCATTTTCGACACTTCGACCGATGTCGTGGGATTGCCAAGCGAGTCCACGCCCGAGGTTCCGCCGTTGAAGTTCGACTTGAACCAGTAGTCGGCGGTCAGGTCGGTGCGGAAGTGGTCGTTGATCTTGTAGCCGACGCCGCCGCCGAGCGAGAAGCCGCCCTTGAGCTTGCCGTAATCGAAGCTTGTGCCGCCAACCAGGATGTTACCGCAGTTGCAGGGATCGAGGCTGTAGGTTGAATAGTCGATGCCGCGCACATCGGACTTGTGATAGTCGATGTCGCCGCGAATATACCAGCCGCCGACATCCACCGGCTGCTCGTAGACCGGCGGTGGCGCTTCTTCGACCTGCGGCTCCGGCAGGTCGGCCGCGAACACCGGCCAGGCCAGGCCCGCGAACAACAGCGCGAACAGGGCCTTTCTTGCTGTATTGAACATGCTTGTCACCCCTAGAAACCCTCGGAACGGCGATCGTGTCCGAATGAGATTGGCTTTCAGGCGTGGATAATGAATTGCAAAAGTTAAAAGGCGTTTAACCCTGTCGATTAACCACGAATCTCTAGAATTCCGGGGATTCGGCGAGGATTTCGACAGAAGGCGACCGGTTCTCCGGCCAGCAAAAAAGCCCGCCGGAGGGGCGGGCTTCGATGCAAACCAAGGCGGCGCGCGACGCGTTGCGGGCGGGCGGAGATCAGGCGGCGCTGCGGGTTTCCGAGATGACCCCGACGATGTTGTTGACGACGGCCTCGACCAGTTGCGGATCGTCGCCCTCGGCCATGACACGGATCAGCGGCTCGGTGCCGGATGGACGGATGACCAGCCGCCCGGCCTTGCCGAGACGGTGGCGGGCGTCTTCGATCGCGGCCTTGACCGGGGCTTCCTCCAGCGGCTTGCCGCCGGCGATGCGAACGTTCTTCAACAGCTGCGGCACCGGCTCGAACTTCTTCGACAGTTCGCTGACCGGGCGGCCCTGCCGCTTGATGCAGGCCAGCACCTGCAGCGCCGAGACCAGACCGTCGCCGGTGGTCGAAAAGTCGGACAGCACGATGTGGCCCGACTGCTCGCCGCCGACATTGAGGCCATGCGCGCGCATGTGCTCCACGACATAGCGGTCGCCGACCTTGGTGCGGTGCAATTGCAGCTTCATGTCGCCGAGAAAGCGTTCGAGGCCGAGATTGGACATGACCGTCGAAACGACGCCGCCGCCGGCCAGCCGCCCGCTCTGGTGCCAGGACTCCGCAATCAGCGCCATGATCTGGTCGCCGTCGACGATGGCCCCGTTCTCGTCGACGATGACGACGCGGTCGGCATCGCCATCGAGCGCGATGCCGATGTCGGCGCGCACTTCGTGCACCTTCTTCTGCAGCCCGGCCGGATGGGTCGAACCGCATTCCTTGTTGATGTTGAAGCCGTTGGGTTCGACATTGATGGCAACGACTTCTGCACCGAGTTCCCACAGCGCCTCGGGCGCCACCTTGTAGGCCGCGCCATTGGCGCAGTCGACGACGATCCTGAGGCCCGACAGCGACATCGAGCGCGGCAAGGTGCGCTTGGCGAATTCGATATAGCGGTCGTGCACGCCGTCGACGCGCTTGGCGCGGCCAAGCCCGTCGGAATCGGCGAGCGCCAGTTCGATATCCTTGTCGAGCATGCTCTCGATGCGTTCTTCGATCTCGTCGGAGAGCTTGTAGCCGTCGGGCCCGAACAGCTTGATGCCGTTGTCGTAATAGGGATTGTGCGAGGCCGAGATCATGACGCCAATGTCGGCGCGCAGCGAACGCACCAGCATGGCCACCGCCGGCGTCGGGATCGGGCCGAGCAGGAACACGTCCATGCCGGCGGCGCAAAGGCCGGCCACCATCGCATTCTCGATCATGTAGCCGGAAAGCCTGGTGTCCTTGCCGAGCACGACACGATGGCGGTGGCTGCCGCGCTGGAACGAAAGGCCGGCGGCCATGCCGACCCGCATGGCGATCTCCGCGGTCATCGGAAACTTGTTGGCGCGCCCGCGAATGCCGTCCGTGCCGAAGTAATTCCCTGCCATGCTAGCCAGTATCCCCGATTGTCCTTAGCCGGCACGTCATGCCACAACTGGCCGCCGTGCCATGATCACATTGTGTAATTATATGTTACCAATCCTTAGAAAATCATTGTTGTGCGTCGCACACAACATGGCCGCAGCCATGCATGGCGACACTGTTGCGCCACAATATACCAGTTTTGCGAGCCATTCGGCGCAGATGCACCCCGAGAATTCTTGCCTCGGCGGCCGTAAGGCCAAATGATTTCATCACCTTGTCGTCAGAACGCGATTTCCGACGATATATACGCCGCTTGGCATCTGGCGCAACCGACCGTTGAGCGTTATTGATTCGCTGGGACGTATAATGGGCTGCAGCCACGGAGAAACGCTATGCTCATCCACCGAATTGCTACTCTGACCGGCCTCGCGGTCGCAACGTTGTTCCTGGCCGCGCCAGCCAACGCGTTGACGATGGCCGAGTGCAGCACGAAGTATAACGCCGCCAAGGACGCGGGGACACTTGCCGGAGCGACCTGGAACCAGTTCCGCAAGGCGCAATGCGGTACCGACGCCGCGGCCACCACGGACACCAAGGCGGCCACGACCAAGGCCGCTGAAACCAAGCCGGCCGAAGCCAAGCCGGCCAAGACCACCAAGGCTGCCGCCGCCGCTGCCGACAGCACGGCCAAGGGCCTGACTGCCAAGGAATGCAGCACCAAGTACCAGGCGGCCAAGGCTGCCGGCACGCTGAACGGCATGAAGTGGAACGACTTCCGCAAAACCGAATGCGCCGCTGGCGCATCCGCCGCCACCGACACCACCAAGCCGGCCACCACCAAGGCTGCGACCACGACCGCCCCGGCCGCCGCTTCTGGCAAGGGCCTGAGCATGGCCGAATGCAGCACCAAGTACCAGGCTGCCAAGACGGCGAACACGCTGAAGGGCATGAAGTGGAACGACTTCCGCAAGGCTGAATGCGGCGCCAGCGCGTCCGACGACGACACCGTGCCCGCCCCGAGCGAGGCGAGCTACACCAAGGAGCCGGCAAAGCCGACGACGGTTGCGCCCAAGGGCGTCACCTTCCCGTCCGCGATCTCGGCGAAGTATGCCAGCGAAACTCCCGGAAAGGGCCGCATGCATACCTGCCTCGACCAGTACTATGTCCTCAAGGACGCCAACGCGCTCGGCGGCCTGAAGTGGATCCAGAAGGGCGGCGGCTTCTACAGCCTCTGCAATGCCAAGCTGAAGGGCTGAGCCACGCGTGGCATTCCCCCAGATCGATGGGGCATGAGCCGGTTGAGATCGAATTGAATTAGACGGAAATCTGGCAAGGACAGGCAAAGGCCCGCGATGCATCTGCTTCGCGGGCCTTTTGTTGCGCGCGACGACGCCCGCGGCCTTGCTCGCATCTGCATATCGCGGGAGCTGTCGGCATCATCAATTCGCCCACACTGCCCGCCGCCAGGCTTGTCGCGAAGCTCCCAAAGATTCTGATTGAACATACAAGGAACAAACAGTATACAAAAAGGACACATAACTTGTTTATCAACCAGGAGGGATCTCATGCTCAGTTTGAAATCGGCGGTATTGGCTGTGGCGGCATTGGTTGCTTGGAGCGTCGCCCCTGCAAGCGCACTGACGATGAAGGAATGCGGCGAGAATTATCGGACAGCCAAGGAAGGCGGCACTCTGAACGGCATGGACTGGGGCGCTTTCCGCAAAGAGAAATGCGCGACGTCCACCGCGGAGAGTGTCAGCGCGGATACGGTCAAAACCGCGCTGCAGCCGAAAAAGGAAACCAGCGCGGCGGTCGCCCCCACTGTAGCGCCGGCGGGCGTGACATTCCCGACCACCCTCGCCGCCGAGTTCAAGACCGAAAAGCCCGCGAAGGCGCGGATGAAGACCTGCCTGCAGGGTTACCATGACAACAAGGAGGCGGGTACGTTGAACGGCCTTCGCTGGATCCAGAAGGGCGGCGGTTATTACAGCCTGTGCAATGCGCGGCTGAAAGCTGAATCATAAAAATCGAATGCGGCGGATAAAGCGGTTCACCGTTGTTCACGCAGACGTTGAGCCTTGATCCTCGGACTCGTCCCGAGGATCTGCTGTCGGGCGACATCTGGGCGCCGGGTATGAGTTGGGAACCGCCAACTCGGTTGCGTTTGCAGGTCCTCGGGACACGCCCGAGGATGACGCTCCAACGTACGTCCGGCGCGCCCCCTGACGCGATGTCGCCCAAAACTGGTTCAGTTCTGGGGCAACGACAGGCATAAAACAAAGACTTGAAGCGCGTCGCCTGAATCGGGAATAGCGTCAAACAAAAGAATAGAGCTCTTCTGCGTTCCGTGAAACGATGAACCGCTCTGGTCTAGTCTAGCCTTGCGGCTGCGGCTCCATGCCGCCTTCGGGCTCGGGACCCTTCTTGCGGCGGCCGCCGGACTTCGGAACGGCCGAGCCACGGCTCGGCGGCGTGTCGTCGCCAAGGTCGCGCGAGGGCTTCTCACCCGCGATCAGTTGCTTGATCTCGTCACCCGACAGCGTCTCGTACTCGAGCAGGCCTTGCGCAAGCGCGATCCATTCCTTCTTCTTCTTGGTCAGCACCGACTTCGCCGTCGAATAGGCCTCGTCGATCAGGCGGCGCACTTCGCCGTCGATGATCTGCGCGGTCTCTTCCGAGATGTTCTGCGTGCGCGCCACCGAATGGCCGAGGAACACTTCCTCCTGATTGTCGCCATAGGCGACATGGCCGAGCTTGTCGGAGAAGCCCCAGCGCGTGACCATGGCGCGCGCCAGCTTGGTCGCCTGCTCGATGTCGGAGGAAGCGCCCGACGTGATGTTCTCCTTGCCGAACTTGAACTCCTCGGCGACGCGGCCCCCCATCATGATGGCGAGGCGCGAGATCATGTATTTGTAGCTCATGGAGTAGCGGTCGCCTTCCGGCAACTGCATGACCATGCCGAGCGCGCGTCCGCGCGGGATGATGGTTGCCTTGTGCAGCGGATCGGCCGACGGCACGTTCAACGCCAGGATGGCATGGCCGGCCTCATGGTAGGCGGTCAGCTCCTTCTCGGCCTGGGTCATCGCCGACGAGCGGCGCTCGGCGCCCATCATGATCTTGTCCTTGGCATCCTCGAACTCGGCCATGGTGACGAGGCGCTTGTTGCGCCGCGCCGCCATCAGCGCGGATTCGTTGACCAGGTTCATCAGGTCGGCGCCGGAGAAGCCGGGCGTACCACGAGCGACGACCTTGAGGTCGACATTGGGCGCCAACGGCACGTTGCGCACATGCACCTTGAGGATCTTCTCGCGGCCGACGATGTCGGGGTTCGGCACCACCACCTGGCGGTCGAAACGGCCTGGACGCAGCAATGCCGGATCGAGCACGTCGGGTCGGTTGGTGGCGGCGATCAGGATGATGCTTTCGTTTGACTCGAAGCCGTCCATCTCGACCAGCAGCTGGTTCAGCGTCTGCTCGCGCTCGTCATTGCCACCGCCGAGGCCCGCACCGCGGTGGCGGCCAACGGCGTCGATTTCGTCGATGAAGATGATACAGGGCGCATTCTTCTTGGCCTGGTCGAACATGTCGCGGACGCGGCTGGCGCCGACGCCGACGAACATCTCGACGAAATCCGAGCCCGAAATGGTGAAGAACGGCACGTTGGCTTCGCCGGCGACCGAGCGAGCAAGCAGCGTCTTACCGGTGCCGGGAGGGCCGACCAGCAGAACGCCGCGCGGAATCTTGCCGCCGAGGCGCTGGAACTTCTGCGGATCGCGCAGGAACTCGACGATCTCTTCGAGATCTTCCTTGGCCTCGTCGACGCCGGCGACGTCCTGGAAGGTGACGCGGCCATGCGCCTCGGTCAGGAGCTTGGCCTTCGACTTGCCGAAGCCCATGGCGCGCCCGGAGCCGGACTGCATCTGGCGCATGAAGAATATCCAGACACCGAGGATGAGGATCATCGGCAGCCACGAGATCAGGTAGCCGAACAGCGAATTGGAGCCGTCGGTCTCGGGCCGTGCATTGATGGTGACGTTCTTGTCCTCCAGACGCGAGACCAGCTGGGGATCGCCGGGCGAATAGGTCTGGAAGCCGCTGGAATTGTCTGTGTAGGTGCCGGTGATGCGGGCGCCCGCGATGGTCACCGTCTTGACCCGCCCGGCCGCGACATCCTGCAGGAACTGCGAATAAGGCACATCGCTCGAAGCCCCGCGCGTCTGCGGCGTCTGGAACAGATTGAAGAGGGCGATGAGCAGGACCGCTATGATCGCCCAGAGCGCGAGGTTGCGATAGTTCGGATTCATCAATTGTCCCGTTGGCGTCCGCGAGCGGACGGCATCATGAGAGGAAACTTGGGCCTAACATAGGGAGAGCGTCCCCCCTTGCCAAGCAGAACAGCATGTATGGGTTAAGCTTTCACGCAGCATCAACCGGCACCGTGGCCACGCAATGGCAAGGCGGGAAGTGGCGCCGCTCCGATCAACCCGGCGACGGCGCGCGCCGGAGCCAGATCGAAGGACGGCAGGAAGCGGGCAAAGGGAGCAACGACCGGCGAGGCCGCGAACCCTTGCGATGCGGGCCGATCAGGCACCGGACCAGCCTTCTCGACGGCTTGCAGCAGGGCTGGTTCAGCCGCCAATGCCGCACGCATCAGGCTTGGCGGCGTCTCGCCCCGGTCGACAGCCAGCCGCTTCGCCGCCACTGCCCCGAATGGGGCGATCAACAATGCGCCGTTGGCGTCGTTCAATGTGATTTGGCGGCGCCCGTCCCAGATGGCGGCGTCGACCACTGCCGCTGCCGCCGGCAAGCCCCGCATCTCCCGGCGCAGGAAGATGCCGGCGCGCCTGAAGTCGACCACCGTCCGCGACAATGTGGCGCAAAGAAATCCGGCCTTCAGCCGGGCGAACAACGCCTCGCTGCGAGCCTGGTCCGGCAGGAAGGCAATCCCGCCCGACGTCGCGAGCAGAATGCGCAGCGCGTAGACGGCCGCCCGGTCGTCGCCGGCGCCGAGCAGGGCCGGGTCGAGCCTGATGAGGCCCGATGCCGGCTGGCTGGCAAAGCGCTCGATCAGACAGGCGGCTTCGGCGCCAAGCCGGGTGCGGGCGTCGGCCTCCTGCGCTGCCAACGCCAGCGCGTCGGTCATGCGCTGTGCGCCGGCCTCCCCCGCAAGCGTTGCGCGTATGCGCGGCCGCTCGAAGGCTTCATCGGCATTGGTCGGGTCCTCGGCCCAGCCGACCTGTTGGCGCCGCAGAAAATCGCGCAGCGCAGAACGCCGGATGCCAAGAAGCGGTCGCACGATCCAGTCGCGCCACTCATGCAAGGTGGCGGGCGCCATGCCGGCAAGACCCCGTCCCTCGTCGCGGGCCGCATCGTTGCGATCGCGCCGCATCAGCACCGTCTCGGCCTGGTCGTCGGATGTATGTCCGGTCACGATCAAGCCGATGCCTTCCGCCCGGGCGGCGCTGGCCAGCAGCCGGTAGCGCGCCTCTCGCGCTGCCGCCGGCAGGCCGGTCGACGGTTTTTCTCCGGACCAGGCCAGGACGCGGTGGGCGATGCCGCGTTCCGCGCAAAGCTTCGCCACGGCCCGCGCCTCATCAGCCGAACCCTGCCGCAAGCCGTGGTCGACCGTCACGGCCAACAGTCTGGCGGACGGTGCGGTTTTATCGAGATGCTGTTTGAGAAGGAGAAGGAGCGCGGTCGAGTCGCTGCCGCCCGATACGGCCGCAACAGCGCCGTTGGAAAAATCGATATGCGAAAAAAGTCTCGTCGAAAGATCAGGCTCGGTGTCGAGCATCAATGCATGTCGCCAAAATGTGGTCCCGGGTTTGGGACTGCGACATCCCAAGGAAAAATCAGCACGCAGCCAAGGCCTTCTCCTGCTTGACGCGTTCCTTGAGTGTGTTGGAAATATCGGGATAGCGTTTGCCGACCTCGCTGAAGGTGGCGCAGGCGACATCATGCTGCTTGAGGCCGACCAGCGACACGCCGAGCTTCAGCAGCATGTCGGGTGCCTTCTTGGCCTTGGGATAGTCCTTGCTGGCGGCGAGGAAGACTTCTGCCGCGTCGCGGTATTTCTGCTGGCCAAGCAGCGATTCCCCCAGCCAGTAATGCGCGTCCGCCGTCTTGGCGTCCTTGGGGAAGCGGGAGATATGGTCGCGGAAACCCTGTTCGGCGGTGCCGTAGTCGCCCGACAGGATGAACTGGTAGGAGTTGCGATAGAGCTCTTCGGGGTTGTTGGTGGCGGGCAGCGCCGCGACCACCGTGCCGCCGGACTTGCCGGCCTTGGCAGGTGCGCCGGTGGCTGGTGCCATGTCCTGTGCCGGCGCGGTTGCCTGCGTGCTGCCGCCGGCATCGATCACATTGCCATTCTTGTCGACGGTGATGGAACCAAAGGTCTTTTCGGGCGCTCCCTTGCCGGGGATCACCTTGCCAGGGTCGCCATCGGGTGATTCGACGATGACGTCCTCGACGGTCTTGCCGCCCGTGGATTGATCGCTGCCGGGCGCGGCGCCGGCATCAGCCGGCGCCTGGGTTGCCGGGGCCGAGGCCACGTTGGTGTTGGTTCCGGTGGTGGCATCTGATTTCTTCTGCGCCGGTTGTCCACCTTGCGGCACGCCTTCCAGCTGCTGGAAGCGGAACTCGTTGTCTTCCTGCTGTTTGCGGATCTGCTCCTGCATCTGCAGGATCTGGAAATTGAGTTCCTCGACCTTGCCGGTCAGCTGCCGCAATTGGTCCTCGAGCCCGGTTACGCCGGCGCCGCTCGACTGCGCGAGCTGGACCTGATCCTGCTTTTTCTTCTCACCGAAAAGGCTGGGCAACTCAAGTGTCGGCAGATGGAAGGAAAAACCGCTCTCGGTTGATTGCCCGGAACCGCTCGCCAAAGCGGTTACGCCTGATAGGAGCAGCAGCGCAAGCGTGCCACTCAGAACCGATCTCAAATGCATGTGCCTCTCGCCGTCCAATCATTAGCTTGTTCGCGCCTTCCCAATCGATGTGAGACCAGCCAAGCGCCCTCGGCTCATAGCAGGGCGCGAGACTTCGGCCAAATTTTGTTTCGAGCGTCAGGATGTGAAAAAGGCGGCCCGGAGGCCGCCTTTCGCAGAAGTGTGTTGTATTTTTGCCGATCAGGAACCAGCGCCGCTGAGCGTGGTGACGGCGCGGCGATTCTGCGACCAGCAGGAGATGTCATCGCATACGGCGACCGGACGTTCCTTGCCGTAGGAAATCGTCTTGAGGCGGCTGGCTGAAACGCCCTTGGAGACCAGGAAGTCGCGGGTGGCGGCCGCGCGGCGGGCACCGAGCGCCAGATTGTATTCGCGCGTGCCGCGCTCGTCGGCATGGCCTTCGATGACGATGGCATACTGCTTGTACTGGTTCAGCCACTGCGCCTGACGCGAAAGAGTCGTCTGCGCGTCGGCCCGGATCGACGTCGAGTCCGTATCGAAGAAGATACGGTCGCCGATGTTGACGGTGAAGTCCTGCGCCGAGCCGGGTGTCGCGGCACCCGCGCCATTGAGGCCAAGGTCGGCCGCGTTGTTCGGGGTCTTCTTCGAAGCGCAACCGGCGACGGCGAGCATCGCCACCAGCGCGATCATGACCGGGTTTCTGGTAAGTGCTGCGATACGGCCCATGCCGCCTCTCCTTCGCATTCGAGTGATTTCGTTGATCACCCAGTAACCACGTTTGGGTTAACCGGCATTCAAGAAACACGGTTAAAATTTGGTTTAAGCTGCCCGTCCGCAGCCGTTTTGTCATAAGCCACAGTTGGCGCGGACCCTAGGCGGAAATGCGGCCAAAACGCGACGAAGACATGGAAAAGGGGGAATGTAAGGGGAGTTGAAGAGCTGGAGAACTGAGGAATTGAAGAAGGCTGCTCACCTTAGCTTCTCTCTGAGGTTCACCAGCATTCCGTACACGTGGGCATAGAATTGTAGCCACTCGTCTCGTTGCGCCTGTGAGATGTATCCAAGATCGAACGCGTATGAAATCCACGTCTCGACTTCACTGCACGATCCCATGGCCATCGAAATGAACCGGGCGAATTCGGCTTTGGAGTGGGTCTGTTTGGCAAACCCCTCGGCCAGATTGGCGCAAATCCCTTTGCTGGAACGCCGCAATTGATCGGCCAGCGCGTATTGCTCTATTTTGGGGAAAGCAAGCGTGGCCTTGTGAACCGCGAGAGAGACCACGTAAGCGCGCTTGTAGACCTCTAAATCCTTTGCTCGCTTAACGTAGCCCTCTGCTTTCTCCATCTCTTCAATTCTTCAATTCGCAAATTCCTGTCTTATTCCAGCAACGGCGACCAGGCCGGATCCGAAGCAAAATTCGCGGTCGGGATCGGCTGCTCGTTGCGGCCGGTGAGATCGACGGAAACCAGTTTCGGACCGCCATTGGAGTCGCGGAAGAACATCAGCACGCGGCCGTTCGGCGCCCAGGTCGGGCCTTCCTGCTGGAAGCCGGAGGACAGGATGCGTTCGCCCGAGCCGTCGGTCTTCATGACGCCGATCTGGAATTCGCCGCCGGTCTGCTTGGTGAAGGCAATGAGATCGCCGCGCGGCGACCACACCGGCGTCGAATAGACGCCGTCGCCGAAGGAAATGCGGGTCTGGCCCGAGCCGTCTGCGCCCATGACGTAGATCTGCGCGCGGCCGCCACGGTCGGAGGTGAACACCACCTTGCTGCCGTCGGGCGAATAGGAGGGTGAGGTGTCGATGGCGGTCGAGTTGGTCAGCCGCGTCGTCGAACGGCTGCGCAGGTCCATGGCGAAGATGTTGGAATTGCCGTCGTCGCGCAGCAGGCTCATGATCACCTTCTGGCCGTCTGGCGAGAAGCGCGGCGCAAAGGTCATGCCGGGAAAATTGCCGACGAGTTCGCGCTGCCCGGTCTCGATCTGCAGGAGATAGACCCGTGGCTGGCCGCTCTCATAGGACATGTAGGTGATTTCCTGCCGGTTCGGCGAGAAGCGCGGCGTCAGCACGATCGACCGCCCGTCCGAGAGATAGCGGATGTTGGCGCCGTCCTGGTCCATGATGGCGAGGCGCTTCTTGCGCGCGTTCTTGGCGCCGGATTCGTCGATGAAGACGACGCGCGTGTCGAAATAGCCCTTCTCGCCGGTCAGCCGCTCATAGATGGCATCGGCGATGATGTGGGCGACGCGGCGCTGATTGGCGTCGTTGGCGAAGAACTGCTCGCCGGCCATCTGCTGGCCGGCAAAAGTGTCCCACAGCCGGTACTGGGCGCGGATGCGCCCGTCTGCTTCCTTGCTGACGCTGCCGGTGACCAGCGCCTGCGCGTTGATCACCTTCCAGTCGTCGAAGCGAGGGGTCGCGTCCGGATTGGCGATCTTCTCGATGAAGGCGCTCTTGTCGATCGGCGCGAACAGGCCGGAGCGCTTGAGATCGGCGGTGACGATCTGGGAAATCTGGGCGCCAAGCGCATCGCCGCCCTGGAAATCCGTGATGGCGATCGGCAGCGGCTCGACATTGCCCTTGTTGACGTTGAGCTCGACGAGCGCCAGCGCCGGCAGAGTGCCTGCAGCGGTCATGCCCATCGCCATCGCGGCAATCATCAGGAGCGGCTTGAGGATTGATTTCATGTCTTCTCGCTTCTCATACTGATTTTCGGATGTCAGGGCCTACAGGCCGAGCATCTCCCTTGGATCGAAGGTGACCCGGATGTCGTTCCAGATGTCCTGCTTGCCGGCGGGAACCTGCAGGCCGGCCATGTCGCATTTCTGAACCGCGCGCACCGCACTCTCATCGAACTGCCTGTTGCCGCTCGATGTTTCAACGGACGGACGGCCGTCGAGCTTGCCGGAGTTGTTCAGATTGAAACGGACGACGACGACGAAATTCTCCGAGCCTTCAAGCCCGGCCGGCAAGGTCCAGCAACCGCCGAGCTGGCTTTCCAAGGCGCCCTGCTCCGACTTCGACAGCTTCTGGCCCTGATCCTTGTCGCCGCCGAGCGACGCCTGCTGGGTCGAGCGCTTGGCGCCGCCGCCGGACGGCTTCTGCTTGTCGAGCAGGGCCGAAATTTCGTTGGCGTTGAATTGCTTGTCGTCGGACTTCGGCTTGGACGAGGCTTCCTTGACCGGCTTGTCGGCATTCTTGCGGCCAGGCGCCTTGGCGCTTTCGGCCTGTGCCTGTTGCGGCTTTGGCCGGGCTTCCGGGGCCGGCGCGGAACTCGGCAATTGGGTCTCTTCGGGCGGCGGTTCCTTGGCTATGGCCTCGGCGACGGCATCCGGCTTGACCTCGGGGGTCGGATCGATAGCGGCGGTCTTGTCCTGCGGCGGCGGGGTCGGCGCCGGCTTGGCCGGCGTCGGCTTGGGCTCCGTCTGCTTGACCGGCTCGGGCTTGACCTCTTGCTTGGGCGTCGGCGCTGGCGCCACTTCCGTCGCCGGAATGGGCTTGGGCTTTTCCTGCGGCTTCGGCACGTCCTCGGTCTTCGGGATTTCCTTCGGGGTCGGCGCTGGCGCCGGGGCCGAGGTCGTGTCGACGGGTTTCGGCTTGGCTTCCGGCGTTATCGGCTTGTCGGTGTCGACGCTGTTTTCGCCCACCTTCTGCGCATTTGGCACGATGTCGGGACGCTGCGTCGGCAACGGCGCCGGCTTTTCATGCATCACGGCCTTCTTGTCGCCCTGCAAGGTCTGCGCGATGGCCTCCATCGGCACGATGTCGACCGCGACCGACTCGACGTCCGCGGACGGCAGCGCGGCCGGCGCCGACAGCGTGAACAGGCCGAAGGCCAGCACCGCCGTATGCAAGATCACCGATGTGGTGAGGCCGGTCCTCATCGTGCGTCTATTGATCCTGTTCCTGCAGTGAAACCAGGCCGATGTTCTTGTAGCCGGCGGCCGAGATGCGAGCCATGACCTTCATGGCCGTGCCGTAGTCGGTCGACTTGTCGCCACGAATGAAGATGCGCTCTTCATAACCGGTCTTCGAGATCGCCTGCAGTTTGGCCACCAGTTCTTCGATCGGAATCTCGGTCTCCTGCAGGAAGATCTTGCCGGTCGCGTCGATCGAGACGGTGATCGGCTGGGTGTCGGCATTCATCGCCTTGGCCTGCGTGTCCGGCAGGTCGATCGGCACGCCGACCGTCAGCATCGGCGCCGCGACCATGAAGATGATCAAAAGCACGAGCATCACGTCGACCATCGGGGTGACGTTGATCTCCGACATCAACGCATGGTGACGGCCGCGCCGCCGGTGGCCACGCCCGCCGCGCCCTCCCATGCCTACGGACATGCCCATCTCGTTACTCCTCAGGCCTTCGGCGCGACTTTTTCATCGATTTGGCGCGAGAGTATGGCGGAGAACTCGTCGGAGAACCCCTCCATGCGCACCGCGATCTTGCTCGCATCCGATGACAGCTTGTTATAGGCGATGACCGCCGGAATGGCGGCAAGCAGGCCGATGGCCGTCGCCAGCAGCGCTTCGGCGATGCCGGGCGCGACCACCGCGAGGCTGGTGTTCTTGGAGCCGGCGATGGCCTGGAACGACGTCATGATGCCGATGACGGTGCCGAACAGGCCGATGAACGGCGCCGCCGAACCGGTCGTGGCGAGAAAGCCGAGACGCCCCTCCAGCTTTTCCATCTCGCGGGTCAGCGCCAGGTCCATGGCCTTGTCGATGCGGGTCTGCAGGCCGAGTGGCGACTTGGCGCCTTTCTCGAAACTCTTCTTCCATTCGCGCATGGCGGCGACGAAAATGGCGCCCATGCCTGTCGTCTTGCGGTCGGCGAGCGTGCGGTAGAGCTCCTCCAGCGACTGCCCGGACCAGAAAACCTGCTCGAAGCGGTTCAGAGCCAGCCGCATGCGGCCATAGGCGACCAGCTTGTCGACGATGATCGCCCAGGTCCACACCGAGGCGCAGAGCAGCCCGATCATGACCAGCTTGACCACCCAGCTGGCCTGCATGAACAGGGCCCAAATCGACAATTGCGCGCCCGGTTCGGCGAGTGCGATATTTTCCATCGTTACGTCCTTAAGATTTTCCGGGCGAAGCTGGCGGCTGGCCCATGGCATCCCTTGTGGTCGGTTCGCACGAAGCTACCGGACACCCCAAACCGTGCCGTTAGCGGCCTTTTCGGGGCAAATATTGGTGAAAGGAAGGCGCTGGATAACGCCAATCTTCACCAATCTCTTCATGAACCGTTATGGTTAAGGATGGGTTAGTCCATTAGGCGCGGCGCATTGCCGCGCCCGGGCATCGCAGGCCGGCATCACTTGAATCTCAACGTGCCCTAGGCATGAAGGCCGCGACCCATTCCCTGGGGAAGCGTCTCGGCCGGCCGTTCTCGCCGATGATCGCCGCCTCGACCCTGGCCTCGACCAGCACCTCGTCGCCGAGCTTGAGCTGCTGCGCCATGAAGATGCGCGCGCCTGAGATGGTCTCCGTGCGGGTGTCGACGGTCAGTATGTCGTCGATGCGGGCGGGGATGCGGAAGTCGATCTCCATGCGGCGCACCACCCATACGATCTTCTCGCCATGCTTGCCGTCGGCAAGCTCGGTGTGATGCACGCCGGTGAGCCTGAGATAGTCGGAGCGGCCGCGCTCCAGGAATTCGAGATAGCGCGCGTGATAGACGACGCCTGAGAAATCGGTATCGGCATAATAGACCCGCGCCATCAGCCGGTGGCCGAACTCGGTCAGCGCACCGGAAAGCCCGGCCAGCAATGCCGCCGATTCACCATGATCGCCCATTTGCGCTTCCCTTTTGGATGCCGACGCGGCAGGTATTTTTTGGCGCATGAACCCGATGGCACTGTTGACGACGATGATCAAGACCTTGACGGCAGTCGTGCTGGCGCTGGTGGCGTCGACACTTTCGTGTGAGGCGGCGACCTTCTCGATGAAGCGCGGTCTCAATCTCGACCAGTGGGTCACCTGGCCCGGCGAGGATCAGTGGGGTGATGCCAATGCCATCCTGCCCTTCCCGGAATGGCGCAAGTTCCTCGAGGAGGCCGACCTCGAGGCGTTGAAGGATGCCGGCTTCGATTTCCTGCGCATGCCCGTCGATCCGTCGCCTTTTCTCTCGAACAAGACAACAGGCCTTCGTGACCAGCTCTATGCCAGCGTGCTGGACTCGGCACGCATGATCAACCACGCCGGGCTGAAGGTGATCGTCGACATGCACCTGATCCCGGCCGGCGGCAGCCGCACGATCGGCATGGGCGAGGTGATGGACGATCCCGCGACCTTCGGGCGCTATGTCGAGATGGTTCGCGGCATGGCCCGCACGCTGGCTGGCGAAGATCCCGAAAAGGTCGCTCTCGAACCGATGAACGAGCCGATCGTCGATTGCGACAGCGACGGCACCAACCTGTGGCCCGACCGCCAGCGCAAGCTGTTCGCGGCGGCGCGTGCCTCGGCGACGAAACTGACGCTGGTCCTGACCGGAGCCTGCTATTCCGCCGCCTCGTCTCTTGAGAAGATCGATCCGAGGGCGATCCCTGACGACAACGTCATCTGGACCTTCCACTCCTACGACCCGTTCCTGCTGACCCACCAGGGCGCGACCTGGGCCGGCGACTTTATCCCTTATGTGACCGGCCTGCCCTATCCGCTGACCGCGGTGCCGAAGGCGCAGCTCGATGTGACGCTTGACACCATCCGCGCCCGTATCAAGGCAGAGGCGCCCTGGGCGCGGCAGAGCGGCCTGCTCGCCTATCTCGACGAGCAGGTCGCCAGCATGGACAGTGCCGACAAGCTGCTTGGCCTGATGGATGCGCCGTTCAAGGCCGTCGAAGCCTGGGCGAAGGTCAACGGCATCAAGCCGGAAGACATCACGCTGGGCGAGTTCGGCATGATCCGCCAGGAATATGGCAATGCCCATGTGATGCCGGCGCGGTACCGTGCCGCCTATGTCAGGGACATGATCGCGCGGTCCGAAGCGCACGGCTTCTCATGGTCGCTGTGGAGCTATGGCGGCGCTTTCGGCGTGGTCGATGCGTTCAATGGCGACAAGGCCGAGCCTGATGTGATGGATGCAATCCGACGTCTGCCCTGAAGTGCCGGTCAGCCGAGGTCGATCTGCAGGATCTCCGGACGCATGCCGAAACGGATGGGCAAATTGCTGAAGCCGAGCCCGCCCGAGACGATCAGGTTACGATCGTCCTCGATGACATGGCCATAGGCGTAGCGATTGCCGAACTGCGACGGCACGATGGGCGAATAGCCGAACAGCCGCACCTGCCCGCCATGGGTGTGTCCCGATAGCGTCAGCGACACACGCCACGGCACATTTGGAAAAATATCCGGTTCGTGCGCCAGCAGGATGACCGGCGCGGCGTCGCTGATCTTGGCCAGCGTGCCGTCGAGATCGTCCAATCCCCTGGCGGGCTCGTGCTTCTTTTTCGGCAACAGCGCCAACTGGTCGGCGAGGCCGGCGATCCATACCCCATGTCCGTCCTTTTCCAGACGCACGGCGTCGTTCTCCAGAACCGGGATACCGACTTTCTCCAGAGCCTTGCGCGCGATCGTCGGGCCGACTTCGGCACGCTGCGCGAAGCCGTCGGCCCACCAGTCGTGATTGCCGAGGATCGACAGCACGCCGAGCGGCGCCTTGAGGCCCGACAGGGCGCCAGCCCATTCCGGCGGCGTCACCCTTTGCGACACCAGGCGCATGCCGGCTATGTAGTCGCCGAGCAGCACGATCAGGTCCGGCTGCAGTGCATTCGCCTCTTCGGCGAGCGAAGCGATCCGCTGCGGCGTCATCCACGGCCGGCAGGCGTGGATATCGGCAAGGGCGACGACGCGAAGCTTCAACCCGGCGGGCCAATGCGGTGGCGTGAGCGCATAGCGCTTCACATGCGTCAGCAGCATCGGCTCGATGCCGATGGCGTACGCACTGAACGAGGCGACCGACAGGAACGATCCGCCGATGAAGCGCAGGAACCCGCGTCTGGTTATCATCAAAGTGGCTCCGACACCTCATTTCGGCATGCGCTGATGCCTGTCGCCCAAAAACGATCTGGATTTGGGAGGACGACATTCATGAGGCAGCGAGCCGATACAACCCAGCAATACGCCGGCAAGCCGGCGAAGATGAGGAGAATTTGCGCAGGCCCGTTCACTGATGCTTGATCGGCGGCGTGAAAAGCCGCTTCGGCGGCTACTCTTCCTGGAACAGATTGATCTGCTGCTGCGCCAAGTCCTTGGGCGCGTCGAGCCCGAGATGGCGCCAGGCGTTGGCGGTGAGCACGCGTCCGCGCGGCGTGCGCTGGATGAAGCCCTGCTGGATCAGATAGGGTTCGATGATGTCCTCGATGGCATCGCGCGGCTCGGACAGGCCCGCCGCGATCGTCTCGATGCCGACCGGCCCGCCGCCGAAATTGCGCGCGATCATGCCGAGATAGCGGCGGTCGAGCGCGTCGAGCCCGAGTGCGTCGACTTCGAGCCGGGTCAGCGCCTCGTCGGCGATCAGGCGGTCGACATGGCCGTCACCGGCGACCGAGGCGAAATCGCGCACGCGCCGCAACAGCCGTCCGGCGATGCGCGGCGTGCCGCGCGCGCGCCGCGCGATCTCGAGCGCGCCGTCGTTGCCCAGCGGCATCTGCAGGATGCGCGCGCCGCGCCGCACGATCTGCTCCAACTCTTCGACCGTGTAGAAATTGAGCCGCACCGGAATGCCGAAGCGGTCACGCAATGGATTGGTGAGCAGGCCGAGCCGCGTGGTGGCTGCCACCAGGGTGAAACGGGCAAGGTCGATCTTGACCGAGCGCGCCGCCGGTCCCTCGCCGATGATCAGGTCGAGCTGGAAATCCTCCATCGCCGGGTAGAGGATTTCCTCTACTGCCGGGTTGAGCCTGTGGATCTCGTCGATGAACAGCACATCGCCTTCTTCGAGATTGGTCAGCAGCGCCGCGAGATCGCCTGCCTTGGCGATGACCGGCCCGGAGGTGGAGCGGAAATTGACGCCGAGCTCACGCGCCATGATCTGCGCCAGCGTCGTCTTGCCCAGCCCCGGCGGCCCTACGAACAGCACATGGTCGAGCGCCTCCTTGCGGCCCTTGGCGGCCTCGATGAACACTTTGAGATTGGCCCGCACCGCCGCCTGGCCGACAAAATCGTCGAGCGTCTGCGGCCGCAAGGTCTGTTCGGCATCCTCGCCGCGCTTTTCCGGTGCAATGAGACGGGGGGAAAGGCTCATGCCAGCAATTCCATGCTTGCAATGGACCTTGCAGCCTGCAGATCGAAAGTGACTGTGTGGGAACAGCCCGCATTTCGGTTGTGTTCGGCGATGAGCGCATCGGCAAAGTCAACCTGCGGCATGTTGGACCTTTCGAGCGCGATCACGATGGCATCGAAATCCTCGAAAACCAGCGTTCTGATTTTCAGCAGTCTTTGAATTGCCGCCAGGACTTGTTCCCTGGACATCCTGTAGCGAGAAATCAGCGACCAACTGAACTCGACCAGGACGATCAGGCTGACAAAGCCTGGGGTATCCTCACTAAGGCCTTTGCCGAAAGCCAAGGCTTTTGCCCTTTGCTCGGCATCATCGTTCAGCACCATTCGAAGCAGAACGTTCGTATCGATGCCTATCGACGTCACGCGTCGCCCTCATGCCTGCCCTTCGGCGCGTCCCCGACAACATGCCGTCCAACCGCGTCCCGAACCGCTGCATCGATTTCCTCGAGCGAAGCCGGGCCGCCGGGCGGATCTCCCAGGAATCCGGCTAGGTCGGCAAAGTCGAGATTGCGTGGCGTTCCGATCAAGTAGCCATCAACTACCGTCCAGGCGATCATGTCACCCGCCTTGAGCGACAGTGCATCCCTGACGTCCTTCGGGATGGTAAGCTGGCCTTTCGATGTCAGGCTTGCGTAAGCACCCATTGTCTTACTTTCTGAGAAATTACTTACAAAGCATATTGTAGTTGGAATTTTGTTTTCAAGCAATCACCGTGCCAATTCCTTCAGTCCGAAGCGGATCAGTTTCGAGGCATCTGCGTCCTCACCCGCCGTCTTCAGCGCCGCCGATATCGCATTGGCGGCGGTGTCGCGCGAATAGCCGAGGTTGACCAGGGCCGAGACAGCGTCGGTGATCGGCGCCGGCGCCATGCCTTCACCGAGTTCCTGCTTCAGGCCGATCGTGCCCGAAGCGCCGGCATAGGCCGGCGCCTTGTTCTTCAATTCGGTGACGATGCGCTCGGCCACCTTCTTGCCGACGCCAGGGGCGCGGGAAATCATGGCGATGTCGCGCAGTGCAATGGCATTGGCGAGGTCGGCCGGCGCCAGCGTCGACAGGATGGCCAGCGCCACCTTGGCGCCGACACCCGGCACGTTGTTCATCAGCAACCGAAACCATTCGCGCTCGAGCTGCGACTGGAAGCCGTAGAGCCGGATCATGTCCTCGCGCACATAGGTCTCGATGAACAGCACCACCGCCTCGCCGGGCGAAGGCAGCGCGGCGAGCGTGCGCACCGAGCAATAGGCGACGTAGCCTACGCCGTGCACGTCGACGAGGCAGAAATCCTCGTCGACCTCGTCGAGCGTACCCATGAGCTTGCCGATCATCCCCAACAGCCTCTCATGATGCCAATGCCGCCAGCCGATAGGCAGCACTCTGCCGGTGATGCGCGTGGCAGATCGCGATGGCCAGCGCGTCGGCGGCGTGTTCGGTGTCGAAGATCGCCTTCGGCAGCAGCACCTTCACCATCATGTGGATCTGCTTCTTGTCGCCGTGGCCGACGCCGATCACCGCCTTCTTCACCGCATTGGGCGCATATTCGGCGACGACGAGGCCCGCCCGCGCCGGGACCAGCATGGCGATGCCGCGTGCCTGGCCGAGCTTCAGCGTCGCAACGGCGTCCTTGTTGACGAAGGTCTGTTCGACGGCGGCCTCATGCGGCATGGCCTGATGCAGGACTTCGGCGAGCCCGTCATGCAGTTGGCAGAGCCGCGTCGCCAGCGCCGCCTTGTCCTCGGAGCGCACGGTACCCGAAGCGACAAAACGCAACGAATTGCCGAGGCTCTCGACGATGCCCCAGCCGGTGCGCCTGAGCCCCGGATCGATACCGATGATGCGAATCGCGTCCCCCATCCGGTGACTTTACCCCCGGCGGACAGCGATGCCAGCGAAATGTGAACAAACCGGAAACAACCCTTGCAATTTCAAGGGGAGCGATTGCGAAATCGCTTAATTGCGGGCGAACGCCGTGTTGAGCAGGCTGATCTGGTCCGAGACCGGATTGGGTCGGCGAGCGACGGGCTGCACGTCGACCACCGCGCCGGCGCCGTAGATCTCTTCATCCATGCGGCGCACCAATGCCTGCAGGCGCAGCGACCGGTTGACGAGGTCGAGGAAATCATTCGGCAGTTCGGCCCAGCCGGCCGCCTCGTCATGGGCGGAAGCGGTGTCGAGGCGCACCTTGGACTTTTCCGATGCGACCTGGTCGCGGGTCATCTCGCCGGAATTCGCCGCGCGCTGCAAAAGCAGCCACGAGGCGACCTGCATCAGCCTGGTGGTCAGCCGCATCGATTCGGCCGCGTAGAGCGTGGCCGCCAGCCGCGACAGTTTCTTGGCCTCGGCCCGGCCCTTGCCGTCGAGATACTCCGCCGCCTGTTCGACCAGTCCCATGCCTTCCTGGTAAAGCGGTTTGAAGGAGTGCGAAAAAACCCGGCGCTCCGCCAGCTTCACGGTTTTCGCAATGCCCTTCGAAGGCTCGTTCATTGATAACGCCCCTGCACTTGCAATCGGCCGATTCGGCTCTCTGCCGATACACCCGAGACCCTATAAGACTGAAGCTTGAAAATGCGCTTCGTCCGGGGTGAAGGCAAGCACATGTTTAACAGAAGGTTAACAGCGCTCGGCTGTGCGGGATACCGCCGGAATTCGGACAAAAAAAGAGCCGCGGATAAGGCGGCTCTCAGGAGTTTAACAGGGAGGCGTCAAACAAAGTGGCTCCAACCACTCGGTAAGAATCCAGATCACTGGATGGACATAGTAAACGCCTGTAAAGCTTAATGAACCCTTAACACCCCTGATATTTTTTGACCCAATGCCGTGTTTCTGTGCCGTAACAGCACAGCCGCACAGGCCAGGTTTCAGCCTTCACTCAGGCCTTTTTCCACACCACCGGCAAGGCAATGAAGGCGAACAGCAGCATGCCTGCGTAGAAGCCGATCGACGATATCCCGAGTAACGGCTCGATCCCCGGATTTCCGGCAAGCAGTATATAAAGGCCGATCATGAGCCCGATGCCGCTGATTGCCGTCAGCCAGAAATGGACGAGGGCCAGTGTCTTTTGCCCGGCTGCCGGAAACAGGTGGTAAAAGAACGCGAAGACCGCCGACATCAGCCAGCCAGCCACCATCGTGTGGGCGTGGGTCGGCATCTGGCCGTGGTCGTCGCTGATGGCCATGTGGATGCCGAGTGCCATGCCGCACAGCGCATAGATGATCGCCAGCGTGAAGAAATTCCGTGCTGTCCCTTGCATATTAGTCCCCCGAATTGCCTTTTCCCAAGCTGGGAATGAGTTGATCGTCAGGCCAGCGCCGTCGCCGCCGGACTTCCAGCGTCGGCACTAGCATCGGCATTGTTTCCGGACGATGTCGCGTCCCCCGACACTGCCGACATAGCAGAAAACCGGGCGGTGCGTTCATCATATTAGTTGCTCCTTTCGTTATCCGGCAGTCTGAAACACAGCCGGTTTTCCGCGACATCGTACCGAAACAGCCGCGGCGCTAAACGCTGCGACATCTGATCGGCGGGCGGGCAATGGCACGCGCCGCCAGGGGCATCGGGGAGAAAGCCATGGATTGGTATTCCATCGTCAAATTGCTGCACATCCTTTCGGCGACGCTTTGGGTCGGCGGCGGCTTCACGCTGATGGTGCTGGCGACGCTGGCGGATCGTGCCGGCAACATCCAGGGAACGCTGCAGGCGATGCGCGCCACCGGCGAGTTGGGCAACCGCTTCTTCGCGCCGATGTCGATGCTGACATTGGCCTTCGGATTGATCATGTGCTCGTTCTGGGTCGGCTTCTCCGATCTCTGGGTCCTGATCGGCCTTGCCGGCTACGCCACGACCTTCTGCATCGGCATGTTCGTTTTCAAGCCGACCGCCGACCGCATGGCCGCGATGATCGCCAGGGACGGCGTGACGCCCGCAGCCCTTGCCTATGGCCACCGCATCCTGCGGGCGGCTCGCTTCGATTATGCGGTCATGCTTGTCATCATCACCGACATGGTTCTGAAGCCGACCCTGCACGACTTCGCTGTCCTGGCGGGCATGGTGCTGGTCCTTGCCGCCGGTGCCGCGATGGCGCTCGGCCGGCCAAGACGCATGGTGCCAAGCGCCGCCTGATGCGGGCTGGAATGCGCTACATGAGGCCGGCGATCCCGTCCCACAGGAGCTTCACGGCCACGACCGCCACGGTCGCATAGGTGAAGGGATAAAAGATCTCCGGCCGCATCCGCCGCACCAGCCATGCACCGGCAATGGTCGACAACGGCGCCAGCGGCATCAGCACCGCCGATGCCGTCAGATTGGCGGTGTCGAACTGGCCGAGCGCGAAATAGGGGATGAGCTTCAGCGCGTTGGTGGCGGCAAAGAAGATCGCTGCCGTGCCCGACAGCACCTTGGGGTCGAGCCGGATGGGCAAGGCATAGACCTGGAAGGGCGGGCCACCGACATGGGCGACGAAGCTGGTGAACCCGGCGACAGTGCCCCATAGGGCCGCGGCCACGCGATTGGGTTCGGCCGCATGGTCGGAACCATGACGAAATTGCAGGTAAAGCCAGCGCAGCACGAAGATGATGGCAACGGCGCCGACGATGAGCCGCACCGCTTCCTCGGTGACCAGTGCCGCCGTCAGCCAGCCAAGCCCGATGCCAACGACGGCGCCCGGCATCATGTCGACCAGCATCTTGCGGTCGTATACGCCCCACCACGTCCACACCGAGACGATGTCCATAAGGCACAGGATAGGCAGCAGGATGGCGGCCGCTTGGACCGGCGGCATGATCAGCGCCATCAGCGGCACGCCGACGAAACCGACGGCGCCGCCGAAGCCGCCCTTGGACAGGCCGACCAGAATGACCGCCGGGACGGCGGCCGCGTAGAACCACGGATCGAGAAGCAGGCCTGACATGGGAGGGACTGGTCTGGAGGGAAAGCGCGTCGACGCCTGAATAACCCAGAACCGTCTGCTCGGCGACCGCAAATATGGGCTGGCCGCGACCGGCCCCTCTAACGGGCTTCGAGCACCTATCGGCGCGCCGAAACCAGCAGGAACATCGGCCGCTCGAGCTCTTCCGCAAGGTCCGGCATGGCCGCGATCTGCGCGTCCGTTGGACGGAATTCCTCGACATGCACGATTGTGAAACCCGTGCGGATCAGCGTGTTGAGCGTGGTGCCGATGGTGCGGTGATGTTTCACCACCCCCTTGGCCAGCCAGTCGGTCTTGCGTGGCCCTTCCACCAGATACCGGTCGACAGGCCAAGTCTTTTTCCCCTCCCCATCGATCGACCAGCCCGGATTGGTCGGCGCCATGTAGATCGGATGCTCCGTCGAGAAGACGAAATGGCCGCCGGGCGACAGGGCCTGGTGCACGGTCCTGAACAGGCGCGCAACATGCTCGACATAGTGCAAGGCGAGCGAGCTGTAAGCGAGATCGAAGCCGCTTTGCGGCAGGCTTAGCCGGTCGAGGTCGGCCCTCTCATAGGTGATGCCGGTGTCCGGGCCGGCGGCCCTCGCCCGGGCCAGCATCTTCTCCGACAGGTCCAGCCCAAGGACGTCGGCCGCGCCCTGCCCGTGCGCCCAGCGGCAGAACCAGCCGAAGCCGCAGCCGAGGTCGACGATCCTCAGGCCTGCGACATCAGGCAGCATCGCGCGAAGCGCCGGCCACTCGGCGGCGCCTTCGAGGCCTTCGACCGAGCGGCCAAGCTGGCTGTAGCCCGCGAAGAAATCCGGTTGATCGTAAATGTTCTGCGCCATGTTTTTCTCGCTCTTCAGACAGGCACTTGGCGGAAGACTGACATTTGGTGGACTGGCCGCGCCTTTCCACCACGGCCACGCGGTGTCAAGCCCGTGAGCCCGACGGCAACCCCAGGGGCGGCGGTCGCCGCCGGATCGGCTGTGCCTTGATGATGGCGGTGCTGGTCTCGGCCTTGTCGGCGATACGGTCGAGAATGCCGTCGAGGTCGCCGATCGAGCGCACGTACAGCCGGGCGACGAAACAGTCATCTCCCGTCACCTTGTCGCATTCGCCGAACTCTTCAATCTCCTCGATCAGCTTCTGGACGATGTGCAGCTTGCCCGGCAAAGGTTTGATCCGCACGATCGCCTGAAGCGTATAGCCGAGCGCCAGCGGATCGATCTCGACGGTGAACGCCCGGATGACGCCCCGTTCCTCGAGCCGCCGCAGACGCTCCGAAACGCTCGGCGACGACAGCCCGACCTGGGCCGCCAGATCCTTCAGCGAGGTTCGCGCATCCCTGACCAGGATTTCCAGCAGATTTCGGTCGAGATCGTCCAGCATTTATCTTTCTCATGGTTCTTGAGGTAGTAACCTAATATAATTAGGCAACTCCCCCATATCGCCTTTTCCAAAAGATGGAAAGCTCTCACATCGCATGAGATTATGCCGCATCAACGGGTTCAGAGGCTTATCATGAACGATACTGTACGCGGCACGGTCGAAATGTCGGCGGCAATGGCGATCCTGGGAACGATCGGATGGTTCGTCATCATGTCCGGCCAGCCGATCATGGATGTGGTGTTCTGGCGCTGCGCGTTCGGCGCGCTGACGCTGCTCATCATCTGCGCTTCGCTTGGATTGTTGCGCAACAGGCTGTCGTTGCGCATCATCGGCCTCGCGGCACTGGGCGGCGCGGCGATCGTCATCAACTGGCTGCTCCTGTTCAGCGCGTTCTCGCGCGCCTCCATCTCGATCGCCACCGCGGTCTACAACACGCAGCCCTTCATGCTGGTCGGCTTCGGCGCGCTGTTGTTCGCCGAGCGGCTGACATTGACCAAGCTGACCTGGCTGGCAATCGCCTTCGCCGGCATGGTGCTGATCGTCGGGGCCGCCCCCGATGCCGGCGATGTCGGTACGAACTATCTCGCCGGCATTCTGATGGCCCTGGCCGCCGCCTTCTTCTGGGCTGTCGCCGCCATCGTCACCAAGAAGCTCAAGGGCACGCCGCCGCATCTGATCGCACTCATCCAGGTCTGCGTCGGCGTCGTCATGCTGGCGCCCTTCGCAAATCTCTCGCATCTTCCCGCCGATCCATGGAGCTGGGCCATGCTGGCGACGCTCGGCATCGTCCACACCGGCCTGATGTACATCCTGATGTACGGCGCCATCCAGAAGCTGCCGACGCATCTGCAGGGATCGCTGTCCTTCATCTATCCGGTCGTTGCCATCCTGGTCGATGTCACCGCTTTCGGCCATCGGCTGCATCTCAGCCAGGTCGTCGGCGCCGCCGCCATCCTGATCGCCGCCGCCGGCATGAATCTCGGCTGGACATTGTGGAAACCGAGACCGTCCGCCGCGAGCCCACAGCCGATCAAGTAAGGCGACACACTGGCTACCCCAGGTCAAAGATCCCGATCCTGGCTGCCCGCCTGTTCAAAGCGGGCAGTTTGCTCTATGCCGCAATCCAACCATCTTCGCCCGGCATAGGCGAAACCCGGGATCGAAGAACCATGAATGACGCAACGCCCCCCAACCGCTGCCGCATCGTACTGATCGCGCCGCCCGGCGTGCCGGCCACCCGCATCGCTGCCGCGTTCGACGGCGGCGACGTCGCCTCGCTGATCCTGCCCGAGAACGGCATGGACGAGGCCTCCTTCCAAGCGTTCGCCGAACAGGTCGTGCCAGCCGCGCAGGCCGCGGGCGTGGCCGTCATCATCGCTGGCGACACCCGCATCGCGGGCCGGGTCCAGGCCGATGGCATCCATGTCGAGGTTTCCAAGGCCGAGCTTGCCGAGACGATCGAGCATTTCCAGGTGAAAATGATGGTCGGCGCCGGCGGCGCCAAGACCCGCGACGACGCGCTGGAGCTCGGCGAGGCCAGGCCCGATTACATTTTCTTCGGCCGCTTCGGCTACGACAACAAGCCCGAGCCGCATCCGCGCAATCTGTCATTGGGGCAATGGTGGGCGCAGATGATCCAGATCCCCTGCATCGTCGAGGCCGGTTCCGATCTTGCCTCCGTCGAAACGGTGGCAGCCACACGCGCCGAATTCGTCGCGCTGTCGAGCGCCGTGTTTGCCGATGGCGTCGATCCGAAGGCGGCAATCACCCGGGCCAATGCGCTGCTCGACGAAACAGCGCCGCGCTTCGAGGATTGACGTGTCCCTGGCAAGGCTTTCCCTTCAGGCCCTGCTTGCGGCGGTGATGATCCAGGCCGCCGCCGCCGAAACTATGCCCTTGCCGCAGCCCAAGCCTGACACCGGCGTGCACACCGACAAGCCGATCGAAAACCAGCTGCCGCAGCCCGCCACCACGGCGGAGCCCGCACCGCTGCCCTCGGTCGACAGCGTCAATCCCGATCGTTTCGGCGCCAAGCCGGCCGACGCCGCCTATGGCGCCTTCCAGCGCGGGCTCTACAAGACCGCCTACAATCTGGCGCTGGTCCGTGCGCAGAATGGCGACCCGGCGGCGCAGACGCTGGTGGCCGAGATCCTGTCGCGTGGCTTGGGTGTGCCGTTGAACTCGGCCGAGGCCGCGAAATGGTACGCGCTTGCCGCCGAGCAGGGCGTGCCCGAATCGCAGTTCCAATATGCGCTGATGCTGCTCGACGGCCGCTACGTCAAGAAGGACACGAAGGGGGCCTATGCCTTGATGCAGGCCGCCGCCGAAGCCGGCAACCAGCTGGCGCAATTCAATTTCGCGCAGATGCTGGTCCAGCAGGATCCCGGCGACGCCGGCCTGGCCAAGGCGGTTTCCTATTATGAGCGCGCAGCGGCGACCGGTCTCGCCGATGCGCAATACGCCATGTCGCAGATCTATGCCAACGGCGTCGGCGGCAAGCCGCGCGACGATGCACAGGCACGGCGGCTGCTGGCGCAGGCCGCCCGTCAGAACTACGACACCGCGCAGATCGATCTCGCCGCCTGGATGATCGAGGGCCGCGGCGGCGCGCGCGACCTGAAATCGGCTTTCGGCTGGACGAAGCAGGCCGCCGAAGGCGGCAATGTCGCGGCCCAGAACCGCCTGGCAAAACTCTATATGCAAGGCATCGGCACCGATCCGGACCTCGTGCTCGCCGGTGCCTGGTACATCGTCGCCCGCCGCGCCGGCCTCATCGATCAGGAGATGGACGATTTCCTGCAAGGGCTGAGCGACGACCAGACCAAGCAGGCCCTGCAGAAGGCGAACCGGTTGCCCTGAGGGCAGCGCGCACGCTCATTGCATATGATGCAGGACGACTTTGCCAAAGGACGGGCCGTGTTCGAGCCTCGACGTGACAGCATTCCGCGCTTCGGCTGATACTTGGCCCGGCACGCTTGCTCAGCGTCAGCTTGCCTCTTCGGGTGTTTTGTGGTCTTGGGAGCCGAAATCGCTTTTTCCAGCGAAAGTCTCATTCCCGGATCCCATCATCATGGCCAAGATCAATGGCAACGAAATCCGTCCCGGCTATGTCATCGAACACGATGGCGGCCTCTGGGTGGCGGTCAGGACCAACACCGTCAAGCCCGGCAAGGGCGGCGCCTACAACCAGGTCGAACTGAAGAACCTCATCAACGGCACCAAGCTCAACGAGCGCTTCCGTTCGGCCGAGACGGTCGAGCAGATCCGGCTTGACCTGAAGGATTTTTCCTTCCTCTACGAGCAGGAAGACGCGCTGGTGTTCATGGACACGCAAAGCTACGAGCAGCTCGAACTGAACAAGGACTTCGTCGGCGACCGCGCCGCGTTCCTGCAGGACGGCATGATGGTGACGGTTCAGCTCTACGAGGAGCGGCCGATCGGCATTTCGCTGCCCGACTATGTCACGCTGACCATCACCGAGGCGGATCCCGTGGTGAAGGGCCAGACGGCGGCGTCCTCTTATAAGCCGGCGGTGCTGGAAAACGGCATTCGCGTGCTGGTGCCGCCCTTCATCGGCGCCGGCGAACGCATCATCGTCGACACCAACGAAATCACTTACGTGCGCCGCGCCGACTGATGCATGTCGCCCTGAAGTGGCCCCGGTTGTGGGTCACCGACATGCATCGAGACAGAGTTTAAAGCGCCGCACCAGGAAGAAGCACTATGGCACGCTCCGCCCTCCTCAACGTCATGGTCCAGGCCGCAATGAAGGCCGGCCGCTCGCTGTCGCGCGACTTCGGCGAGGTCCAGAACCTGCAGGTCTCGATGAAGGGTCCCGGCGACTATGTCAGCCAGGCCGACCGCAAGGCCGAGGACATCGTTTTCGCCGAGCTGTCGAAGGCGCGCCCGGGCTACGGCTTCCTGATGGAAGAGCGCGGCGCCATCGCCGGTGATGACAGCCAGCACCGCTGGATCGTCGACCCGCTCGACGGCACCACCAATTTCCTGCACGGCATTCCGCTTTTCGCCGTCTCGATCGCGCTCGAGCGCCAGGGCCAGATCGTTGCCGGCGTCATCTACAATCCGGCCATGGATGAGCTCTATACGACCGAACGCGGCGGCGGCGCCTTCATGAATGATCGCCGCCTGCGCGTCGCCGGCCGCACCAAGCTTGTCGACACGGTGATCGGCTGCGGCGTGCCGCATCTCGGCCGCGGCCACCACGGCAATTTCCTTGTCGAACTGCGCAACGTCATGGCCGAGGTCTCCGGCATACGCCGCATGGGCTCCGCCTCGCTCGATCTTGCCTATGTCGCCGCCGGACGCATGGACGGGTTCTGGGAAGTCGGCCTGTCGGCCTGGGACATCGCCGCCGGCCTGCTCTTGATCCGCGAAGCGGGCGGCTTCGCCTCCGACATGGATGGCGGACAGGACATGCTCGACACCGGCACGGTCGTCGCCGGCAACGAGATCATCCAGCGCGCATTGCTGAAGACGGTGAAAAAGCCGCTCTCGCCGCGCTGAACCGCCGCAGTCGTAAAACCGCAAACAAAGCTTGAAATACTGTCCGTCGGTCGCCCAGATTAGGGTGATGCAGGACGATAGATGACCAACACCCCGCCACAGATCGACATCCCGTTCATCGGACGCTGGCACTATTCGCGCGCCGAGATGATCGCCGACGGGGTCGTCCATGCTGTCGGGATCGTGCTGGCGATCGCGGCCGGTTCGGCGCTGCTGGCGCTCGCCGCCTCCCGGGTCGGGCCCGGCGAATACATCGCAGCCGCCTTCTATGTCGTCTCGCTGCTTACGGTGCTCTCGGTATCGCTGACCTACAATCTGTGGCCGGTGACGTCGCCCGCGAAATGGATCCTGCGACGTTTCGATCATGCCGCGATCTATCTCTTGATCGCCGCCACCTACACACCCTTTCTCGGCCAGTTGGGAAACTCGCCGCTGGCGCGCTGGATGATCGTTCTGGTCTGGGCCGCGGCGGCAACGGGCATTGCCATCAAGGTGTTCTTCCCCGGCCGCTTCGACAGGCTGGCGATCGTCTTCTACCTTGCCATCGGCTGGAGCGGCATCATCCTCGTCAAACCGCTCGTCGAGACGCTGCCGACCACGTCGATCGTGCTCATCGTCGCCGGTGGCGTCGTCTATTCCTGCGGCGTGATTTTCTTCGCCTGGAAGGCGCTGCGCTTCCACAACGCGCTCTGGCACGGCTTCGTCGTCACCGGCGCCAGCCTGCATCTGGCGGCCATGGTCGATTGCCTGGTCATCAATCGCCTTTGAAGCGTCGGCTCCAAGCCGCCTGTGGCAATATTGCCAAGCACCATTCAATTTGGTCACAATTCCGTTTAGAGTCGCCAGCAACGTGATCGGCGGCAGCGGCATCGGAAACGGGGCACGGATGGCTTTACTCAGATCCTTCGGCATGGGCAGGCGCTCCGACGTGCTCATCTACGATCCGCACAAATTGTCGAGCCCGCAGGTTTTTCTGCTGACCATGGTCATCTTCCTGGCCATCGTCGCCTTCATCGTCGCCATCCTGACCCGCCAGGTCACGACGGCATTCGTCACCAATCCCGGCCTCAACGGCCTGATCGTCGGCGTACTCGTGGTCGGTATCCTGCTGGCCTTCACGCAGGTCGGGCGGCTGTTTCGCGAGGTGCGCTGGGTCAACTCCTTCCGCGCCGGCTCGGAGACCACGGAACCGGTGCTGCTGGCGCCTATGAAGGCGATGATAGGACGCTCGTCGTCCATGGCCTTTTCGACCAGTTCGATGCGTACCATGCTCGATTCCATCGCCACGCGCCTCGACGAGAGCCGCGACACCTCGCGCTACCTGGTAGGCCTGCTGGTGTTCCTCGGCCTGCTTGGCACCTTCTGGGGCCTGTTGAACACGATCGGCTCGATCCGCGAGACCATCCAATCGCTCGATCCCGGCACGGGTGATGCCGCGGCGGTGCTCGATTCGCTGAAGCAGGGCCTGTCGGCGCCGCTGGCCGGCATGGGCACCGCCTTCTCGTCCTCGCTGTTCGGCCTGTCCGGCTCGCTCGTTCTCGGCTTCCTCGACCTGCAGGCCGGCCGCGCCCAGACGCGCTTCTACACCGAACTCGAAAACTGGCTGTCCTCGGTCACCGACCTGTCGTCCGACATCGTCGTTTCCGACCCGGCCAGGACCGAACCCTCCGACGAAATCCGGCTGCTGTCGGAACGGCTGCGCAGCATGCAGGAGAATGGCGGCGGCTCCAACCCGCGCGTCGCCACCGCCATGGCCAATCTCGCCGACGGCATTTCCGGCCTGGTCAAGAACATGCGTTCCGAGCAGCAGATCATGCGCGATTGGGTCGAAGCCCAGTCCGACGAGCAGAAGGCGATGCGCAACACGCTGGAAAAGATCGCCGACGCGCTGAAGAAGCCCGGGGTGCACTAGCATGGCGCTTGCCAGGGGCCGGCGTACCGATCGCCGCATCGACTATTGGCCGGGCTTCGTCGACGCGCTGTCGACGCTGTTGCTCGCCATCATGTTCCTGCTCACCGTTTTCGTGCTGGCGCAGTTCCTGCTCGGCCGCGAAATCTCCGGCAAGGACACGGCACTGTCGCGCCTCAACTCCCAGATCAACGAACTGACCCAGCTTCTGGCGCTGGAGCGCTCAACGACGCAGGACAAGGAGGATTCGCTCGCCAATCTGCAGGCATCGCTGTCGGCGGCGCAGGCGGAGAAGAGCCGGCTCGAACAGTTGCTGGCACAAGGTGCCGGCGCCGGCGACGCCGCCAACCAGCGTGCCGCGCAGTTGGGCGGTGAACTCGACAACCAACGCCAGATCAGCCAGCAGGCTCTGAGCCAGGTCGAGATCCTCAACCAGCAGATCGCGGCCTTGCGCAAGCAGATCGGCGCGCTCGAGGATGCCCTCAACGTCTCCGAAACGCGCGATCGCGATTCCAACACCAAGATCGCGGATCTCGGCCGTCGCCTGAACGTGGCGCTGGCGCAGCGTGTGCAGGAATTGAACCGTTACCGTTCCGATTTCTTCGGGCGCCTGCGCGAAATCCTCGCCGACCGCGAGAACATCCGCATCGTCGGCGACCGCTTCGTTTTCCAGTCGGAAGTGCTGTTCCCGACCGGCTCGGAAGTGATCAACGATGCCGGCAAGGTCGAAATGAAGAAGCTCGCCGACGCCATCATCGAATTGCAGAAAGAGATCCCCCCTGAGATCAACTGGGTGCTGCGCGTCGACGGTCACACCGACAACAAGCCGCTGTCCGGCAATGGCCGTTACCGCGACAATTGGGAACTGTCGACGGCGCGCTCGACCTCGGTGGTCAAGTTCCTGATCGAGAACGGCGTGCCGGCCAACCGGCTGGTCGCCGCCGGCTTCGGCGAGTTCCAGCCGCTCGATCCCGCCGATACCGACGAAGCGCGCAACAAGAACCGCCGCATTGAACTGAAGCTCACCGAACGGTGATCCATCATCACGCGATCTCACGCGAAATTGTTCGCCGGCTCAACTCTAGGGCGCAGAAAGCGACCGGCAAGGCCTGAAAAGATTATCTTTTTTTAATTACACTTCGCCCGGAAGCGCTCCTAGCTTGCTGCTCAGGGCCGAGAACCGCCGGCGATGCCTCCCTATCGCGACGCGACGGAACCGGACGGCCCACGTCCGGAACGCGGAGCGGCAAGGCCGCTCTTCCTTCCCAGCAAAGGAGGCGCTGTCATGCGCTCTTCAGCATCTCTCAAGACTGCAACCCTTGCCGCAATTCTGATCGCCGCCCCGCTTGCCGGAGCCTATGCCGCGGGCCACCACAAGGGGGCACTCGATGCGACCGGTCCGACTGCCATGACAGGCCCGCGCGTCGCGGCGCTCGTTCAGCAGGTTCAGGGTGTCCATCAGGGCATCGTCGACGCCAGGCGAGCCAACAACATCGTCCCGGCCGTCGCGGAGCGCCTGGAAATGCGAACGGCCCGTATCGGTCAGGCCGCCGAGAAGATAGCCGCGTCGGATCATGGCAGGATACCGGCCGCGCAATACCATGACCTGCTGCGCCGGCTCGACAATGTCGACCAGCGTCTGATGGGTTACACCGGCAGCGGTTTCCTGATTGGAGATGGCTCCGACGGCGGAAACTATCCGAACGGCTGAGGCCATCCTGCCTGGAAAAGAGGAAGGGACCGACTGACGCCTTCGGGATCCCAATCCGCGGGCGTCCCTTTTCCTTGCGAGCCCATCCTGCCTACCAACCGAGCCAGACCGCGATCAGGGCGACCGCCGCCGGCACGGTCTGGATGAACAGGATCTTGCGGCCGACCGTCGCCGCGCCATAGAGACCTGCAATGGCCACGCACGACAGGAAGAAGACCTTGACCTGGAAACCGGCGGCGCCGAGGGTGAGCCCCCAGATCAGACCGGCGGCGAGAAATCCGTTGTAGAGGCCCTGATTGGCGGCGAGCACTTTGGAGGCGCTGGCGAATTCCGGCGTCAGGCGGAATGTCTTGTGCCCGCGCGGCGTGTCCCAAAGCACCATCTCGAGATAGACGATGTAGACATGGATCAAGGCCACCAGCCCGACCAGGATGTTGCCGATCATTCTGCTCCCCCTGCATGTGCCGCCGGCAGCATTTCATGCTCGACCTCGCCTGCGCAAGCTGCATCTGCCGGATGGTATCCGAGGGTTGCCAACGCTTTTGCGTTGGTGTCTTTTCGCGCCGTCCTCAATCACGGAAGCCGCCATGTCCTTTCACAAACTCGACGACCTCGGCCACAAGCTCGAAGCGCTTGAGCATGCGCTGGCCATTCTCGGCGCCGATGAAGCAACGCACATGGCGGTCGGCGGTGGCGAGAAGCGCGCCGAGGCGATGGCCGCCCTGGCCGGCATGTATCACATCAGGGCGACCGCGCCCGAAATATCGGACTGGATCGCCGCCGCCGAAGGCGAGGCATTGGACGACGAGCAGCGCGCGGCCCTGACCGAGCTGCGGCGGCAATACACCAACCTGACCTGCCTGCCGGTCGAATTCGTCGAACGCCAGACGACGGCGCGCATGCGTTGCGAGCAACTATGGCGCGACCTGCGCGCCAAGAACGACTGGGCTGGCTTCCAGCCGGCGCTCGAAGGCGTGGTGGCGCTGGTGCGTGAAGAGGCGGCTCTGCGCTCCGACGTGCTCGGCCGTGCCCCCTATGATGCGCTGATGGAACAATACGATCCCGGCAACCGCACGGCGGACATCACTCCCGTCTTCGCCGACCTGAAGGCCTTCCTCAAAGGCTTCGTGCCGGAGGCGCTGGCGATCCAGGACGCGCGGCTGCGCAAGCATCCGCTGAAGCCGCTTGCGGGCACCTATGCCATCGACCGCCAGCGCGAACTCGGCCTTGCCATGATGGCGGCGGTCGGTTTCGACCTGACGCATGGCTCGCTGTCGGTATCGCACCATCCGTTCTGCGGCGGCGTGCCGAGCGACGTGCGCATCACCACCCGCTACAAGACGTCGGATTTCCTGTCGGCGCTGATGGGCGTGCTGCACGAGACCGGCCATGCGCTCTATGAACAGAACCTGCCCAAGGCGTGGTCGCACTGGCCGCTCGGCAAGGCCCGCGGCATGGCCGTGCATGAAAGCCAGAGCCTGTTCGTCGAAAAGCAGATCGGCCGCAATCCTGCTTTCTGGCGCTGGGCGCTGCCGGTGGTGGAAAAGCATCTCGGCGAAGCCTGGTCGCTCGATGATCTCCTGCCGCATGTACATCGTGTCGAGCGTGGCCTGATCCGTGTGGACGCCGACGAAGTGACCTATCCCCTGCATGTCATCCTGCGCTACGAACTGGAGCAGGAACTCGTCTCGGGTAGGCTGGAGGTGGCTGACCTGCCCGAAGCCTGGGATGCCAAGATGCGCGACTATCTCGGTCTCTCCACCATTGACAATCCGGCCGATGGGCCAATGCAGGACGTGCACTGGCCGGGTGCCGCCTTCGGCTATTTTCCCTCCTACACGCTGGGCGCGATGATGGCGGCGCAGCAATGGGCCGCGCTGGTGCGCGAACATCCATCAGCCGACGACGACCTTGCGAAAGGGAATTTCGCGGCCATCAACGACTGGCGCCGCAAGAAGATATGGTCGCAGGGGTCGCGCTGGTCGACGCCGGACCTGCTCGAACGCGCCACCGGCGAAAAACTCAACGCCACGTATTTCACGGAGCATTTGCGGAAGCGCTATGGAACCGCGTGAGGCGACAGCTGTAATCGCCGGCCGAAAAGCGCCTGCTATTCCGCCGCGCCCCTGAAGGCACTGGCGCCGGTCTCGAATTGCAGCTTGGCCAGCCGCGCGTAGATGCCGCCCTTGGCGACAAGGCTCTGATGCGTGCCTTCCTCGACGATGCGGCCGCCATCCATGACCAGGATCCTGTCGGCCTTGAGCACCGTCGCCAGCCGGTGGGCGATGACGATGGTGGTGCGGCCCTGCATCAACCGCTCGAGCGCCGTCTGCACCAGCGTCTCGCTTGCGGCGTCAAGCGCCGAGGTCGCCTCGTCGAGCAGCAGGATCGGCGCGTCACGCAGGATGGCGCGGGCGATCGCCACCCGCTGGCGCTGGCCGCCCGACAGCGTCACGCCGCGCTCGCCGACCTGGCTGTCATAGCCTTTCTCGAGCTTGAGGATGAATTCGTCGGCCAGCGCATCCTTCGCCGCCGCCTCGATCTCGGCCTCGCTGGCACCTGGTCGGCCAAAGCCGATATTGTCGCGCGCGCTCGCCGCGAAGATGGTGACGTCCTGCGGCACGATGGCGATGCGCTGCCTGACCGAGATGGGATCGGCCTCGCGCACGTCGACGCCATCGATCAGGATCTGGCCGGTTTCGGGATCGTAGAAGCGCAGGATCAGCGAAAAGACGGTGCTCTTGCCGGCGCCGGAGGGACCGACGATGGCCACCGTCTCGCCGGGCTCGACCGAAAAACTCAAGCCATGGACGGCGGCGCGGTCGGGCCTGGCCGGATAGGAGAAGGAGACGTCATCGAAGACGATCGCGCCCTGGGCGGCCGCCGGCATCGGCTTCGGATCGGCTGGCGCCTGAATTGCAGGCGTCTCGGCCAGGATCTCGGTCAGCCGTTCGGCGGCACCGGCTGCTTGCGCGAGTTCGCCCCAGACTTCCGACAGCGCGCCGAGCGCGCCCGCGGCAAACACCGAATAGAGCAGGAACTGACCCAGCGTGCCTGGCGACAGATTGCCGTCGAGCACGTCGCGCGAGCCGAACCACAGCACCGCCACGACGGACGAGAAGATGGTGAAGATGGCAAAGAAAGTGAGGAAGGAGCGTGCGAAGATCGAGGTGCGTGCCGCTTCGAAGGCGGCTTCCACCGCGCCCGAAAAGCGACCGGTGACCAGTTTCTCATTGGTGAAGGCCTGCAGCGTGCGCACCGCGCCGATCTGCTCGCTGGCATAGGCTGTCGCCTCGGCGAGCGTGTCCTGCGCCTGCCTTGACTTGCGCCGTACGGAACGGCCGAAGGCGACCAGCGGCAGCACGATGATTGGAATGGCCGCAATGACCAGGCCGGACAGTTTCGGACTGGTGACAACCATCATTCCGAGAGCGCCGAGGCCGAGGATGACGTTGCGCAAAGCGACCGAGGCCGTGGCGCCTACCGCCGATTTGACCTGTGTGGTGTCGGCGGCAAGCCGGGACACGATCTCGCCCGACTGGGCGGTGTCGAAGAAGGCCGGCGACAGCGTCGTCACATGAGCGAAAACGTCGCGCCTGATATCGGCGACGACGCGCTCTCCGAGCGTGATGACGAAATAGTAGCGGCCGGCCGAGGCGGCCGCCAGCACGGCGGCCATTACCACCAGTGCGGCAAAGTATTCGGCGATGAAGGTGGTGCTGGACGACGAGAAACCGTGATCGATCATGCGTCGTACGGCCAGCGGCAATGTCAATGTCGTTGCCGCCGCGATGACCAGCGAAATGATGGCGCCGACGACCAGCGTGCGATAGTGCCCGATATAGGGGAACAGACGCCTGAGCGGCTTGAGCGAGCGGCGGCGCTCGTCTGCGCTGCTGGATTGCGCCATCTCGGTGTTCCTCTAGCCGCCTTGTTGTATGCGCCTCAATATGCGCTAACCGCGGCCTTGTGATTCAATTTCGGCTGATGTATAGCCACGCCGACCGTTTTAGAAGCCGTGGCTCCTCAATAGCTGCGGCTTCGAGTTTTAAAAAGGGGCGCATCGACGCAGGCTTATGCCAGTCAGCCGCGCCAGCAAGCCAGGAACCGAGCCATGAAGAGCGCTATTCATCCCGACTACCACACCATCAAGGTCGTCATGACCGACGGCACCGAATACACGACCCGTTCGACCTGGGGCAAGGAAGGCGATACGATGAACCTCGACATCGACCCGACCACCCACCCGGCCTGGACCGGCGGCCAGCAGACCCTGCTCGACCGCGGCGGCCGCCTGTCGAAGTTCAAGAAGCGCTTCGAAGGTTTCGGCCTCTAAGGCAAAGCGCTTTTTCGCAGATCAAGAGCCCGCCCTCGTGGCGGGTTTTTTGTTGCTGGCCGAAGGCTGAGTTTTCGGCTCCTTACTCCGCCAGCAATTCCCTGAGCGCCATGCGCTTGTAGGCTGCGACCAGCCTGTCGCCCTCCTGCCGTTCGACCGAGATCGCCAGCCGCATGGCCGCCTCGCCCATCTGCCAGACGAGAAAGGCTGTGGTCTCCAGGGAGACGGGGTCGGCGCCGGGGCGTAGCCGCTTCAGCACCGCGACGAGGAATTCGGCATTGGCCCGGCTGTCGGCAAGCTCGAGTTGGCGCAGCGCCTTGTCGGCCTGTGTGCCCGACCAGATGTCGCGCATCACCGGTTCGGCCAGGAACAGTCGGTAGTAGATATCGACCAGCTCCGAAAACGCTCGGCCCAGCCCCTCTGCATCCGTAACGTCCTTGAGCGCCGCCGAGATGCAGGCCTGACTTTCCACCGTATACCGTTCGGCCAGCGCCCAGACGATCGCCCGCTTGTCCGGGAAGAACTGGTAGAGCGATCCGATCGACACCCCGGCCCGTTCAGCGACTTCCCCCATACGCATGGCATCGCTGCCTTGCTCGGCGATCAGCGCCGAGGCGGCGGCCAGCATGCGCTCGACCCGCTCGCGGCTGCGCTGCTGGCTTGGTGCCCGGCGCGGCGAAGCGATCTGCTCGTTGGCCGGTGTACCTTCCATGACTGTCTCCAACAAACGCGCTCGGCAAAATCGCCTCGAATGACTTGACTCGCAAAATACGAGGGTTTATCACGTTTTGCAAATGTGAATATAACTCACATTTCCAAGCAGAGCAAACCGCCGCAACCGGCATCTGGAGCAACCGACATGATCGTCAAACTTCTTCCCACCCTCACCTTCATCGCGGCCCTGGGCGCAGGCGTGGTCGGCGGCGTGTTCTTTGCCTTCTCCAACTTCGTCATGCCGGCGTTCGCTCGCCTGCCGGCGGCGGGCGGCATCGCCGCCATGAATTCGATCAACGTCACCGTCATCACGCCGATGTTCATGACGGCGCTCTTCGGCACCGGGCTGGTCTGCCTCGTGCTCATCTCCGGCGCCATCATCGGCTGGAGCCAGCCGGGTTCGTTCTGGCTTCTGGCCGGCGCGCTGATCTATCTCGTCGGCAACCCGATCGTGACCATGGTCTTCAACGTACCGCTCAACGATGTGCTGGCCGCCGTCGATCCGGCCAGCAGCAATGGCGCAGCCGTATGGACCGGCTTTCTCCGGGACTGGGTGATGTGGAACCACGTTCGCACCGTCACCGCCATCTTGGCCATGGCATCCTTCTGGTTCGCCTCGCGTTGACATGTTTGCGGGCCGCCCATCCGGGCGTTGTGGCGGCCACATTTTCGGGAGAAGAGCCGTGAACGATCCCTATTCGACCATGGCCGTCGGCATTGCGATCGGCGTCGGCCTCGGCGCTGCCCTTGGCGCGGCGATGGATGACCCCGCCGTCGGCATCGGCACGGGCATAGCGATCGGCGCCGGGATCGGTGCCGTTTTCGGAAGGAAGCGCGGCAAATGATCGTCCTGCTTTCGCAGGAAGATCTCAGCTCTTCTTGCGGTCGGCGTGACCGAGATCACGATCCGGATCGATCACGTCACGGACCAACTGCTTGAGTTTCGCCGCGTCCGGAAAGCCGCCGTCGCGCTTGCGATCCCAGACCAGCACATCGTTGCACGAGATGGTGAAGATGCCGCCGGTGCCCGGCACCAGCGTCACTTCGCCGAGATCGGTGCCGAAGGTGGAGAGCAGCTCCTGCGCCATCCAGCCGGCACGCAAGAGCCACTGGCATTGCGTGCAGTAGGTGATGGCGACGCAAGGCTTCCCCGACGCGTTCATTGGTCCGTCTCGAGAACGCGCACGGTCGTGCCGGCGGCCCGGTCATGTATTGGCTCGTTGCCGAATGCGATGGCCAGCGCGATCCAGCATGGCCAGAGAAAAGCTAGGGCAGACGCGGCGAAGGCGATTACGATTTCCAGTCGGGAATAGTTCAGCACGGGTGCCGGAACGGTTTTCCAGGTCTCGAAAGCAAAGAAAGCTCCGACCAGCGTGGCAGGCAGATAGCCCAAGAATTTTACCACCTGCCGACGAACGGCTTTTTGCAAAGCGAGGCCTTCCCTATGCCAATCCAATTCGTCATGGACGAAGAGTGCCAGGATCCCCTTGCCAAGCGAACGGCTGAAAGCCCCCTCCATAACAAGAAGATAGGTCGCCAAGACTAGCACTTGGAGGAAGCCTAGATCCAGTGCCGCAGGTCGAAATTTTCCGTTTGAATCAAGGTCTATCGAAAGCGTTGAGACTGCCTTCGATTGAGGGTCTGTGCTTGTGCCGGCTGCCCATCTGGCCACCGGAAAACCGAAGAAGGATGTTGCACAAACCTGCCAATCGTAGCGGGAAAGTAAAGGATCGACTGTTCCGTTCAGACTGGCGGACTGGCACGTTTTCCAGTTCAGCCAAAAGCTGCCTTTCACACCGCCGTCGGTCAACAGAAACAAGGCCGCAACCAGCGAATAAAGAGCGACGAAGATGACGAGATAGTCGATAAGCGAAGCGAACAGCCGTCGCCAAAAGCCACCGCGCCGAGGCCAAGCAATCGCATTGGCAAGTTGAATCCCTTCGTCAGTCATCTCCCCTCCCGCCGACAACTGACCCATCTATACTTTAGGCAAGGACTCCTTGGCCATATGTCCGCGTACACTTCCGCCCGCGCGGCGCTCTGCAACTCACGCCGCGCTGAGCTTGGCCAAGGTTTCGTCGTCGACTTCGAAGTTGGCGTAGACGCTTTGCACGTCGTCATCGTCCTCGAGCGTCGCAACCAGCTTCATCAGCGACTGCGCCCGCTCTTCGTCGACCGGGACATTGTTCTGCGGCTTCCAGATCGCCTTGACCGATTCGGCCTCGCCGAGCGAGGCTTCAAGTGCCTTGGACACCTCGCCGAGAGTCTCGAAGGCGCAATAGATCGTGTGGCCTTCCTCGTCCGATTCGACATCGTCGGCACCGGCATCGATGGCCGCGTCCATGATCTTGTCGGCACTGCCAGCCGAAGCCGGATAGTAGATTTCGCCGGCGCGGTCCCACATGAACGACACCGATCCGGTTTCGCCGAGCGCCCCGCCGGCCTTGGTGAAGGCGGCACGGACATTGGATGCCGACCTGTTGCGGTTGTCGGTCAGCGCCTCGACGATCACGGCGACGCCACCCGGCCCATAACCTTCGTAGCGCACGGCTTCGTAGTTTTCGGCATCGCCCATCGAGGCCTTGTTGATGGCGCGCTGGATGTTGTCCTTCGGCATCGACACCGCCTTGGCGTTCTGGATCGCCAGGCGCAACCGCGGGTTCATCGATGGATCGGGCGTCCCGCTCTTGGCGGCAACGGTGATTTCGCGCGCCAGCTTGGAAAACATTTTCGACCGCACCGCATCCTGACGGCCCTTGCGGTGCATGATGTTCTTGAACTGTGAATGGCCAGCCATGGCACCCCTGTCGTGTTCGGCTAGAGCATCCTGCCGCGAGATGCGTCACCTCGCCTTTGCAAAAGGCTCGAATTCAATTTCAGAACGTCCTTGATGCGTCCAGAGGACGTACGGCGCTCTTTGTCGGAATGGCCGGCTTATAGATAAATCGGCTCAATTCGTCCAGCCGCGCCGTGCTGCGGCGATCCCGGCCGTGCCTATGCTTCCAGATCGGACTTCAGCCGGTCGATGATGCTGAGCGCATGGCCGGCATACTGGCTGATCCAGCGATCGTGGATCTGCTTGATCGGCAGCGCATTGAGATGGTTCCAGCGCTCGCGTCCGTCACGGCGCGCGACGATCAGATCTGCCTCCTCCAGCACCTTGAGATGCAGCATGACGGTGCAGCGGTCGATGTCGGGAAAGGCATCGCACAGCATGCCGGTGGTCTTGGGCTCGTCTTTCAACCGATCCAGCATTTGGCGCCGGCGCGGATGCGCCAGCGCCTTGAAAACATTGTCGTCCTGGGATTGGCTTGACATGTTATGTTTATATAACATATTATCGTCGCGATCAAGCAAGGAGCTGTGGATATGTCTCTTGGATTCAGTGTTTCAGGGCGCATCGGCAAACCGGTCGCCGAGGTCTTCGACGCGGTCGTAAATCCGAAGAAGCTCAGCGCTTATTTCACCACCATCGGTGGCGCCAGCGCGCCATTGGTTGCCGGTTCGGGTGTCGTCTGGTGGGGCAAGGTGCCGGTCCAGGTCGACGAAGTGGTCAAGGACAGCCGCATCGTGCTGCGCTGGGATGCCACCGACGCCGACGGCAAGCCCGCCTACAAGACCCGCATCGAGATGAATTTCGAGCCGCTCGACGATGGCGGCACCTTCGTCACCATAGCCGAGAGCGGCTGGCAGGAAGGCGCGGTCGGCCTGAAGAAGTCCTATCTGAATTGCGAGGGCTGGTCACAGATGCTGGCCTGCATGAAGGCCTATGTCGAATACGGCATCAATCTGCGCGACGGCTACTACCGCAGCGAGACGAAAGGCGAACCCGCCAGCGAAAACAACGTCTGAGCAACGACAGGACAGACGGAGACAAGCGATGACGAAAGTTAGGCCATTCCTGATGTTCGAGGGCAAGGCCGAAGAGGCAATGACCCTTTATTGCGAGACCGTTCCCGGCAGCAGCATCCTTGACGTCACACGTTACGGTTCCGGCGAAGATGGTCCGGAAGGAGCACTCAAGCTGGCGCGCGTTTCCATCAGCGGCCTGGAGGTGATGGTCTACAACAGCCCGGTTCACCACGCCTTCACCTTTACACCGTCGGCCTCGTTCTACGTCGACTGTTCCTCCGAACAGGAACTGGAGCGCATCGTCGAAACCCTGGCCAAGGGAGGCGGCTTCCTGATGCCGCCAGACAATTATGGCTTCAGCCGCCGTTTTGCCTGGTTGAACGACAGGTTCGGCGTTTCCTGGCAGATCAACCTGCCATGACGGAATGCCAGATGAACCAGCCAACCAGCACCCTAACAAGGACGTGAACCATGACCGCGAAGATCACCGGCGGCGTCAACATCGCTATGAAAGTGCCGCCGCATCGGTATGAGGCGACAATCGCCTTCTATCGTGATGTCGTCGGCTTGAAGCCCTCCACCGCCAAGGCGCCGGCCATCGGCTTCGAGCTCGGCCCCAACAGGCTGTGGATCGACGAAGCGCCGATGATGAGCCAAGCCGAAATCTGGCTGGAGCTTTTCACGCAGGATTTTCCAGGCACCGCGGATCATCTGGCCAAGGCAGGCATCGTGCGTTGCGATGCCATCGAGCCATTGGGCGCGCATTTCCGTGGCGGCTGGATCAGCAATCCGGCCAACATCATCCACATGGTGCGCGAACCCGACGCCTGGTGAGCGCTTAGACGAGGTCGGACTAATTCCGGGCCCGAGCTTCCGCATCAAAAGCATCATCTCGCTATCAGGCAAGGCAGCCCCTGGCTAACCGATCGCGCTGGCCCCTGCTGAACTCTGTGCTGTCAGCGCCCTTCGCCGGACTTCGCTTTCTTGCGGCGCCGCGCCAGCATGTTGAGCCCCTCGACCAGCGCCGAAAAACCCATCGCGGCGTAGATGTAGCCCTTGGGCACATGGTAGCCCATGCCGTCGGCGATCAGCGTCATGCCGATCATCAGCAGGAAGCCCAGCGCCAACATGACGATGCTTGGGTTCTTGGCGATGAAGTCCGCCAGCGGACCGGCTGCCAGCATCATTGCCGTGACGGCCACGATGACCGCGATGTACATGATGGCGATCTCGTCGGTCATGCCGACGGCGGTGATGATGGAATCGACCGAGAAGACGAGGTCGAGCAGCAGGATCTGGAAGATCGCGCCGGCAAGCGAGATCTTGAGCGTTTCGCCCAGCATCGTGTCCTGATGGTCGTCGGGGTCGACTGTGTGATGGATCTCCTTGGTCGCCTTCCACACCAGGAACAGGCCGCCGGCGATCAGGATCAGGTCGCGCCAGGAAAAGCCGTGGCCAAAGGCCGTGAAGACCGGCGTCGTCAGCTGGACGATGACTGAGATGGTGGCGAGCAGCACCAGGCGCATGATCAGCGCAGCCGAGATGCCAAGGCGGCGCGCACGAGCCCTCTGCTCCACGGGCAGCTTGTTGGTCAGGATGGAGATGAAGATCAGATTGTCGATGCCGAGCACGATCTCGAGCACCACCAGCGTCAGCAATGCGACCCATGCGGTCGGGTCGGAGACGAATTGAAAATGCGGCGCCAGGAATTCGAAAAGCTGCATGGAGGTCGTCCCCTACGATCTAGAGCAGTGTCGCCGGCAATTAGGTACTGCGACCCCCCATATCAATGTCACGACCAGAAGGACGGCGCGGTTTCCTCCAGTCGTGGCCCGCGACGAAACGGCGCGATCTTCTCGGTCAGCCCGGTGCGGTCGGAAATATCGACGCCGACGCCGCACAATGTCGCCGGGCCGGTCGCTGCCTCGAAACGGCCTTTCGGCACCTTCGACAGGAACCGATTGAGCGGTTCTTCCTTGTCCATGCCGAGCGAGGAATCATAGTCGCCGCACATGCCGGCGTCGGAGAGATAGCCGGTGCCGCCATTGAGGATCTGGTGATCGGCCGTGGGCTGGTGCGTGTGGGTGCCGACGACGAGGCTGGCGCGGCCGTCGACGAAATGCGCGAAACACATTTTCTCCGAGGTCGCCTCGGCGTGGAAGTCGATCACTACCGCATCAGCCTGCTCACCGAGCGGACAGGCGGCGAGTTCACGTTCGCCGGCCTGGAACGGATCGTCGAGCTCGGGATGCATGAACACCCGGCCCATGATGTTGGCAACCAGCACGCGCGCGCCGTTTTTGGCGATGTAGACGCCGGAGCCGCGCCCGGGCGTGCCTTTGGGAAAATTGGAGGGCCGCAGGAAACGCTGCTCGCGCGGCGCAAAGGCCAGCGCGTCGCGTTGGTCCCAGACATGGTTGCCGGTGGTCACGACATCGCAGCCCGCCGCGATCGTCTCGCGAAAAATCTCTTCGGTGATGCCGAAACCGCCGGCGGCGTTCTCGCCGTTGACGATGACGAAATCGAGTTTGAAGTCGGAGATCAGGCCAGGCAATTGTTCCCACACCGCAGTGCGGCCCGTCTTGCCGACCATGTCCCCGAGGAAGAGAAGTCTCATCTATGCCTGATCCCGAAAAGTTGCATGACTTTTCGGCAAAGATCATGCGTTTCAAAGAACTATCTACAATTTTGGCGCAAAGCGGCGCAACCCGCTCTCGGTGAGTATTTCCGGGATGACCACGTCATGGGGCTCGTCGGGAACTTGCGAGACTTCTTGGCAGTCGAAGGCGATGCCGACCAACCGGGGCGCATGCCCCTTGTCGACGAGCTTCGCGATCGCGCGATCGTAATAGCCGGCGCCATAACCGATGCGGTGGCCGCGCGCGTCGAAGGCGGCGAGCGGCACCAGCATGACCGAGGGGTCGAGAACTTCGGCCTCCGCGTGCGGCCCGACCGTGCCAAAGCCCATGTCGACCATCGGCGCCCCACGAACCAGCTCGCGAAAGACGATGGTGGTCTTGTCGAGAATGGCAGGCAGGCAGAGCCGTGCGCCCTGCTCACGCAAGGCGAACATCAGCGGCCTGACATCGACCTCCGAGCGCATCGGCCAGAAACCGGAGACGATCTGGCCAGGCCCGATCTCCAGGTGGTCGCGCGCCGTCTCCGCCATTTCGAGCGCGGCCTCGACCCGCCAGAATTCATCGAGCGCGTCGCGGCGAGCGAGTGCCTCGAGGCGCAGATGCTTTTTCAGATCTTTTGAGGATGTCATGCTCAGACGATAGAAAAGGTCGGATCTTGGTGGAGTTTTAGGAACGACGTTTTCTACCGCATCATCCACCGAAATGCATGGACAATGGCAATCAGTGACGATCCACACAACCGGTGGAGAGGTCGATCCCGGGTGCCTACAAAGTAGGTGGGCGCCGTGTGAGAAAACCCACGGGTCTTCCCAGGGACAGCTCCCTAAGGATCATTAAGGCCCCGGGGAAAAGTGTCTCCTGCCGGGAAGCGCAGACCGCCTCCGCCAATATATGCCGATGGTGGCCCAAGCGCCAGAGAGACGGCGCTCTTTCCGAACCGGTTGGCCTGATCGCCGTTGCAGACCCGCCCTTGCGCGGACCAGAGGGCCTCCTTACGGTCCCCGGAATGAACCGAGGAGCAAAAATGCGTTTCGAAGGCACGGCGGCCTATGTCGCCGACAAGGATCTGATGGTGGCGGTCAACGCGGCGATTGCGCTGGAACGGCCGCTGCTGGTCAAGGGCGAGCCCGGCACCGGCAAGACGGAACTTGCCCGCCAGGTGGCGGCGGCACTCGGCCTCGACCTCATCGAATGGCATGTCAAATCGACGACGCGGGCGCAGCAAGGTCTTTACGAGTACGACGCCGTATCGCGGCTGCGCGACAGCCAACTCGGCGATGTCAGGTTCAACGACATCAAGAACTACATCAAGCGCGGCAAGCTTTGGGAGGCATTCGCGGGCGGCAAAAAGGTCGTGCTCCTGATCGACGAGATCGACAAGGCCGACATCGAATTCCCCAACGACCTCCTGCAGGAACTCGATCGGATGGAGTTCTTCGTCTACGAGACCGGCGAGACCATCCGCGCCGCCGTCCGCCCCATCGTCATCATCACTTCCAACAACGAGAAGGAACTGCCGGACGCCTTCCTGCGCCGTTGCTTCTTCCACTACATCCGCTTTCCCGATGTCGATACGCTGCACAGGATCGTCGATGTCCACTATCCCGGCATCAAGCAGAACCTGGTGCGCGCGGCGCTTACCCAATTCTACGAAATCCGTGACGTGCCGGGGCTGAAGAAAAAGCCGTCGACGTCGGAGGCGTTGGACTGGATCCGCCTGCTGGTCGCCGACGACATCGCGCCCCAGGATTTGCGCGTCGACGCCAAGAGCGCGCTGCCCAAGCTGCATGGCGCCCTGTTGAAGAACGAACAGGATGTGCATCTGTTCGAGCGGCTGGCCTTCATGGCGAGAAGACAGCAATAGCAAGGCAGCGTTAGCGCTTTCCCGGCTGTGGACCGTTGCCGCCGGCCGAAGACCACGTCAGCTTCGGCCAGAACCCTTCGGAGGAGATAAAATGTCTGAGATCGTTGTCCGCCCGCTCATGCAATCCGACCGCGCCGACTGGCGCCGCCTGTGGACCGACTACCTGACCTTCTACGAAACCAAGCTGCCGGAAGAGGTCTACGCCGTCACCTGGAAGCGCCTGTTCACGACAGGCGAATTCGAGCCGAAGGGTTTTATCGCTACCCTCGACGGCAAGGCCGTCGGCCTCACCCACTATCTCTACCACCGCTCGGGCTGGTCGGAGAAAAACAATTGCTACCTGCAGGACCTGTTCGCCGACCCGGATGTGCGCGGCAAGGGCATCGGCGCGGCCCTCATCGAGGCGGTGAAGCAGGAGGCCGGCAAGATCGGGGTAAAAAACGTCTACTGGATGACGCACGAGACCAATGCCACCGCGCGCAAGCTCTATGACCACGTCGCGCGCAGGACAGGCTTTATCGAGTATGATTTGCTCTGACGGTTGGCAATTGAAATAGTCACCATCGCGAACAATCGCCCGGTGTCGCGCGGTCGATCGCCCGGCTCGCCGGATGGATCTGAGGACGGAACGCATGACGCACTATGTGGGGATTCTCGACGGCGCGGACGATGTTTGGGGTGTGCGGATCCCTGATCTTCCCGGTTGCCATGGTGGCGGCGCAAACCCCGAAGAGGCGATTGCCGATGCGACATCGGCTGTGCGCGAATGGGTCGAAGCACGATTGGCGAAGAGCGCTTCCTTGCCCAAGGCACGCAGGCTGGCAGATCTGTTGAGAGCGGACGAGATCGATAGCTCTGCGGGCGAATCCGCCGTCATGATTCCGGTGCTGATCGATTCAGGGCGGCCCGTTCGAGCCAATCTGTCGCTCGACGCCGGCCTGCTGGCGGCCATAGATGCCGAGGCCAGCCGTCGCGGACTGACGCGCTCTGCCTTTATCGCAAGCGCCGCACGAGAAAAGATCGAGGGCCACAGGTAACGGCCGGCCATGTTCATCCCCTTCTTCCTCGAACTGAAGGCAGCGCGCGTTCCCGTCTCGCTCAGGGAATACCTTTCTCTGCTGGAAGGGCTGGAAGCCGGACTGGTCGACTATGACGTCGAAGGTTTTTACTATCTTGCCCGCGCCGCCCTGGTGAAGGACGAGCGCCATATCGACCGCTTCGACCAGGTGTTCGCGCATGTCTTCAAGGGCATCGAGGCGCTGGGTGGCCCGGATGCCGTCGATGTCGCCGACATTCCCGAGGAATGGCTGCGCCGGCTCGCCGAAAAGCACCTGACCGAGGAGGAGAAAAAACTGGTCGAGGCGCTTGGCGGCTTCGACAAACTGATGGAGACGCTGAAACAAAGGCTCGAGCAACAAAAGGGCCGCCACCAGGGCGGCTCGAAATGGATCGGCACCGGCGGCACCTCGCCCTTCGGCGCCTATGGCTACAATCCCGAAGGCGTGCGCATCGGCCAGCATGAAAGCCGCAACCGCCGCGCGGTGAAAGTCTGGGACAAGCGCGAGTTCAGGAATTTCGACGATGCCGTCGAACTCGGCACCCGCAACATCAAGATCGCGCTGAAGCGCCTGCGCCGCTGGGTGCGCGAAGGCGCCGAGGAAGAGTTCGACCTGCCCGGCACCATCCACGCCACCGCCGAGCACGGCTATCTCGACGTCAAGACACGGCCCGAGCGCCGCAATGCGGTGAAACTCCTGATGTTCTTCGATGTCGGCGGCTCGATGGACGACCATATCAAAAGCGTCGAGGAGCTGTTTTCGGCCGCCCGCGCCGAATTCCGCCAGCTCGAATATTTCTATTTCCACAACTGCCTCTACGAAGGCGTGTGGAAGGACAATCGCCGCCGCCATGCCGAGGTGATTCCGACCTTCGACCTCATTCACAAATACGGTCCCGACTATAAGGTCATCGTCGTCGGCGATGCCTCGATGAGCCCTTACGAGATCGCCCATCCTGGCGGCTCGGTGGAACACTGGAACCCCGAGGCAGGAGCCGTCTGGCTCGGCCGGCTCCTGCAGCAATGGCCGAACGCGGTGTGGCTGAATCCGGAGAGCGAAAAGAACTGGGGCTTTACCCATTCGATCGCCATGATCCGTGACATCTTCGACGGCCGCATGTTTCCGCTGACGCTGGCCGGGCTCGAAGGTGCCACGAAGCAGCTTTCAAGAAAACACTGAAGGACCACCGGAGATCGGATGACCTGCTTCCTCTGCTTGCAGTGCGGTGTCCAGTTCGCGGCGACGGAGACGCCACCGCAACATTGCCCGATCTGCGAGGACGAGCGGCAGTATGTGCGCTGGGAAGGCCAGGCCTGGATCACGCCGCAACAACTCGCCGCCGGGCATCGGCTGGTGATGAAGGACGATGCCGGCGTGCTCGCCTTCGGCATCGAGCCGCGCTTCGCCATCGGCCAGCGGGCGCTGCTGGCGCATTCACCACACGGCAATGTGCTGTGGGACTGCATCTCGATGGTGAGCGACGAGGCGGTGGCGGAGATCAACCGTCGGGGCGGGCTGGCGGCTATCGCCATCTCGCACTGCCATTACTATTCGGTGATGGTCGAATGGAGCGAGGCGTTTGGCGGCGTACCGATCTATCTCCATGCCGACGACCGGCAGTGGATCACGCGGCCGCATCGCTCGATTGTCAGTTGGCAAGGCGAGACGCTGGCCATCAACCCGTCGCTGACACTCATCCGCTGCGGCGGCCACTTTGCCGGCGGCCAGGTGCTGCACTGGAAACGCGACGGTGCCGATGCCCTGCTGACCGGCGACATCCTGCAGGTGACGCCAACACGCCGCCATGTCAGCTTCATGTACAGCTATCCGAACCAGATCCCGCTCAATGGCGCCGCCATACGCCGCATCGCGGCAGCCCTTGAGCCGTTCGCCTTCGACGACATCTACGGCGCATGGTGGAACCAGAACATAATCGGCGACGCAAAAACGTCGCTGGCCGCCTCCGTCGCGCGCTATCTCGCGGCGATCGCCTGAGGAATTCCAGGTAGTCCGCTCGAAAATGCGGGCAAATCCCGTAACGAACGACTATCTTGTTGCGAATATCAGGTTGCAACCAAGAACGAGCCGCCAAGGCTGAGGAGATCAAATGGACACCCACACTTACCCCGTCACCCGCACCGATGCCGAATGGCGCGCCCGGCTGACGCCGGAGCAATACGCGGTCATGCGCAACCACGGCACCGAGCGGCCGGGAAGCTGCGCCCTGCTCTATGAGAAGCGTGCCGGCACTTTTTCCTGCGTTGGCTGCGACCAGCCGCTGTTCCAATCCACGCTGAAGTTCGAGAGCGGCACCGGCTGGCCGAGCTTCAACGATCCCGTCCCGGGCTCGGTCGAGAACACCGTCGATCGCAGCTACGGCATGGTCCGCACCGAATGCCACTGCTCTCGTTGCGGCAGCCATCTCGGCCATGTCTTCGAGGACGGCCCGCCGCCGACCGGCCTGCGCTACTGCATCAACGGCGTGGCGCTGAAATTCGAGCCGGCCGCCTGAACAGGCGTTATCATTTCTCGCGAAGGGCGGCTCGGGTCGCCCTTTTTTCGTACGGGTCGACTCGTCAGACAACGATCGTGGCGATCAGCCAGAGCGCCGATCCCAGCATGAAGAGGGAAGCCATGGCACCGCCGGCCTTCTCAGCCGTGCGCCAGACCGCCAAAGTCAGGAAGATGTTGTAGAGCACCGGTGCAAAATGCACCGCCAGGACAAGGCCGAGCGGCATCTTCAGTCCAAGCAGGATCAGCGCCGCAGCAGACGACGCCATATTGATCACGGTCCCGACAAGCATCATGTCGCGCCGGAACAGCCGGTCGAGCGACACCTCGCCAAGCCAACGCGAGCGGAAGAAATCCGCGATCACTTACCGCTGCCCCAGAACCGCAACAACGGCGTGCTCGACACGCGAGCACTCCGTTACCAGCCAGTCGGTCATCGCCGGCCAGTTGTCCTCGGCAAAGCAATTGACCCGCCACATCGAATTGATGCCGAGGCCTTCGCAGCTTTGTTCCGGTCTGAGTTTCAGCCTGTCTTCGATCGCCGGCCGGAACGGCTCCAGCCGCGACCAGCTTTGCGTGGCGCCGAACTTCTCGTTGCGGCCGAAGAAAACGCCGACATGGTTCTGCGCCGGCGCGACATACATGGAAAGGACCAGTGCGAAGTCGGGCAGCCCGCGCTGCCAGAACCAGGGTCCGCGCCGCGCCAGCCGGGCTCTTTCTTCCGGATGCCGTTCGGCAAACAGCGACCAGAAGCCGCGATGGCGGAATTCCAAGGCACGGCGGCCGCCGAAGTCGAATTCGCTCATGGTTCGAACCGTTGAGGGCGCCGAACTGACGCCCTAGACTGTTTCCAGTCTTAGACCATGCCGAGCGCGGCCATGTACAGATCGAGGATGGCATCCTCCTCCTGGCGCTCGGCCTGGTCCTTCTTGCGCAACCGGATGATGGTGCGAATTGCCTTGGTGTCGAAGCCGGTGCCCTTGGCCTCGGCGAAAACTTCCTTGATGTCGTCGGAAATCGTCTTCTTTTCTTCCTCGAGCCGCTCGATGCGCTCGATCAAGGCACGCAGCTGGCCGGCGGCAACAGTCTGGCTGGTCTCGGTGATATCGTCGGCCATGTTTTTCTCCAAAGATCGGTTCCGCGCCGCGACTCGGGGAACGTGCCGCGGCGAATTTCAGCGGTTCGATGCCCGACCCGGGCCGGCGGGTCAAGCCGTTATCGAACAGCTCGCCAGCCCTGCCGCCAGAAGCCGACAGCCTGCCCGCTCCTTGCGAACTCTTAGCTGAACGCGATCAGGAGATCCTTCGCATCGATCTGGTCGCCGGCCTTGACCAGCACCTCGGCGACCGTGCCATCACGCTCGGCATGCAGCGCCGTCTCCATCTTCATCGCTTCGATGGAAAGCAGCACGTCGCCTGCCTTGACCGCTTGGCCGGCAGCGACCGCAAGCGCCGAAACCACACCCGGCATCGGCGCCCCGACATGCGCCTCGTTGCCGGGCTCGGCCTTGCGGCGCGCCTTGGCTGCCGACGCACCATGCGCGCGATCGGGCACCTTCACACGCCGCGGCTGGCCGTTCAGCTCGAAGAACACGGTGACCATGCCCTTCTCGTCGACATCGCCGAACGCCTGGCAGCGCACGACCAAGGTCTTGCCCCTTTCGATATCGACGAAAATCTCGTCTTCCGATTTCATGCCGTAGAAATAGGTCGGCGTCGGCAGAACGCTGACCGGGCCGTAGGTTTCCTGGGCGACGACGAAGTCGGAAAACACCTTCGGATACATCAGCCACGAGGCGAATTCGTATTCCGTCAGCTTGCGCTCCAACTTGTCCTCGATCTCCTTGCGGCTCTTCTCGAGGTCGGCCGGCTTCAGCAACGAACCGGGCCGCGCCGTGATCGGCTTGTCGCCCTTCAATGCCTTCTTCTGCAGCGTCCGCGGCCAGCCGCCCGGGGACTGCCCGAGGTCGCCGCGCAGCATCGAGATGACCGAGTCCGGGAAGGCGATATCCCGGGCCGGGTTTTCGACATCGGCAACGGTCAGGTCCTGGCTCACCATCATCAGCGCCATGTCGCCGACCACCTTGGAGGACGGCGTCACCTTGACGATGTCGCCGAACATCAGGTTGACGTCGTGATAGGTCTGCGCCACCTCGTGCCAGCGTGTCTCCAGCCCCAGCGAGCGAGCCTGTTCCTTCAAATTGGTGAACTGCCCGCCTGGCATTTCGTGCAGGTAGACTTCGGAGGCCGGCCCTTTCAGGTCGCTCTCGAAGGCGGCGTATTGGTTGCGAACGGCTTCCCAATAGAACGAGATTTTGCGGATCCATTGCGGGTCGAGGCCGGGATCGCGCTCGGTGCCTCTCAACGCCTCGACGATCGAACCGAGACATGGCTGAGAGGTGTTGCCGGAGAAGGCGTCCATCGCCGCGTCGATGGCGTCGACGCCGCTTTCCACCGCCGCCAGCACCGTTGCCGCCGACAGGCCCGATGTGTCGTGGGTGTGGAAATGGATCGGCAGATCGGTCGCCTCGCGCAGCGCCTTGAACAGCACGCGGGCGGCACTCGGCTTCAACAGGCCGGCCATGTCCTTGACCGCGATGATATGGGCGCCGGCCGCCTGCAATTCCTCGGCCAGCCCGACATAGTATTTCAGGTCGTACTTGGCCCGCGCCGGATCGAGAATGTCGCCGGTATAGCACATCGCGGCTTCGATCAGCTTGCCCTCGGCCCCCACGGCGTCCATGGCGACGCGCATGTTCTCGACCCAGTTCAGGCAGTCGAAGACGCGGAACAGGTCGATGCCGCCGCTTGCCGCCTGCTTGACGAAATGCTGCACGACATTGTCGGGATAATTGGTATAGCCGACGCCGTTCGCGCCACGCAGCAGCATCTGCAGCAACAGGTTGGGGGCTGCTTCCCGCACCAGCGACAGCCGCTCCCACGGATCCTCGGTGAGGAAGCGCATGGCCACGTCGAAAGTGGCGCCGCCCCAGCATTCCAGCGACAGGAGTTGTGGCAAGGCGCGCGCGTAGGTGCCGGCGATGCCGGCAATGTCATGCGTGCGCACGCGGGTGGCGAGCAGCGACTGGTGGCCGTCGCGCATCGTCGTGTCGGTGACCAGCACTTCCTTCTGCTCGCGCATCCAGGCGGCGAATTTTTCCGGCCCGAGCACATCGAGCTTCTGCTTGCTGCCACCAGGCACATTGCCGTTGAGATAGGGCACGACGGGCGGCGCCGCGTCGGCCTTTGGCGTCGGCCGGCCGCGCGTCTCGGGATGGCCGTTGACGCTGACGTCGGCCAGATAGTTGAGCAGCTTGGTGGCGCGGTCCTGGCGCTTGACCTGCTGGAACAGCTCCGGCGTCGTGTCGATGAACTTCGTCGTATAGGAATTGTCGGCGAAGCTCGGGTGATTGATGATCGCTTCGAGGAAGGTGAGGTTGGTGGCGACGCCGCGGATGCGGAACTCGCGCAAGGCTCGGTTCATGCGGGCGATCGTCTCGGCCGGCGTCGGCGCCCAGGCCGTGACCTTCTCCAGCAGCGGATCGTAGAAGCGGGTGATGACCGCGCCGGAATAGGCGGTGCCGCCGTCGAGGCGGATGCCGAAGCCGGTGGCGCCGCGATAGGCGGTGATGCGGCCGTAGTCCGGAATGAAATTGTGTTCGGGGTCTTCGGTGGTGATGCGGCACTGCAAGGCATGGCCGTTCAGCCGAATGTCCCTTTGCGCCGGCACACCCGATTCCGGCGTGCCGATGGCGAAGCCGTCGAGAATGTGTATCTGCGCCTTCACGATGTCGATGCCGGTCACCATCTCGGTGACGGTGTGCTCGACCTGGATGCGCGGATTGACCTCGATGAAGTAGAACTTGCCGGTGTCGGCGTCCTGCAGGAATTCGACGGTGCCGGCGCCGATATAGCTGGTCTCGCGCGCGATCTTCAGCGCGTAGCCGCAAAGCTCCTGGCGCAGGTCCTCGCTGAGATAGGGCGCCGGCGCGCGCTCGACGACCTTCTGGTTGCGGCGCTGGATCGAGCAGTCGCGCTCGAACAGGTGCACGGCATTGCCTTGGCGGTCGCCGAGCACCTGCACCTCGACATGGCGGGCGCGCTCGATTAGTTTTTCGAGATAGACCTCGTCCTTGCCGAAGGCGGCTTTCGCCTCGCGCTTGCCTTCCATGACCTCGCGGGCGAGATCGGCCTCGGAACGGATGGCGCGCATGCCACGGCCACCGCCACCCCACGAAGCCTTCAGCATGACGGGATAACCGACCGTCCTGGCGAGTTCCTTGACCGCCTCCAAATCGTCCGGCAACGGATCGGTGGCCGGCACCACGGGCACGCCGACCTCGATTGCGAGATTGCGCGCGGCGACCTTGTTGCCGAGCCTGCGCATCGTGTCTGGCTTCGGTCCGATGAAGGTGATGCCTGCTTGCGCGCAGGCTTCGGCGAATTCGGGGCTTTCCGACAGCAGCCCGTATCCGGGGTGGATGGCGTCTGCGCCTGAAAGCCTGGCGACCCGGATCACCTCCTCGATCGACAGATAGCTCTCGATCGGCCCCATGTCCTTGTTGAGATGCGGGCCACGCCCGACCTGGTAGCTCTCGTCGGCCTTGAAGCGGTGCAGGGAGTATTTGTCTTCCTCGGCCCAGATCGCCACGGTTTTGAGGCCCAGCTCGTTGGCCGCGCGAAAGACGCGGATGGCGATTTCTGACCGGTTGGCGACGAGGATCTTCGTGATGGCCAAGGACTGGGCTCCAGCAGCGGAAGGGACGGGAAATCGGGGCAATGATTAACGCGAAAATGCTGCAGTGCAAACAAAATCGACGCCGACTTAAACCGATTTAAACCGATCATTCAGTCAACACTCGCACGCATTCGTTCGAACGGACGGAACAACGGCGACAATTTCGATCCTGGATGCGATCTTTCGAGGCCAATGCATGTCGCCCGGAAGTGTCCTCGGTTCCGGGATAACGACATGCATAAGATCAGGGAAAGCTGGCAGGGATGTCACCGCTGCCAGCATGTCAAAGAAAATGCCCGGCGCGAGGCGCCGGGCATCGTTGGTTTCGGATCCGAATGAATTATGACTTCGGGAACCAGGAATACTTGCCGTCGTCCTTCTTCTTCCATTCGTACATGATGTAGCCCGGCAGCTTCGGATCGCCCTTGGCGTCATAGGCGAGATCGCCCAGAACGGTCGGGAACGGGCCGCTTTCATGCATCGCCTTGGCGACGGCCTGCGGATCGTTCGTCTTGGCGGCGGCGGCTGCCTCGGCGACCACCTGCACGGCGGCATAGGCGTAGAGCGTGTAGGCTTCCGGCTCGAAACCCTGCGCGCGGAACTTCTCGACGAGTTCCTTGTTGGCCGGGATCAGCCGCGGGTCGGGGCCGAACGTGTTGAGCGTGCCGGCGACGGCGTCGCCAGCGATCGCGGCGAGTTCGTCCGTCACGATGCCGTCACCCGACATCATCGGCGCCTTGAGGCCCTGGTCCGCGGACTGGCGGATGATCAGGCCGGCTTCGGTGTGCAGGCCACCCCAGTAGATCAGGGTGACGCCAGCTTCCTTCATCTTGGCGATCAGCGCCGAGAAGTCCTTGTCGCCGACATTGACGCCTTCATACATCACTTCCTTGACGCCCGCGGCGTTCATCGCCTTCTTGGTTTCGTCCGCGAGGCCCTGGCCGTAAGGGGTCTTGTCATGGATCACGGCAACCTTGGCATCCTTGAAGTTCGCGGCGATATAGGCGCCGGCGATGCTGCCCTGCTGGTCGTCGCGTCCGCAGGTACGGAACACATTCCACAGGCCACGCTCGGTGAACTTCGGGTTGGTTGCGGCCGGCGTGATTTCGACGATATTGTTTTCGGCGTAGACCTCGGAGGCCGGGATCGACACGCCCGAGTTGAAGTGGCCGATCACGAACTTGACGCCGTCGCCGACGAACTTGTTGGCGACCGAGATGCCCTGCTTCGGATCGGAGACGTCGTCGCCGACTTCGAGCTTGATCTGCTCGCCATTGATGCCGCCCTTGGCATTGATATCGGCGACCGCCGCTTCGGCGCCCTTCTGCAGCTGTGCGCCGAAGGCCGCGTTCGGACCGGTGATCGGACCGGCGACGCCGAACATTACATCAGCCCACGCGTTGCCGCCGAACGCGACGAGCGCGGTCAGGGCTACGGCGGACAAAAGTGACTTTTTCATTTAAACGCTCCCATTAACGGAGTGGGCGTGGATGAAGCTTTCATGCGATGCCCACCCTTATCGCAGAAAGCATAGTTTGCCGATTTTCAGGCACTTGTCACGCCGATTCATCCCTGACGCGGCGTTAATGATGAACGTCAACCTTTCGGTTTCCAGCTCAAGATTGAAGCTCTTTCGTAGAGCCAATTATACTGTGTGACCATCTGGTTGGTTCGTGTGTATTGATAGCCGACGAAGCCCAGTATCATCAGCACGATTGTGTCGACGATATAGTAATGCAGCGAGAACATCGTGCCGTCGAACAGCGCGTGATGGATGAACCGGATGCCGATGCCGAGGCCGAGCATATAGGCGAACAGCTGGATGAAGCTGCGCCATGTCTGGGCACTGGCCTTGCCGGTCATCCAGGCCGCCCAGCCGCCGAGCAGGCAGGTGACGAAGAAGAACTGCCAGATCGACTGTTCCTCGTAGAGAATGCCTTGCATGGGAAGTCTCCTGAACTCAGTGATGTCCGCCTTCGAGATAGGCGGCGCGCACTTCCGGATTGGCGAGCAGCTCCTTGCCGGTGCCGCTCATCGTCACATTGCCGTTGACCATGACATAACCGCGCGTGGCGAGCTTGAGCGCGCCGAACGCGTTCTGCTCGACCAGGAACACGGTCAGCCCTTGGGTGCGGTTCAATTCGCGGATGGCATCGAAGATCTGCTTGACGATCAGCGGCGCCAGACCCAGTGACGGTTCGTCGAGCAGAAGCAGTTTCGGCCGCGCCATCAATGCGCGTCCGATCGACAGCATCTGCTGCTCGCCGCCCGACAACGTACCGCCCCGCTGGGCGATGCGCTCCTTCAGTCTGGGGAACAGCGTGAACACCTTCTCGACGTCCTCGCCGTAGTGTTTGAGGTTGTCGAGGCTGGCGCCCATCTGCAGGTTTTCCATCACCGTCATGCGCGGGAAGATGCGCCGGCCCTCGGGCGACTGGGCAATCCGCATGCGTGCGATTTCGTGCGTCGGCAACTGGGTGATATCGGTCCCGGCGAAGGTGATGGTGCCCGTGCGGGCGCGTGGAGCCCCGAAGATGGTCATCATCAGCGTCGACTTGCCGGCGCCGTTGGCACCGATCAGCGCCACGATCTCACCTTGCTTGACGGTGACGTTGACGCCGTTCAGCGCACGGATGTTGCCGTAATAGGTCTCCACGCCCTTGATATCGAGCAGCGTTGTCGTGGCCATCACTTGCCCCCTCCACGCTTGCCCTGAGCGGGCTTGCCTGTGCTCGCGGCCTTGCCGGAAGCATGACTGGTCGCCACCTTGCCCGCATCGACACGGCGCGAGAATTCCGTATCCTTGCCCTGGCCGAGCAGCTTCGCCTGCTTGACCCATTCCTCGCGCGCGATGCGTCCGTCAAAGGCGAGATAAGCCTCGACTGCCTCGACATCGGCCTTCTTCCAGGCGCCGATCTGGTCGAAGTGGAAGATGCCGTGCTCGTTGAGCTTCTTCTCGTTGACCGCACCGATGCCCTTGATGCGGGTCAGATTGTCGGCCTTGCCGCCACGGGGGGCAGTGAGGCGGTTCGAAACGCCTTCGGCCTTCACGGCAGGGGCCTTGGCGGCCGTCTTCCTTGGTGCCGCTTTCTTCGCAGCGGGCTTGGCCGGCGCCGGTGCGACAGGCCTGCTTGCCACGGTCGCGGCGCGGGCATCGACCTGCGCTGCCTTCGAGGCGCCTTTCGACACTGTCACGCGTTCGCCTTCGCTATGGCCGACGGTGTCGCTCACCGGCCCGGCCAGATACGACGAAGATGTTCCCGGGCCATGCGCGGAGTCGGGACCGGTATCGAGCCGTTCGATGACGTCCTCGTCGCCGACTTCGGTCAGCACGGTCTCGACCTCCTCGTCGTCGACGCCGAGATAGGCGGCGATGACGCGCGGGTCGGTGCGCACCGATTGCGGATTGCCGTCGGAGATCTTGCGGCCATATTCCAGCACCACGACATGGTCGGAAATCTGCATGACCACCGACATGTCGTGCTCGATCAAGAGGATCGAGGTGCCTGAGGACTTCTTGATGTCCATCAGCAGCTCGTTGAGCGCCGCCGATTCCTTCGGGTTGAGGCCGGCCGCCGGCTCGTCGAGGCACAGCAGTTCAGGACCGGTGCACATGGCGCGCGCGATCTCGAGGCGCCGTTGCGCGCCATAGGGCAGGTCGCCGGCCGGATCGTCGGCGCGATCGACGAGATCGGCCTTTTCCAGCCAGTGCTTGGCAAGCTCCACCGATTCGGCTGAGGCCTTGCGGTAGCCGCTGAAGCCGAACAGGCCCAGGATCGTATAGCCCGAGGCCTTCATCAGCTTGTTGTGCTGGGCGACGAGCAGGTTCTCCAGCAGCGTCATGCCCGAGAACAGACGGATGTTCTGGAAGGTGCGCGCCACCTTGGCGCGCGCCGGGATCTCGTGGTTGGGCAGCCGTTCCAGAAGGTAGCTGGAGCCGTCGGCCCGGCTGAGCGTGATCATGCCTTCCGACGGCTTGTAGAAGCCGGTGATGCAGTTGAACACTGTGGTTTTGCCGGCGCCGTTGGGGCCGATCAGCGCGGTGATCTCGCCGCGCCTGGCGGTGAAGGACAGGTCGCCGATGGCGACCAGGCCGCCGAACTTCATCGACAGATGCTCGACCTGCAGGATGGCGTCGTTCATTTGCGTGGTCGCGTTCATCAGCCGTGGCCCTCCTTGGTGAAGGAGCCTGAGACAGCCCTTCGCTCCTTGAGGAAGGCGGTCGGTTCACGGCTGCCGACGAAGCCGCGCGGCTTCCACAGCATGACGATGACCATGGCCATGCCGAACAGAAGCATGCGGTAGAGTTCCGGTGTGAAATCGGGCCCGAAGACCTGCTTGAGGAAGTCGAGTTCGCGCAGCGCCTCGGTGCCGCCGATCATCACCATGGCGGCGACGGCGATGCCGACCAGCGACCCCATGCCGCCAAGAACGACGATGGCGAGGATAATGGCCGATTCCAGGAAGACGAAGGATTCGGGGCTGACGAAACCTTGCCGCGCGGCGAAGAACGAACCGGCGAAGCCGCCGAACATGGCGCCGGTGGCAAAGGCCGTCAGCTTGGTGGTGGTGGTGTTGATGCCGAGCGAGCGGCAGGCGATCTCGTCCTCACGCAAGGCTTCCCAGGCGCGGCCGACCGGCAGGCGCCGCAGCCGGATGGTGACGAAGGCGGTTAGCAGGCAAAGCCCAAGGATCAGGTAGTAGAGGAAGATCTTGTAGTAGGCGCTGGACGTGGCGAGGTTCAGCACCTTGGCGATGTAATTCGGGTCCGACACGTTGAACGACATCAAGCCGAAGAAGCTGACCTTGGGAATGCCGGAGATGCCGGCCGACCCATTGGTGACTTCGCGCCAGTTGATCAGCACGAGGCGGATGATCTCGCCGAAGGCGAGCGTCACGATCGCCAGATAGTCGCCGCGCAGGCGCAGCACGGGAAAGCCGAGCAGCACCCCCCAGAGCGCGGCCATGGCGCCCGCGGCGGGCAACAATATCCAGAACGACAGGCCGAAATGGGTGGCGAGAAGCGCATAGGCATAGGCGCCAATCGCATAAAAAGCGACGTAGCCGAGATCGAGCAGACCGGCGAGGCCGACGACGATGTTCAGTCCCCAGGCCAGCATCACATAGATCAGGATCTGGATACCGAAATTATCGACCCATTTCAACGAACCCTGCAACCCTCCGGTGATCGACCAGGCGTTGAGTGACAGCACCGCGACGACGAGGATCGGGTACAGCACCAACGCCGAGATGCCCAATTTGGTGAAGTTGGCATGGATGAAGGCGCGGAAGTAATAGATCACGCAGGCCAGCACATAGATGACCGCCAGGGCACGCAGGAATTGCAGATAGCCGGCCGGTTGTGCCCCAACCCATCCGGCGAGAGAGCTGTTGAACACGAACAGCAGCACCATGGCGACGACCGCTCCGATGAAGGTCGGCAGGGTGAAGAAGCGGGATGCCACACTTGCCGGCATGAGCCCGGTGGCGACATCGGCGATCTTCTGGTTGGCCATGAAGGGCTGGCCATAGGCGACATAGAGGAAACGCCCGACGGCGGTGGCGATCACCACCGCGGCAAGCAGGCCCCAGCGCTGCACCACGACCAGTTCGTTGGACATGTTCTGGTCGGTCTTGAGGCCGATGAACAGTACGAACAGGCCAAGCGCGATCGCGCCGGCATAGAAGCCCTCGCGCAGCGCGCGCTGCATGGGCTTGGCGACGGTGTCGCTCGCACGAGATACGGTCACGGCCATGATCTCACACCTTTTCGACTTCTGGCCGGCCCAATATGCCGGAAGGCAGGAAGATCAGCACGATGGCCAGGATCGAGAACGCGGCGACGTCCTTGTAGTCGATCGAGAAATAGGCCGACCACATGCTCTCGATGAAGCCGATCAAGAGCCCGCCGAGCACGGCGCCCGGAAGCGAGCCGATGCCGCCAAGCACCGCGGCCGTGAACGCCTTCACGCCCGGCACGAAACCGTCCGAGAAGGCGATGACGCCGTAGTACATCAGGAACAGCGTGCCGGCGACGGCGGCAAGGGCTGCACCCATGATGAAGGTGATCGAGATGGTGCGGTCGACGTCGATGCCAAGCAGTGCGGCCATCTTGCGGTCCTGCTCGCAGGCGCGTTGCGCCCGGCCAAGCGAGGTCTTGTTGACCAGGTACCAGAACACCGCCAGCAGCAAAGCGGTGACGATGACGATGATGATCTGCTTCAGCGACACGCTGACGCCGTTGATGTTGTAGACTTGGCTGACCATCGGCGGGATCGGCTTGTTGCGCGGCCCTTGTGTCACCTGGACGAAGTTCGACAGCGCGATCGACATGCCGATGGCGGTGATCAGCGGCGCCAGCCGGAACGAACCGCGCAGCGGTCGGTAGGCCACTTTCTCGATCGTCCAGTTGTAGAGGCTGGTGAGCAGCATCGCCACGATCATCATGACCAGCAGCGCGATGACCACGGGCACCGAATAAAACAGCGCGCCGAGGATGAGGAAGACGATCAGCGCCGTGAAGGCGCCCACCATGAAGATGTCGCCATGGGCGAAATTGATCATGCCGATGATGCCGTAGACCATCGTGTAGCCGATCGCGATCAGCCCATAGATCGATCCCAGCGTCAGCCCGTTGATAAGCTGCTGGACAAAGTACTGCATGTGTACATGGCTCCCCTGGAATGTCGCCCATGCAGACGCATTCCTTTTCGTATTTCCCCTAGTCGTAAAGTTTCGAGCCCGGATTGCAACGTGATTTTTTCGACCGCTCCGCGTGGTTCCAAGTCACGTCTTCCCGATCGCCCGCTTTTCGCGCCCAGCCCCTGGACTATCGCGGACCCTATCATTGGCACAACGCAATGTCTTTGACGATTGGGCTGCATCATGCGCTCCGTTTCGAAGAAATCGCCGTCAAAATTAGGTGATGAGAAGAATCGTTGCGTTCCTGACATGGTTCGTTTTTTCGTCACACTCCTTTCCGCAAGGTCAGGATTCTCCTACTTGACCACGAAACCATGCGCGAACGGATCGCGGTCGTCGATGAAGATGGTGTTCAGTCCGGTCATGCGTGCCCAGCCGCCGATCGACGGGATGATTGCCGGCTTGCCAGCCACGGTGACCTCCTTTTCGACCTTGCCCTTGAACAGCGAACCGATGATCGATTCATGGACGAAGGCGTCGCCTGCACTAAGCTTGCCCTTGGCGTGAAGCTGCGCCATGCGCGCCGATGTGCCAGTGCCGCAGGGCGAGCGGTCGATCGCCTTGTCGCCGTAGAAGACGGCATTTCGGGCATCGGCTCCATCGACCGTCGGCCTGCCGGTCCACAGCATGTGCGACAACCCGGTGATGCCGGGATTCTCCGGATGCACGAAGGAATATTTCTCGTTGAGCCGCTGCCGCACCACCGGGCTCCAGGCGATGAGGTCGCCGGCGGAATAATCGGCCATGTCGCGATAGTTCGCCTGCGGTTCGACGATGGCGTAGAAATTACCGCCATAGGCCACATCGACGGTGATCTCGCCGAGCCCGGGACATTCGACCGTCAGGCCTGCGGCGTGGAGGAAGGACGGCACATTGGTGATGCGCACCTCCTCGACATACTCGCCGACCTGTTTGTATTCGGCGATGACCAGGCCGGCCGGCGTGTCGAGCCTGAGGACGCCCGGCGTCTTCGGCTTGGTCAGCCCGTGTTCGATGGCCATCGTCACCGTACCGATGGTGCCGTGGCCGCACATGGGCAGGCAACCGGACGTCTCGATGAACAGGATGGCGATGTCGCAATCCTCGCGTGTCGGCGGGTAGAGGATCGAGCCGGACATCACGTCATGGCCGCGCGGCTCGAACATCAGGCCGGTGCGGATCCAGTCATATTCGGCGAGGAAATGCGCGCGCCGTTCCATCATCGTCGAGCCCTGCAGCAGCGGACCGCCGCCGGCGACCAGCCGCACCGGGTTGCCGCAGGTGTGGCCGTCGATGCAGAAGAAGGATTTCTTGGCCATGTCGCTCCTCAAGATCAAAACCCGAAAAAATCAAAATCGTTGTGGGCCGAAGGGGGCCAGATCGACGGACGAAGTCTGCCCCAGAACGAATTCCCTGATCAACCGCCCGGTTGCCGCAGCCTGGGTCAGGCCGAGATGGCCGTGGCCGAAGGCGTAGATCACCGACCGGCTTCGCGTCGCCTTGCCGATCACGGGCACCGAATCCGGCAGCGAGGGCCGGAACCCCATCCATTCGCGCCCGCCCGAGGGATCGAGTCCCGGCAGGAATTTCTGCGCCTTCTGCAAGAGCGCTTTCGACCTGTTGAAATTGGGTGGTCGCTCGATGCCGCCGAGTTCCACGGCACCGCCGACGCGCAGGCCCGTTTCGAGCCGAGTGATGACGAAGCCATGCCCCGAAAAGATCAGCTGCCGCCTCACGTCGAAAGCGCTCGTCGGCAGCGTCGTGTTGTAGCCGCGTTCGGTCTCCAGCGGAATGCGATCGCCTAGCTGCCGCGCCAGGAGGTGCGACCACGCGCCCGCCGCGACAACGAGGCGCCTGGCTTGCCTGCTCGAACCATCGGCCAGCGTCAGCGTGACACCGTCCTGATCCGCCGCGACGCGATCGATGCGGGCCATCTCGAAACGGGCACCCTTGGACTGCGCGTAAGCCCACACCGCCTTGCCGAGCAGTTTCGGATCGGCGACCGTCTTCCATCCCGGCACGAAGGTGCCCTTGACGAAGCGCGGTGACAACCCCGGCTGCAAGCCAGCCAGTTCTTCGCCTTCGACATGACGGAAGCCGATGCCGAAGCGCTCGCGCGCCGCCCAGCCCGACAGCGAGGCGCGGAACTCGGCTTCGCTTTCGTAGAGCTCGAGCGAACCGTCCTCGCGAAGCATCGGCCGTGTGCCGGAACGATCGAGCAGATCCATCCATTCGGCTTCGGCAAGTTTCATCATGCCGGCCTGTGCCATCAGGCTCGCCTCGTATTTCGCCGGCGCGCCGGCGCGCCAGAACCGGATCAGCCAGGGCAGCAGCTTCGGCAGATAGGCCGGCGGGATGCTGAGCGGGCCGAGCGGATCGGCGAGCCATTTCGGCAGCTGCCGGATCATGCCCTTGTGCGCCAGCGGCAACACGTCGGAGAAGGCAAAGGCGGCGGCGTTGCCGGAGCTCGTCTCCTCGCAGATGCCCGTGCGGTCAAAAACCGTGACATCCAGCCCGGCCTCGGCAAGGAAGGCAGCCGCGCAGATGCCGATGATGCCGCCGCCGACGATGGCGATGTCTGTCCCTTCTCCCCGTTCACGGCGAGAAGGTGCCCGAAGGGCGGATGAGGGGCGACTCCCCTCGTCTGTCGATTTGGACTTTCCTTGCACGTGGGCGCTGCCCCTCATCTGGCTGCCGCCATCTTCTCCCCGCGAACGGGGAGAAGAGAACTCTCCTTAGAACTGCGGCAGCGTCGGCCGTACCGCGAGCGCATCCTTGACGATCTTCTCGACGGTCTTGCGGCGTTCGCCCGACAGCGGCATGCGCGGCATGCGGACGCGGTCGTTGGTGTTGATGGCGAACACTTCGGCAAGCTTGATGTTCTGCACTAGGTAGGTCGAGACATCGAGGTCGAGCAGCGGCCGGAACCAGCGGTAGATGGCGAGCGCCTCTTCGCGGCGGCCATGCTTCATCAGCTGGTAGATGGCGACGGTCTCGCGCGGGAAGGCGGTGACCAGGCCGGCCACCCAGCCGATGGCGCCGACCGACAGCGCCTCGAAGGCGAGATTGTCGACGCCGGTGAACAGATCGTAGCGGCTGCCCAGGCGGTTGATGATCTCGGTCGAGCGGCGGATGTCGTCGGAGGATTCCTTGATGGCGACGAAGCGCTTGTCCGATGCCAGCTCCTCCATCTGGTCGACGGTGACGTCGACGCGATAGGCGAGCCGGTTGGAATAGATCATGACCGGCAGATCGCCGGCCTCGGCGACGGCGCGCAGGGCCGCCACCGTCTCTTCGGCGTTGGTGTGGTAGATCGGGCTCGGCACCACCATCAGGCCGTTGGCGCCTTCCTTGGCGGCGCGCCTGGCAATGCTGGCGGCCTCGCGGGTGCCGGCCTCGTTGACGGTCAGCAGCACCGGCTTCTTGCCTGCGACCTTCTGCGCGGTCCTCAGTACCTCGATCTTCTCGTCAGGCGACAGCATCGGCCCCTCGCCGAGCGAGCCGCAGACGATGATGCCGTCGCAGCCGGCTTCCATCTGCAAGCTGAAGCAACGCTCCATCTCCGCGTGGTCGAGCCGGTCGTCGGCGGTGAATTTGGTCGTGACGGCGGGGAAAACTCCGGTCCACATGGCTATCTCTCCATCTGATATATCAGCCGTATATCTGTTAGGAAAGCCGCTGTCAATGCGGAATCTGTTATGATATATTTTTGATATATCAGGAGACCGCCTTTGATATCCATGGAAGCAAGCACTGTGTCCGAGCCTGCGGCGATCAAGGCTTATCGCATCCTCGAACACATGATCGTCACGCTCGAACTGGCCCCGGCGAGTTTTATCACCGAGGGTTCCTTGATCGAGCGGCTGGCGCTCGGCCGCACGCCCGTGCGCGAGGCGATCCAGCGGCTGGCCTGGGAAGGACTGCTCGACGTCAGGCCCCGTGCCGGCATTGCGATAGCGCCTCTGCATCCCGGCGACTGGCTGCGCGTGCTCGACGCCCGGCGCGGCGTCGAGGTGGTGCTCGCACGATCAGCCGCCCGCTTCGTCACCCGCGAGGCCGCCGACCTGTTTCACGAGGCCGCGCTCGCCATGCAGAAAGCGGTCATCTCGGGCAATGTGCTTGCCTTCATCCAGGCCGACAAGGCGCTCGACGAGGCGCTGGCGCTGGCCGCCGACAACCCGTTCGCCGCCCGGCTGGCCGCCCCCCTGCAGACCCACAGCCGCCGCTTCTGGTTCCGCTACAAGGCGGACACCGGACTGGCGGAATCCGCCGAGCACCATGTCGCATTGATCCGCTCGATCCTGGACGGCGACGAGGAAGGCGCCGCCAAGGACGCCAAGAAACTGATGGCGCTGCTGCGCGGCCACGCCGAAGTGGCCGCGACACGCTGATCTGAGTCAAGCACCCGGCAAGGCCGCCTTGATCGTTTGGCTGTCCCAGCCCTCGCCGACCGACAGGATGCAACTCTGGCCCTTCGTGTCGGAAGCCAGAACCGTCCAGCTGCCTTGTTCCGAAACGAACACCTCAAGGACCACATTGGGGTTGATCAGGCCGCGCCCGGCTTCGCTTTCGTGGAAGTTCTCACCGAGCGCTTTCACGATATCGGCGCGGGCCGCGCATTGCCCGGCCGCATTTGCCTGAGCAGCGCCCGAGCACATCGCCATCGCCGCAACGAACATTGTCGCCGTAAGACGTCGTGTCATCTGACACCTCCTTGCGCCGGACGATGCAATGCCACCGGCCGCCGTGCGGCGCTCTGGTTGTCTGCCGCGCCTCCTCCACGGCAGGATTGCAGCCCTAAGTCCTGCGAGCCTCGCCGGTTCCATCACATTAGCGTTTGCAAAACAAAGGGCCCAAGTCCGGGGACTTAGGCCTCAGGTTCAATCGATCTTCTCATCCGCCCTGCGGCGAGTAAGACCGGACGAAGAAATCGTCCGGCTAGTTCATCGTCGGAATGACGAACTCGGCGCCATCTTTGATGCCTGCCCGCGCGCCCGCAGCCGAAGGCGAGGACGCGCAAAGCAAGAAATCGTCCGGTTAGTTCATCGTCGGGATGACGAATTCGGCGCCATCCTTGATGCCGGACGGCCAGCGCGAGGTCACCGTCTTGGTCTTGGTGTAGAAGCGGAACGCGTCCGGGCCGTGCTGGTTGAGGTCGCCGAAGGAAGACGCCTTCCAGCCGCCGAAGGTGTAGTAGGCGATCGGCACCGGGATCGGCACGTTGATGCCGACCATGCCGACCTGGACACGGCTGGCGAAGTCGCGCGCCGCGTCGCCGTCGCGGGTGAAGATGGCAACGCCATTGCCCATCTCATGGTCGTTGGCGAGCTTGAGGGCATTCTCATAGGTCGGCGCGCGTACCACGGACAGCACCGGCCCAAAGATCTCTTCCTTGTAGATGCGCATGTCGGGCGTGACGTTGTCGAACAGGCAACCGCCCATATAGTAGCCGTCCTCATAGCCCTGCATCCTGAAGCCGCGGCCGTCGACGACGAGCTTGGCGCCTTCCTTGACGCCGGTGTCGACGTAGCCCTTGACGCGCTCCAGCGCCTGGGCGGTGACCAGCGGGCCGAAATCGGCGGCCGAATCCGTCGACGGGCCGACCTTCAGGCTCTCGACGCGAGGGACGAGCTTCTCCATCAGCCGGTTGGCGGTGTCGTTGCCGACCGGCACGGCCACCGAGATCGCCATGCAGCGCTCGCCGGCCGAGCCGTAGCCGGCGCCGATCAGCGCGTCGACGGTCTGGTCCATGTCGGCGTCGGGCATGATGATCATGTGGTTCTTGGCGCCGCCGAAGCACTGCACGCGCTTGCCGGCCGCACAGCCGCGCGCATAGATGTACTGAGCAATCGGCGTCGAGCCGACAAAGCCGACGGCCTTGATGTCGGGATCGTCGAGGATGGCGTCGACCACCTCCTTGTCGCCGTTGACGACGTTGAGGATGCCGGCCGGCAGACCGGCCTCCAGGAACAATTCGGCGATGCGCATCGGCACGCCCGGATCGCGCTCGGAAGGCTTCAGGATGAAGGCGTTGCCGCAGGCCAGCGCCGGGGCAATCTTCCACAGCGGGATCATCGCCGGGAAGTTGAACGGCGTGATGCCGGCGACGACGCCGAGCGGCTGGCGCATCGAATACGCGTCGATGCCGGGGCCGGCGCCGTCGGTGAACTCACCCTTCATCATATGCGGCGCGCCGATGCACACCTCGACCACTTCGAGTCCGCGCTGGATGTCGCCCTTGGCGTCGGCGATGGTCTTGCCATGTTCGCGCGCCAGGATTTCGGCCAGTTCGTCATAGTCGCGAGCGACCAGTTCGAGAAACTTCATCAGCACGCGCACGCGGCGCTGCGGATTGGTCGCGGCCCATTTGGGCTGCGCCGCCTTGGCGTTCTCGACCGCCGCGCGCAGTTCCGCCTGCGAGGCCAGCGCCACCGTGCCGCGCACGGTGCCGTCCATCGGCTGCATGACGTCCTGCTTGCGCCCGCTGGTGCCGGCGACACGCTTGCCGCCGATGAAATGACCGTAGTCGATCATGATTTCTCTCCCTTTGTTTGTGATGGAAGCATTGTCCGCCTTTGCGAGGGCGATGGCAACGCGAGGGAGAACGCAACCGTTGTGCGGAAAATAGACAACAAGCGAGGGCTGTGCATCAATTGCCGCAAATGATAGAGTATGGTCGTCATTGCTGGAATGGTTATATTGAGTTCTGTTGCGCCCCCGCGGTCCTGCCGGACATCTCCCCATGAATTGGGATGACGTCCGCATCTTCCTCGCCGTGGCGCGCGCCGGCCAGATTCTTGGCGCGGCGCGGCGGCTGGAGCTCAACCATGCCACCGTCTCGCGCCGCATCGCGGCCCTCGAGGAAGCCCTGAGGACGAAACTCTTCCGCCGGCTGACCACCGGCAGCGAGCTGACGCCGGCCGGCGAGCGCTTCCTCGACATCGCCGAGCGCATGGAGGGCGACATGATCGCCGCACGCTCGACCATATCAGGCGAGGGCGACGATGTTTCCGGAACCGTGCGCATCGGCGCGCCCGATGGCTTCGGCGTCGCCTTCCTGGCCAAGCGGCTGGGCGAACTCACCACCCTTCACCGCGAACTCACCATCCAGCTCGTGCCAGTGCCGCGCTCCTTCTCGCTGTCGCGGCGCGAGGCCGATATCGCGATCACCGTCGAGCGGCCGACCGAAGGCCGGCTGGTGGCGGGAAAGCTGGTCGACTATTCGCTCGGCCTGTTCGCCTCTCGCGCCTATGTCGACGCGCATGGCCTGCCCAAAACCGCCGCCGAACTCGGCCAGCACACCCTCATTGGCTATGTGCCGGACCTCATCGTCAGCCCTTCGCTCGATTATGCCGCGGAATTCAGCGCGGAATGGCGCACCAGTTTCGCCATCTCCTCGGCGCTCGGCCAGGCCGAAGCCGTGCGCTCCGGCGCCGGCATCGGCATCCTGCACACCTTCGTCGCCCGCTCGATGCCGGAGCTGGTGGCCGTCGATGTGGTCGCGCCCATCCGCCGCGCCTACTGGCTGGTCTATCACGAATCGGTCAGGCCGCTGCGACGCGTCCAGATCGTCGCCAGTTTCATCACCAAGGCGGTGGAGCGGGAACGAGGCCTCTTCCTGTAGAAGCGCCGTCACGGCAAAAACACGGCCCAGGTCCCCACACGCCGTCTTTTCCTTGCCACAAAACCAGCCAGTGTGGCATCAGGCATGCGGCCTCGGCCATGAGAGGGGGGCGCCGGGTGGGAAATCTTTCAGAAAGCTGGCGCGGATAGATATGCGAGCCGTTCTTGCCATCCTGCCGCTGCTGTTCGTCTCCGCATGCGCCAATCCATGGACAAAAGTGCCGGAAGCCGAATTGCCCAAACCGATCCGCTACGTCATGGCGCGTCCCTCGCCTTTCGTCATCGGCAATTACTGCGGTCCCGGCACCCGCACCGGCGATCTGTCGGCCCGGCCGGTCGACCGCCTCGACGCCGTTTGTCGAATCCATGACGCCTGCTACATCGCCCGCCGCAACCATTGCGATTGCGATGGCGCCCTTGTCGCCTCGGCCAGGGCAATCCGCGATGACAGGACGGCGCCCCGCAAGATGCGCAGAGAGGCGGACCTACTGATCGCCACCTTCGCCATCCCTGTCTGCAAGGTCTTTCCGCAGGGGTTCATGCCGCCGCGTGACCCGGCGCAGTTGAGCGCGATGAAGGCCGGAGCCGCCGGTTGAACCTCCGCACGGCCGTCATCCTCGCCCTGTTCGGGCTCATCGCCCTTGCCGGTTGTGCCGGTACGGGCCGCAATGCCTGCGACCTCCTGGCGGGACAAGAGGCTTGCGCACGGCCCTCGCTGTCGGCCGGCACGCCCGGGCCGCGGATCGCGGCGGCGCAGTTCTTTGGTAATGACGGCGGCAGCGACTATGAAAAACGGTTCCTGGCGCTGCTCGCCAATAACCAGCTCGGCGCCATGGACCGTGCCAACGGCACCGGCCCGTTCGGGCGCAACCGCCGCGATGTCCAGAACCGCGATTTCCAGGCGACATATTCGACGCTGCGGCAACTGGCCGGACCCGTCGCCAACGCACATCTGCCGCCGGCCGGCACAGGCAGCGGCGACGGCCATTTCGACGGCCGCTGGCGGGCGTCGCGGCAGACGCTCTACATCGATGCGGCGGCGCGGCCCTCGGCCCCCAAGACTTTCGATTTCTCCGGCCTGCAGGCACGCAGCACCGAGATCGTCGTGCGCCAGGCGGGCGAGCAGCCTGCCGACATCGAAGGCACTTGCGACGGCGCATTGGCGATCCGCGCCGCCGGAGCCTCACGCACCATCTCCGCCGGCTCGGCATTTCGCTTTCGCCTGTCGGGCGGAGACGACACCGTCAGCCTGTTCCCGGGCGACAGCCTGAACCGCTGCACGGCAAGAATCCGCTCCAGCCTTGCCCCGGCCGGCGCGCCACTCATGATCCTGCGCGAAGAGACCGCGGATCCGGGGCTCTCCAGCTTCGACAGCCGCTACCAGCGCTGCCCGGTCTCCAACGGCGTCGGCCTCGACGCGCTTGAACGCGCCTTCTATGCCAGCCGCTGGCTGTCGCAGACCTGCGCCTTGCGGATCGGCGAGCCCAAGCTGCTGCGCAAGTCGAGAGACGGCTTCAACGCCAAGGTCGAGGCGCTACTGGGCGCGCCGCTGTCGGATGCGGCAATAGACAAAGGCGACCCCGAGCTGCCGCTCGATTTCTCCAGGGCGCCAAGGCTGAAGCTGATCTATCTGTCCTCGCTCGAATTCAAGGCCGACTTTTCCGGCTGCATCATGGAACGGCTGATCCGCCACCATGCAGCGCTTGGCACCAAGGTCCGCATCATGGTCACCGACGTGCTGGAACGCGACAAGGACGACGCCATGCTGCACCGCCTGGCGGCCGAATTCCCCAATGTCGAGTTGCAGGAATATCGCTGGCAGGCGGACCAGGGCGCGCCGATCGACGAACAGATTTCACAACTGCACAAAGTCCATCATATCAAGATGCTGGCGACGCTGGCGCGGGACCCCGCGCGCTCGCGCGTCATCATCGGCGGCCGCAACATCCATGACGGTTTCCTGTTCCATCAGCCGATCGACCTGTCGCGCTACCCGGACCTCGAGCAATACGGCAAGACCGACGGCTTTTCGCTGAACTACTATTCGAACTGGAGCGACTTCGACATCGAGTTCGCCGACAAGGCGACGGTCGAGACACTCGCCGCGCATCTGTCGACGATATGGCTGCGCGACGCCGACACCAACCTGGCGCGCCCCTTCTCCATCCCGGTCCACGCCGCCGGCCACCCCCGAGGCAATGCCCGGCATTTCATTTCGATGCCCTATGAGGACGACCATGCGCTGGAGGCCTATTTCGTCGAACTGGTCGACGCCGCCCAGCACCATATCCAGATCGTCAACCCTTACCTCAATCTGACGCCGAGCCTCGCCCGCGCCTTCGACAGGGCGCTCGCCCGTGGCGTCAAGATCGACATTGTCGGTCGCATCGACCTCAAGGGCGATATCGGCGGCAAGTTCCTCACCGCGCTCAACAAGCTGTTCGTCGAGAAATATGGCGACCGCATCGACATCCGCGAGTTCAAGGCACCCGACGTGGTGCTGCATTCCAAGATCATGATGATCGATGAAAGGCTGGTCGCCATCTCCTCGGTCAACCTCAACAACCGCAGCTTCTTCCATGATTCGGAGAACGGCATGATGGTGCTCGACCCCGCCTTCTACGCCAGGATGAAGCCGGTCTATGACGACTACCTCGCCCACTCGAACCCGGTTTCCACCAATGTGATGATCCCGTGGGCCTACCGGCTGCTGTTCGACGAGGCGTGGGTCAGGCAGGCGTTCTGATGCATGTCGCCCAAAGGTGGCCCGGTTTTGGGGCGACGACATGCGTCAAAGCAAAGAACAATGCGAGTCGGCCAGACGCGCGGGCGGCTATTTCAGATAGCGCTCCTGCGCCAGGGCGCGCACGTCGATGTCGGGCACCCGGTTCGAGATGATGTCGGCCAGCACCTTGGCCGAGCCGCAGGCCATGGTCCAGCCGAGCGTTCCATGGCCTGTGTTGAGAAAGAGGTTGGAAAGTTCGGTGCGGCCGATCAGCGGCGGTCCGTCCGGAGTCATCGGCCGCAGCCCGCACCAGAACGTCGCCTCGCGCATGGCGCCGGAGCCGGGAAAGAGATCGCCGACCGAGTGTTCGAGGGTGCGGCGCCGCGATTCGTGCAGCCTGAGATCGAAACCGGAAATCTCGGCCGTGCCGCCGACGCGGATGCGGTCGCCGAGCCGGGTGATCGCGACCTTGTAGGTTTCGTCCATCACCGTCGACACCGGGGCCAAGGCGGCGTCCTTGATCGGCACTGTTATCGAATAGCCCTTGACCGGATAGACCGGGATCGGCCGCTTCATCCGGCGCATGAAGCCCGCCGAATAGCTGCCCAACGCCATGACGTAGGCATCGGCCCCCTTCCAACCCTTGCTGGTGCTCAGGTTGGCGACCCGATTGCGACTGCGGATGACGCGCCAGATCGTCACGTCGTATTCGAACTTGACACCGCGCGCCACGCAGAGCTCGGTCAGCTTGTCGGTGAACATCTTGCAGTCGCCGGTCTCGTCATGCGGCAGCCTGAGACCGCCGACGAACTTCTCGCGCACCCCGGCCAGCGCCGGCTCGGCCGCGACACAGCCGTCCGGATCGAGGACTTCATAGGGCACGCCATATTTCTTCAGCACCTCGACATCGCCTGACGTGCCGTCGAGCTGCTTTTGCGTGCGAAACAGCTGCAGCGTGCCCTGGGTCCGCTCGTCATAGGCAATGCCCGTCGCTTCGCGCAGCGCCTTCAGCATGTCGCGGCTGTATTCCGCCAGCGGCACCATACGCGATTTGTTGATGGCGTAGCGCTCGGCGGTGCAGTTGCGCAGCATCTTGACCAGCCATGTCCACATAGGCGGGTCGAAGGCCGGCCGGACCACCAGCGGGCCATGCTTCATCAGGAGCCACTTGATCGCCTTGAGCGGAATGCCGGGGCCGGCCCAGGGCGAGGCATAGCCGGGCGAAATCTCACCGGCATTGGCAAAGCTGGTCTCCAGCGCCGGGCCTTTCTGGCGGTCGATCACCGTCACCTCGTGGCCGGCCTCGGCGAGATAGTAGGCCGTGGTCACCCCGATGACGCCGCTGCCCAGCACCATGATCTTCATCATTCACTCCTTACGCCATGTCCTTCACGCCGATGGACACGGCAGCATCTGCGATTTGCGCACGATCACCGGCGAAAATCGATTCGTCTTCGCGACCATGCGCCGTGGCTTTTCACGCCGCCGACGGACCCGGATCGTCGTCTCTCCCTGTCTGCCGCATTCCTGCCGTCCCGCCAAGAGGCCGGATGGAGGTGTCGGCGCTGTAGACGAGGGTCAGGCCGTGCGGCCGCGGTCCTCCGGCGGCGGCTCTTTCCCGGGCTGCCCGCCGCGCGGCTTCCGGCTGATAGAGCACCGCCTTGATCCGGATCGATTCGCGCCTGCCGTCGGGATGCTCGAGCGAGGCCGTCTGGCCTTGCGCCATGCCAAGCATGCACAGCCCGCGTCTGGTTGCCAGCGACAGGCTGGAGCCGACCGGTCCGCGCACTTCGTTCTGCACCAGGGTGCGCGTCTCGGTCGCACCGGCATCGACGCAAAACACCACCCGGCTGTTCAGCGTCACGATATCGGGTTCGACCGACTCGATGGGCACGACGCGGGCATTGGAAAGCTTCTCTTCGATCATCCGGACCATCGGATCCGCGAAGGCCCGTCGGCGCTCGAGCATCACCTCCAGGACGGCGAAATCCTTCGTGGTCAGCTGGCAGCTCCCGCTTTTCATCACCGCCTCCACGATCAGTGCTCGCCGCCGCCGGCGGGCGTATCGACGGCCTCCACGGTCACCGACAGTTTGTGGCCGCCACGACCGCTCCAGCACACCACTTGCCCGATGCTGGCGCCGACAAGCGCCGTTCCCATCGGCGTCAGCACCGAGATCCGGTTTTCGGCAATGTCGGCGTCGCCCGGATAGACCAGCGTGATGCGCTTGATGTCACTGCCTTCACCGCGAACCGTGACTGTCGAGCCCATTCGCACCACGCCGGCCGGAATTGCCGCCGCTTGCGTGATCACGGCCCGATCCAGTTCCGCGAGCAGCTCTTCGGCCGTCTCGGGCGCGCGGTCGAGCACGGTCCTGGCCAGGCCGGTCAACCTATCATGGTCGGTGTCGCTGATCAGAATCTGGGGGGATGGACGCAGTCCCGTTGCATGTTGCATGGCAAACCTCGTGGATCGGCGCATCGGACGGATGCGCGCTTGCCGCGCTGATGGCGGCCTGATGAAAGCCGGCAGCCGCGGGGAGCGGTGCGGCTTGATGGCGATGGGTGGATGTATGGATGCCCCGGTACGGACGAACGCCGGAAGGCGGCCGCGCCGGGGCTACGATCCCGCGATCGGGCAGACCCTGAACAAGGTTCTGATATAAGCGAGGTTGCTCATGCGCCGAACCTTGCCGACAGACGTCCGCTTGTCAAGCGCGGCCAAACCGCTCAACCACCGACATAGCGCCGGTGAAAGCGCCTGCCGAGACTGGCCAGGATTTCGTAACCGATGGTGCCGGCATGGCCGGCGGCGTCGTCGACGCTTTGCGAAGGGCCGAGCAGTTCGACGAGATCCCCTTCGCGAAGCTTGCCGGACGGCAAGGCGGAAATGTCGAGAATGATCGAATCCATCGACACGCGTCCGAGGAAAGGCAGGCGCGCCCCCTCGAACCAGGCGGCCGACGCGGACCGGCGCAGCCAGCCATCCGCATAGCCGAACGAGATCGTCGCCAGACTGAGCGGCCCTTCCGCATGATAGGTATGGCCATAGCCGATGCCTGTGCCTTTTTCGACGTTGCGCGTCTGCGCCACCTTGGCCTGCAGCCGCACCACCGGCAGCATCGGGTTGGGTTCGGCAGGCGTCGGATTGATGCCGTAGAGCGCGGCGCCGGGGCGGACGAGATCATGATGATAGGACGGCCCGAGAAAGATGCCGGAGGAATTGGCGAGCGAGGCGGGCGCCCCTGGCAGCATGGCGCGCAACCGTTCGAAGGCCAGCCGCTGCTGTTCATTGGCGGGATGGCGCGGCTCGTCGGCGCAGGCCAGGTGGCTCATCACATATCTGACGCCGATGCCGTCGAACGCGCTGACATCCCGGCCCAGTGCCTCGACTCCGGCTAGTGCCATGCCAAGCCGCGACATGCCGCTGTCGACCTGGATGGCGGCCGGAAGTTTTCGGCCAACGCGATGTGCCGCGGCGCGCCAGGCTTTCAACTGAGCGCCACTGTTGACGACCGCGCAGAGATCGGACGCGACCGCTTCCGGCTCGGAGCCCGGCGGCAGTCCGTTCAGCACGTAGATCTCAGGTCCGGCCCCGATCGCCTTGCGGAGCGCGATGCCTTCGGCCAGCAGCGCGACGAAGAAGGTGTCGCAGCCTTCTTCCGCCAGCGCCGATGCCACTTGGCTCGCGCCGAGACCGTAGCCGTCGGCCTTGACCACGCCGGCGCAGCGTGCACCGCCCAGCCTTGCCTTCAGCCGCCGGTAGTTTTCGCGGATCGCGCCGAGATCGATGGTGAGAATGGCCCCGGCCGCCGCCTCGCTTACGGCAGCGACATCATCGGGCGGCAATGTTGTGGGGGCGTCGTTCATGGCGACCCTCCTTGTAGCGGATTAGCATCAATAGAACCGACACGCCGGCGCGGCAACTACGGTCCTTCGAACCCAGTCGCACTCGTCCAGCTATGGCACCAAGTGCCGGAACGCCGCCACCACGTCTTCATAGACGTTGCGCTTGAACGGCACGATAAGGTCGGGAAGATCCTGCATCGACCGCCACGACCATTTGTCGAATTCGGCGGTGTGGCCGCCCGGCGGCGGATTGATCTGGATCTCGCTGGTATCGCCATGGAAGCGGAACGCGAACCATTTCTGCGTCTGACCGCGATACCTGCCCTTGAACGCAATGCCGACGAGATGATCCGGTAGGTCATAGTTGATCCAGTCCGGCGCCTCGGCCAGCAGCGAGACGCTGCGCATGCCGGTCTCCTCATAGAGCTCCCGCTCTGCCGCCTGCAGCGGCTCCTCGCCCGTGTCGATGCCGCCTTGCGGCATCTGCCAGAGCTGCGTCGTGCCGGCGAACTCGCTGTCGGGTTCGGCGATGCGATGCCCGACCCAGACCAGCCCGTCGCCATTGAGGATCATCAGCCCGACACAGGGGCGATAGGGCAGCGTTTCGCGGTCGACTTTTTTTGCCATAAGTAAAGTTCCAGCCGTTTTTAGAATTCGCTCTGGTGAGGCAGGTGGCGAGTGATTTCGAGAACCGGAGCGGAGCGTACTTAAAGTACGCGAGCACCGGAAGCGCAGAAAGCGCCGCCAGGTGCCCACCGGAGTAGAATTATCGAGACGGCAGTCAGCCTTTTTGCGGATCGACAGCCACCGCTGAAATCGGCACGATCTCGATGCCTCGTTTCTTGGCCTCGGCCACCCATGACGACACCGTGTCGACCGTCAGGTCGAAAGCCGAACCGATGCCGACGGCGGTGCCCTTGGCACGCGCGGTCGCTTCGAGACTGTCGAGCTTCTTCAGGATGGCGCCGCGATCCTGCACCGCGTCGATCGCGGTGTCGCCGGCGACGAAGGGCACGCCGTCCTTCAGCGCCATGTCTGGAGCCAGGCTGCGCGCCGACGAGCCGTCGTCGATATAGGCGAGGCCCCTTTTGCTGAGCTCGGCCATGAACGGCTGCATCGCCGCCGCGTCGGCGGAAAAACGCGCGCCCATGTAGTTCATGACACCGGTATAGTTCGTCGTCCGCGACAGTACCCAGTGCAAGTTTTTCAGATTCTCGTCGGGGGTCGCCGCCACCGTCAGCGTGTTGCGACCGGGGTTGACGTTGGGATAGTCGAACGGTTCGAGCGGCACCTGCATCACGATCTCATGGCCGCTCTGCCTCGCGGCCTGCATCCAGCGGCCGATGCTGTTGCCTTGGGGCGCGAAGGCCAGCGTCACTTCCGCCGGCAGCTTGGCAATCGCCGCCTGGGTGCCGGTCTGTGAAACCGCGAGCCCGCCGATGACGATCGCCACACGAGCGCCACGCGCGCCGGACCATGGCCGCGCATAGACGTCGAACGGCCGCCGCCCATCGGCGGAGCGCATAGGCAATGGCCCGGTTTCACTGGTTTCGATCAGCGCCCTATCGGGAATATGCGCGATCTTGAGGTTCTGGCCGACGGTCGACGGATCGCGAATGACGATTGCCGCCTTGGGCGGGCCATCGCCTTCTTCCGTCTGTACATGGATGATCTGCGGACCGCCCGTCTTCGCCGGCGTGTCCACCCTGGCCGTCGCCGCCGGGGCCAATGCGGGAGGCGACGCGGCGGGCTCGGCAGCCGCTGTCACTTTCGGCGTCGAAACGGCGACTTCCTGCGGTTTTCGAAACGGCTTTTCCCTGAGCGCGATCGCGGCCGAGACGCCGACCACGGCCAGCACCACCGCGCTCGCCGCGATCACGCCTACGCTGATCTTGCCGGCGCCACGCGGCGCCCGGACAGTCTGTCCAAGCGGGCGTTCGATGTCCTTGCCGATATCAGCCAAGCCCTGTCCCCGGTGCACGGTTCCGAAGACGACCTCCTTCGGGAATACATGCACGAATTCATCAATCCTGGCGCCCTTTGGCGCCGTATCTGGAGGCCCGGTCCTGCCCCCCGAATCAAACTGCCGGAACCTTTCGGCCCCGGCAGCATCGCATTGCTTCGTTCAACCGGCCAGACCGGTTGCCGGCCTTACTGGTTGAGCACGGCCTTTTCCGGATTGGGCGGGAAGGCCGGATCGGTCTTCTGGCCGCGCAGCAGCTGCTCGGCGTAGATGAGCTGCAGATCGTCCTTCGGATCCGGCGGCACATAGGCTGCGGAGCCGGAGCCGGTCTTGCTCTCGTCGGCGCCCTTGATATGGCCCTTGAGGTCGGACTCGCCGCGCGTCAAATCCCTGCCCTGCAGTTCCGGCGGCAACGGCTGGTCGACCTTGATGTCGGGCGTGATGCCCTTGCCCTGGATCGACTTGCCCGACGGCGTGTAGTAGAGCGCCGTCGTCAGCCTGAGCGCGCCATTCTCGCCGAGCGGAATGATGGTCTGCACCGAGCCCTTGCCGAAGGACTGCGTGCCGACCACCGTGACGCGGCGCAGATCCTGCAGCGCACCGGCGACGATTTCCGACGCACTGGCCGAGCCGCCATTGACAAGCACGATCATCGGCTTGCCGTTGATGTCGTCGGTCTGCTTGGGCTTGGCGTCGAAGCGGGTGACGTCCTTCGGATCGCGGCCGCGTGTCGAGACGATCTCGCCGCGCTTGAGGAAGGCGTCCGAGACGCTCACCGCCTGGTCGAGCAAGCCGCCCGGGTTGAGGCGCAGATCGAGCACATAGCCCTTGAGCTTGTCGTCCGGCACCTGCTTCTTGATGGTGTCGATGGCGTTCTCGAGGTCGTCATAGGTCTTTTCGGTGAAGGAGGTGATCTTCATGTAGCCGATGTCGTTCTCGACCCGGAACTTGACCGCCTTGACCTTGATGATGTCGCGCACGACGGTGAGCTCGATCGGCTTGTCGGCGCCCTGGCGCAAGATGGTCAGCTTGATCGGCGTATTGACCAGGCCGCGCATCTTGTCGACCGCGTCGTTGAGCGTCAGGCCGCGAACCTCCTCGCCGTCGATCTTGGCGATATAGTCGCCGGCCAGCACGCCCGCCTTGGCGGCCGGCGTGTCGTCGATCGGCGTGATCACCTTGACCAGGTCGTTCTCCATGGTGACCTCGATACCGAGGCCGCCGAACTCGCCCTTGGTCTGCACGCGCATGTCCTGCGCCTGTTCGGCGTTCATGTACGAGGAATGCGGGTCGAGCGAGGAAAGCATGCCGTTGATGGCGTTCTCGACCAGCGACTTGTCGTCGGGCGGGGTCACATACTGTGCCCGCACCCGCTCGAAGATGTCACCGAAGATCGCCAGTTGCTTGTAGGTCTCCGACCCTGCAGCGTTCGCCGCCGAGCCGGGTGCGCCATAGACAAGGCTCATGGCGGACGCGCCCATCAGCGCACCGGCAAACAGAAGCGACAGTTTCCGCATCATTTCACGTCCTTCCAGAAAAACGGTCCGCCCACCATGGGGCCGGATCGACGGGTTTTCCATCCTTGCGGAACTCGACATAGAGTTCCGGCGTGGCATTTCCATTCTTCGAAACCGAGGTGCTTGCCACCCGGGCTTCTCCCATCGCGCCGACCGGCTCTCCTGCGAGCACTGACTGGCCAGTCGCGACGCTGATTCTGCTCATCCCAGCCAGGACGACATGATAACCGTCGCCGGCATTGAGGATCAAGAGTTGACCATACGAGCGAAACGGCCCCGCATAAAGCACATTCCCATCCGCCGGCGCGGTAACGATGGCTCCCGATTGTGTCGCAACCATGTCCCCAAGCATCAAGGCGCCGTTACCGTCGTCGGCGCCGAACCGGCGTTTGATGCGGCCGGTGACCGGCAAGGCGATCTGTCCCTGCAGTGCCGAGAAAGGCGCCGCCGCGGTCAACCTGTTGCCTTCGGGAACCGGCAGCGATGCCGTCTGGTCGCCACCGGGCTCGGTGCCGCCGGCCTTTGCCGCATCGGCTGCCTTCGCGGCATCGGCAGCCTTGCGGTTCTTGTCCGCCTGCGCTTCGAGCGAGGCGATCAGATCCTTCAGGCTGCTGGCCCTGGCCGCCAACTGCTCGGAACGCTGCTGTTCGGCAGCCATCTGCGCCTTCGTGTCGGCCTCGAGCTTCTGCTTGGCCTCCAGCAGCATGCCGAGCCGCTTCTTCTCCGCCGTCTGGTCGCCGACCGCAGCCGTCAGCCGCGCCCGTTCGGCCTCGATCGAGGCCGTCACTCGGGTCTGCTCCTTGAGGTCGGCCAGCAGGCTGTCGGTCTGCTGACGCAGTTCCGGCACCACGGCGCCGAGCAGGATGGCGCTGCGCACCGACGAGAGCGCGTCCTCCGGCTTGACCAGGATCGCCGGCGGCGGATTGAGCCCCATGCGCTGCAGGGCGCCCAGCACTTCTGCCAACACGTCGCGCCGCGCCGCCAGTGAAGCGCGGATCTTCTGTTGCTGGCCCTTCAGCCCTTCCAGCTTGGCGCCGATGTCCTCGATGTCCTGGCCAAGCTTCTGTTCGGTCATCGCCGACTGGATGAGGGCAGCGGTGATCGAGGCGTGGTCCTTCTTGACCGCGGCGATATCGGCGGCGAGCTTCGCCAGCCGTTCCGACGACAGCGTTATTTCCCTGGAAACCTGCTCGTATTCGGCGCGGCTCTGGTCCGGATCGGGCGCCATGTCGAGCGTGTTCGCGGCCCGCCCTGCATGGAGCGACAGAAGCACCACCGCCGACGCGATGCCGCAGCGCGCGCGCCAGGAGCCCCCCGTCGATGAGCCCGTCGTCGATTTCCAGCCTTCAGACATTCGCGATCGATTCTATCCGCGGCTTCGTTAACGAATCATCAACCATGTTAGCGCCCGTCGCCCAAAGGGTTTCGCAATAACGCCCTGCAAACGAAAAGCAGCCTCCACGGTGAATTTTACGCGGCATTGGGGCTAAATTCGGTGCGACCCGGCGGCTTTCAGGATCTGTGATAGGGGTGGCCCGACAGGATCGTCGCCACCCTGTAGAGTTGTTCGCCCAGCATCACGCGCACCAGCTGATGCGGCCAGGTGAGCGCCCCGAACGACATCACCAGCTCAGCCTGGTCACGCAACGGCGGATCGTGGCCGTCGGCGCCACCAATGGCCAGCACCAGCGCCTTGCGTCCGCTATCGCGCAACTGTCCGATACGGCCGGCGAAATCCTGCGAGGACAGGCTCTTGCCGCGTTCATCGAGCAGGATCAATGCCGTGCCTGGCTGCAGCTGCGCCTGCAGGCGCGAACCTTCGTCGCGCTGCCGCTCGCTGGCGCTCTGCGCGCGGCCCTCGGCGATCTCGATGATGCCGGCGAATTCGAGCCCCACGGCGGGTCCGCTCTTGGCGAAGCGCTCGAAATAGCGGTCGGCCAACTCCCGCTCGGGGCCGGCTTTCATTCGGCCCACGGCATGAACTGAAATCTTCATCCTCGCCTCTATGAGCCGCTAATGCATGTCACCCGAGGGGAAACCGATTTTGGGACAACGACATGCATCGAAACAAAATCGGCTCAGTGGAGGGTCTCTTCCTCGAGATCCGGCGCCTGCCACATCTTTTCGAGATTGTAGAATTCGCGGACTTCGGGGCGGAAGACATGGACGATGATATCGCCAGAATCGATCAGGACCCAGTCGGCGCCGGAGAGCCCCTCGACGCGCGCGGAGCCGAGGCCGGCATCCTTGAGCGCCTTGAGGAGATGATCGGCGACAGCCGCGACATGACGGTGCGATCGACCCGACGCGACGACCATGTAGTCGCCGAGGCTCGATTTCCCCTGAATGTCGATTGAGACAATATTTTCGGCCTTGGAGTCTTCCAGACTGGCAAGGACTGTCTTGATGGCACGGGACACGGCGTCGTCTACGCTGATCCTGGCCGGCGAAGGCACGATATCGGCCTTCTTCCGCAGTGCTGTTCTCAGTGTATTTCCTTTCGCAGCAAGAACAACCAAATCACCCCTGAAAGCAGGTGACACCACTTAGATAGGCAGAGTTCCGTTGCAGTTTCAAGACGGAGCTCCAATTCACGCGAACTCGCCGACTGGCATATTGTTCCACGCGAGGCGCAAAACATCGGAACCCAGGCGTTCCGCAGCGGTTATCGGCTGACCGACCAACCGGAATCCCGCCATGCCGATCGACCCGCAAAACACCCTTCTCACCGTCCAGGCCGGCCTCGCGCAGCTCAGTACGCTGATCGTCTCCTATTCCTTTTCCACCATCGGCGCCATCATCCTCCTGGTGGTCGGCTACATCGTTGCCAAACTTGCCGAGCGCTCGGTCGCGGCTGGCCTCGGCCATATCCACGGATTCGACGCGACCCTGCGGCATTTCTTTTCCAAGATCGTCCGCTACGCCGTCCTGATCCTCGTCGTCGTCATGGTGCTCGGCCAGTTCGGCGTGCAGACCGCATCGATCATCGCCGCGATCGGCGCAATCGGCCTGGCCATCGGCCTCGCCTTGCAAGGCACGCTGCAAAACATCGCGGCCGGCATCATGCTGCTCGCGCTGCGGCCGTTCCGCATCGGCGAATCCGTCGAGGTCGGGGCCATTGCCGGTTCGGTCGAGGAAATCGGCCTTTTCGCCACCAAGCTCAGGACCGCCGACGGTGTCTACATACTGGCGCCCAATTCGACGCTGTGGAACCAGCCGGTACGCAATTTCACCCGCAATGGCGTGCGCCGGACCGACATCACGCTCGGCATCGGCTCCTGGAACGACATAGACGGCGCGCAGAAGACATTGCTTGCCATTGCCGGCGCCGAGAAGCGCATCCGCCGCGTACCGGGACCGATCGCCTTCGTGGCCGGGCTCGGCGATACGACCGTTTCGCTCACCTTGCGCTACTGGACCGCGGCTGCGGACTATTTCGCCACCCAGATCGACATGACGAAACGCGCCAAGCAGGCCTTCGACAGCGAGCGCATTTCCATCCCACTGCCACCTCCGGAAGCGCCGCCGCCCGAGGCCCGCAAGCAGTAATCACTCGCCCCTGTGGCGGATCCCTTCGTCCGGCGCGAAGGCGAGTTCCACCGGCAACGGTGCTTGCGCCGACATCGGCGCGAAACTGCCGGTGGCGGCCGCCGGAACGGGCCGCGCCGCGATCACCCGCCACAGCACGAACAGGCAGAATGCCGAGGCGATGACGATGCCGACATAAATGAAGGTTGCCGTGCCGAAAACGGCGGAAAGCACGGTGACGATGCCTGGCACGATGAAGCCGGCGAGCGACCAGGCAAACAGCATCGAGCTCGACAGGGCAAGCAGTTCATCCTTCCTGGCGCGATCGGCGGCATGCGCGCTGGAGAGCGCGTAGATCGATTCCGCCGCTCCGTCCCAGATCAGGTAGATCACCACCAGGACCATCAGCGCACCGCCGTCGAAGGCGATGGCGAGCACGCTGGCGACGACCGCGAGCGCCGCAGCGCCGGCAAGCACATAGCGCCGGTCCGTGCGGTCGGAAAGCCAGCCGAGCGGTATCTGCAGGATCAGCGTGCCGACCGGCATTGCCGACAGCAGCAGCGCGACATCGGCCTGGCTGTAGCCTTTGGCCGTGGCGTGGATGGGCGCGAAGCCGGACACGATCATCGACAGGCCGCCGACCGCCAGCATGCCGGCGACGCCGACTGGCGAAATCCGCCACGCCTGGCGCAACGCCACCGAAGCCGCCCGCGGCGCCGGCGGCTGGGCAAGGCGCGTCATGCCGACAGGCAGGATCGACAGAGCGGTAAAGGCAATGCCGATCAGCGACGCGGCGGCCGTGTGGATGTCGATGACGGCAAGCGTCGCATAGCCGACGCCAAGGCCGGCAATGTAGGCGACGTAGAACACGGCCATCACCCGGCCGCGTATGGCGTTCGGCAGCGCGTCGTTGAGCCAGCTCTGCGCGACGATGAACAGGCCGCATATGGCAAAGCCGTAAAGCGCGCGTGCGACGATCCACAGCAGCGGGTGCGGCCCGGCGCCGATGGCCGCATTGGACAGCGCGATCAGCGCCGACAGCACCATGAAGGCACGTGCGTGACCGACCCTGCGCACCAGCGGCCCGGTCAATATGCAGCCGGCAAGGCCGCCGGCCGACAGGCCGGTGACGATCAGCCCTGCCCATGTCGGATCGAAACCCTCGGCGCCGAGCCGGACGGGGATATAGGCGAACATCAGCCCGTTGCCGATGGCAATCAGCGCCATCGACACGATGACGCTGGCAATCGCGATCAGCGGCGTGGGTGCACTGCCTTGTTCCGGATCGACTGCGGATTGGGTCTTGGTTTGAATTGCCATGGCCGGCCAGCATCGCTGATTGGCTGAGAAAACACCGCTGTAAAAACGACATGCCGGGCGTCCGAAACGCTGGCTCTTCCTGCTGCGGAGAGGCCTTATCCCTTCGCCAGCTCGCGGATCGCGGTCGACGAGAGCGAGGAACGCGGGCCGTGAATGAAAGTCCAGGCCGGCGCCTTCATCCGCGCAAGCCTTGGCGCATCCCCTTCGTCGATGCGGGCGTAATCGAAGGTCTTGGCGACAACCGACGACAGGAACGACAGTGTGGCGCCCGGACGGTCGATGACCGCGATCGGAAAGGTGAGCACAATCTCGCGCCAGCGCTGCCAGTGATGGAAGTCACGCAGGGAGTCGGCGCCCATGATCCAGACGAAGTCGACGCCGGGATTGCGCGCCTTGACCAGAGCCAGCGTGTCGGCGGTGTAGCGCACATTGTGCGCCGCCTCGAATGCGGTGACCTTGATCTTCGGGTTCTTGGCGATCTTCTCCGACAGCTGCAGCCGTTCGACCAGCGGCGCCAATTCCCTGGCGCTCTTCAACGGATTGCCTGGGGTTACCATCCACCACAGCTGGTCGAGCGCCAGGCGCCGCAAAGCGATTTCGGCAACCAATGCGTGGCCGGCATGCGGCGGGTTGAACGAACCCCCGAACAGGCCGACGGCGAGGCCCTTTTCGGCATGCGGCATCTTGAGGTAGCTGGCGGGGGCCGTGGGCTGAGGGGACGAAAGCATGGTGCTAGGCGCCCCCCTCTGTCCTGCCGGACATCTCCCCCTCAAGGGGGGAGATTGGCAGCTTCATCGGCAGCGCTAATTCTACAACGCCGGCGATTGACGAAACCGGGAATGGCAGTCGATCTCCCCCCTTGAGGGGGAGATGCCCGGCAGGGCAGAGGGGGGTCCGCGCGCGCAACGCCTCAGGCTCTAGGAACGAACAGCATCAAGGCCTCACCTGGCCCGACCCGCGCACGCGGTATTTGAACGAGGTCAGCTGCTCCACGCCGACCGGCCCGCGCGCGTGCATCTTGCCGGTGGCGATGCCGATCTCGGCGCCCATGCCGAACTCGCCGCCATCGGCGAACTGCGTCGAGGCATTGTGCAGCAGGATCGCCGAATCGATCTCGTTGAAGAACCGTTCGACGGCCTTCGCGTCCTCGGCGACGATCGCCTCGGTGTGGTGCGAGGAGAAGGTCTCGATGTGGTCGATCGCACCACTGATGCCGTCGACCAGCTTCACCGCGATGATGGCGTCGAGATATTCCGTCACCCAGTCGGCATCGGTCGCCGGCTTGGCGTCGAAGAAGACTTTCATCACCTCGGCATCGGCATGGATTTCACAGCCGGCGGCGCGCAGCGCTTCGAGGATCGGCACCAGGTGGGTGGTGGCGACCGCGCGGTCGACCAGCAGCGTTTCGGCGGCGCCGCAGACGCCGGTGCGCCGCATCTTGGCGTTGACCGCGATCCGCACCGCCATGTCGAGCTCGGCCGAGCGGTCGATATAGAGATGGCAGATGCCTTCGAGATGGGCGAAGACAGGCACTCGTGCCTCGCTCTGCACCCGCCCAACCAGGCTTTTGCCGCCGCGCGGAATGATGACGTCGAGATTGCCGCCAAGCCCCTTGAGCATTTCGCCGACCGCGGCGCGGTCGGTGGTCGGCACCAGCTGGATGGCATCCTCGGGCAGACGGGCCGCCTTCAGTCCCTCGACCAGGCAGGCGTGGATCGCCGAGGAGGAATTGAGCGAATCCGAGCCGCCGCGCAAGATCACCGGATTGCCGGCCTTGAGGCAGAGTGCGCCGGCATCCGCCGTCACGTTCGGCCGACTTTCATAGATGACGCCGACGACACCGAGCGGCGTACGCACGCGCTCGATGTGCAGGCCGTTCGGCCGCTCCCACGCGGCGATGACATCACCAACCGGATCCTCGAGCCCGGCAATTTCACGGATGCCGTCGGCCATGGCGCGGATGCGTGCCGGATCGAGTTTCAGCCGGTCCATGAAGGAGCCGGAAAGCCCGGATTCGTGGCCATTCGAGACATCGATGGCATTGGCGTCGAGAATGTCCCGTTCCCGGGCGACGATCGCGTCCGCCATGGCGGCAAGCGCGGCGTTCTTGGCGTCGGTGGTGGCAACGGCCAGCGGTCGGGCGGCTGCGCGGGCGCGCCGGCCGATATCGGCCATCAGCGCCACGGTGTCGTCCCCGGATTTTTCATGCAGCTTCAGCATGGCTCATCCTCCGCTAATGTCGCCTTCGGCCCGTGCTTCGTCACTGGCGCGTGCTTCGTCACTGGCCCGTACTTGGTCACCAGAATGACTCACCACAAGATCGTCGCGGTGGATCATCGCCGAACGCGCCTCGTAACCGAGCACCGTCTCGATCTCGGCCGTCTTCAGGCCAGCGATCCTTACGGCATCGGCGGCATCGTAGGCAACCAGCCCGCGCGCGATCTCGCGGCCCTCGGGCGACAGGATCGCCACCGTGTCGCCGCGCGAGAAATTGCCGCTGACCAGTTTGACGCCGGCCGGCAGCAACGACTTTCCCGAAATGAGCGCGCCGATGGCGCCGGCATCGACGGTCAGGCGCCCGGCCGGTTCGAGCTGGCCGGCGATCCAGGTCTTGTAGCCTTTCACCGGATTGGCGCTGGGCTTGAAGAACGTGGCGCGCTCGCCGCGTTCGATCGCCATCAGCGGCGACAGCCGGGTGCCGGAGGTGATGATCATCGCGGTGCCTGCCGCATTGGCGATCTTGCCGGCATCGAGCTTGGTTCGCATGCCGCCGCGCGACAGTTCCGAGGCCGCCGCACCCGCCATCGCCTCGATGTCGGGCGTGATACGGTCGACCACCGGAATGAATTTGGCTTGCGGATCGCGCGCCGGCGGCGCGGTGTAGAGCCCGTCAATGTCGGACAGCAGCACCAGAAGGTCGGCGCCCATCATCGTCGCCACGCGCGCGGCCAGCCGGTCATTGTCGCCATAGCGGATTTCGGAGGTCGCCACCGTGTCGTTCTCGTTGATGACCGGCACCGCCTTCATCTTGAGCAGCGTCGAGATCGTCGCGCGTGCGTTGAGGTAGCGGCGGCGCTCCTCGGTGTCGCCGAGCGTCAAAAGGATTTGGCCCGATTTCAGGCTACCCTTGCCGAGCGCGTCCGACCAGGCGCCGGCGAGCGCAATCTGGCCGACGGCGGCCGCTGCCTGGCTTTCCTCGAGCTTCAAGGCTCTCTTGCCGAGGCCGAGAATGGTGCGGCCAAGCGCGATCGCGCCGGAGGATACGACGAGGATCTCGGCCCCGCCCTGAGCAAGCACGGCGATATCGTCGGCGAGCGAGGCCAGCCAATCGCGCTTCAGGCCGCTCGCGCGGTCGACGAGCAGCGCCGAGCCGATCTTGACGGTAATGCGCCGGTATTTTCTGAGCGACTGCATGGCCCTACTTTTCCCAGCGCGTCTCGACCGGGGCGGCAATCTGCGCTCGGGCTTCGGCGATCACCGCCATCAGCGCGCGCTGCACCGCCTCGACGCCCTCGCCGGTGACGGCGGACAGAAGCATCGGCGCACGTCCGGCGGCGCGCTTCAGTGAAGCGATCTTCTTCTTGCGCGCGTCGGCGTCGAGCGTGTCGACCTGGCTCAACGCCAGGATCTCGACCTTGTCGGTCAGGCCCTGGCCATAGGCTTCGAGTTCGGCGCGCACGGTCTTGTAGGCCTTGCCCGGATTTTCCTCCTGCGCCGAGACCAGGTGCAGCAGCACACGCGTGCGCTCGACATGGCCGAGGAAGCGGTCGCCGATGCCGACGCCTTCATGCGCGCCTTCGATCAGACCTGGGATATCGGCGATGACGAACTCGCGCGCATCGATGCGCGCGACGCCGAGGCCCGGATGCAGCGTCGTGAACGGATAGTCGGCGATCTTCGGCTTCGCCGCGGTGACGGCCGCCAGGAACGTCGATTTGCCGGCATTGGGCAGCCCGACCAGTCCGGCATCGGCGATCAGCTTCAGCCTGAGCCAGATGTTGAGCTCTTCACCCGGCAGGCCGGGATTGGCGCGCCGCGGCGCCTGGTTGGTCGAGGTCTTGAAATGCTGGTTGCCGAAACCGCCATTGCCGCCCTTGGCAAGCAGGAAGCGCTGTCCGACGACGGTCATGTCGCAGATCATCGTTTCATTGTCTTCCTCGAAGACCTGCGTTCCGGCCGGCACTTTCAGCGTGACGTCGGCGCCCTTGGCGCCGGTCATGTTGCGGCCCATGCCGTGGACGCCGGTCTTGGCCTTGAAGTGCTGCTGGTAGCGATAGTCGATCAGCGTGTTCAGCCCGTTGACCGCTTCCAGCCAGACATCGCCGCCGCGGCCGCCATCGCCGCCATCCGGTCCGCCGAACTCGATGAACTTCTCGCGCCGGAACGACACCGAACCGGCGCCTCCGTCGCCGGAGCGGACATAGACCTTGGCTTGATCGAGAAATTTCATTGGATCGCAGTTTCTTTTATTGGCCGTGCGGCATTGCTCTAAACCTTGGGCCTTGCTCTAAACCAAGGCGCGGCGAAGGGCGAGGCCGTTTTATGACGATGGCCGCGTGGGGTTGGCCGGAGATTGCGGGATGAAGCTTGTAACCTACAACATCCAATACGGCATCGGTCTCGATGCACGCTACGATGTTGGGCGCATTGCCGATGCCGTGCGCGGCGCCGACGTGATCGCCCTGCAGGAGGTCACCCGCAACAATCCCAGGAACGGAAGCCGCGACATGGTCGCCGAGATCGGCGAGGCGCTGCCCGATTATTTCGCCGTCTATGGCAGCAATTTCGAGGCCAATATCGGCTCGCGCATCGAGGACGGCCGCGCCATCACCACCACCTTCCAGCTCGGCAACATGGTCTTGTCGAAAACGCCAATTCATCTGTCGCGCAACCTGCTTTTGCCGCGCAGCCGCAGCTTCGAGATGATGAACTTCCAGCGCGGCGCGCTGGAGGCGCTGATCGAGACGCCGCTTGGTTTCATCCGCTTCTATTCCATCCATCTCGATCACCGTAGCCCGGTGGAACGCGCCAGCCAGATACAGTTCCTGCGCCGGCGCTTGTTGAACTATGCGCTCGAAGGCGGCGCACTGTCCGGCGTCGCCGAGATCGGCCTGCCGGAATTGCCGCACCCGGAAGCCTTTGTCGGCATGGGCGATTTCAACATGCTGGCCGGTTCGCCCGAATATGTCGAACTCGCCGGCCGGCCGGATCATGAATTCGGCATGCCGCTGACCGCCGACTTCGCCGTCGATGCCGCCATGCGCCTCGATGTCGCCGGCGACGATCTCGTCTCCTGGGTCGACCCCAAGGACCCCGCCAACGCCAGCCGCCACAAGCGCATCGACTACGTCTTCACCAGCGCGTCGCTGGCCCGCTCGCTGAAGCGCCTGTGGGTCGACCGGAAGGCGAGCGGTTCGGACCACCTGCCGGTCTGGGTCGAACTGGGCTGAGCATAAGCCGCCAGTCCAATCGCGTATGAGAAAGCCCCCTCATCCGGCCGCTGCGCGGCCACCTTCTCCCCGAGGGGAGAAGAGACTGACGCCGGCACCAGCGACCTCCTCTCCCCTCGGGGAGAGGTCGGATTGCCCCGAATTGCCCTTCGCAATTCGGTTGGCAATCCGGGCGAGGGGGCTCTTGCTCGGCCCGCCTTCAGGGCAATCATCAAAAGTGGATCCAGTTCCGCAGGCTGGTCCACGTCTTCCTGTCGAGCCGGTAGCGCTCGACCGGCACCTGGCCGGCGACGATCGAGTTCAGCATGCCCTGGCCGGCATACTGGAAGCCGCACTTGTGGATCACCCGGCGCGAGGCCGGGTTGATGACCCGCGTCGAGGCGTGCAGCACCTGGATCGATGTCTTCTGGAAGGCGAGGTCGACCAGCGCATGGGCTGCTTCGGTCGCATAGCCGCGCTTCCAGTGAGGCTCGCCGATCCAGTAGCCGAGTTCCAACCCGCGATCGGTGGTGTTCAGCCCGGCGCAGCCGACGAAAGTATCGGTGCCGGCCAGCGTCAGCGCATAGGCGATGCCGGCGCGGCGCGCCTTGGTCATGGCGAGGAAAGCACGCCCCTCTGCCTCGCCATAGGGGTGGGGCATGCGCGCCAGCATCTCGGCGACGTGACGGTTATCGGCAAGCTCGACCAGTTGCGCGATATCCCGCTCATCGGGAGCGCGCATCACCAGCCGCTCTGTGACCAGCACCGGGCAATCTATCGCGTAACTTTCGTCTTCTGAGTCTTCCGCTTCGGCAACCATTTCAACGTCCTCCAGGCAAAGAAAAAGGGGAGATGGAAACCCATCTCCCCTGATCCTTTTCCTGGCTTTGCCAGACACCGGTCCCGAGATGGGCGCCGGTGTTCTAGTGCGGAACCGGCTACTCCGCGGCTTTGGTAATCGGATTGACCGATACGTAGGTTCGGCCGTTGGCTTTTTTGTTGAACGTCACGGCGCCGGTTTCGAGCGCGAAAAGGGTATGGTCCGTGCCCATGCCGACATTGACGCCGGGATGCCAGGTCGTGCCGCGTTGACGAATGATGATGTTGCCCGGGATGACGGCTTCGCCGCCGAACTTCTTCACGCCCAGACGCTTGGAATGCGAGTCGCGACCGTTGCGCGACGAGCCGCCAGCTTTCTTGTGTGCCATCTAACTAACTCCGTTGCGCCGCAAGGCGCCTAAAAGGCCTTATGAACGCGTTCGCGTTCCGTTTCAAGTCCGATCCGGCTGATGTTTCGCCGGAAAAATTACTTCTTCGCCAGTTCCTTGGCCTGTTCGCGCCAGTCCTTGATCTGGTCGGCGCTGAACGGCATGTGCTCGTCGATCTTGGCGACATCCTTGTCGCTGAGCTTGGCGAGCTGCGCGAAGGTGATGATGCCCTGCTCGGCGAGGTCCTTGGCGGCGACCGGGCCGATGCCCTTGATCACTGTCAGGTCGTCCGGCTCGCCCTTCGGCGCCTTGAACAGCGGCGCGGCGACGGCCTCGGCCTTCGCTTCTTCCTTGGGAGCGTCCTTCTTGGCCTTGGCTTCCTTCGGCGCGGCCTCGGCAGCAACCTCGGCCTTGGCTTCCGCCTTCACGGCGGCCTTCTTGGCCGGCTTGGCGCCACCCAGCAGGATCTCGGAGATCCGCACCGTGGTCAAAAGCTGGCGATGGCCGATCTTGCGGCGCGAATTCTGGCGGCGGCGCTTCTTGAAAGCGATGACCGTGCGGTTCTTGCCCTGCTCGACGACTTCGGCGGTAACCAGGGCGCCATCGACGAACGGCGCGCCGAACGTGACGTTCTCGCCCTCGCCATGCGCGAGCACGTGGCCGATCTCGACGATATCGCCGACATTGGCTTCGACTTTTTCGATCTTCAGGAGATCGTTGGCGGCAACGCGATACTGCTTACCGCCCGTTTTAATGACTGCGAACATTTTTTGCCTTTCGCTGTTCGGTCGGCCTTGATGAACCGCCTCTGGCGGTTCGGCCGTCTTTTTGTCAGTCTGCGGGTTCAAAAAACAAGCGGCGCGGAAGAACCCTCCACGCCGATTGCGCGCTGTCCCTAACCGAAGGTTGCGTGGGAGTCAAGGCAAACAGCCCGATTCCTTGCCTTGGCGGACCAGCCGACATTGCCTGCCGAGGACGGGCGGCATCGGTCCAGGCAAGGTCCGGGACGGCAAGCTGAATTTCCGGCGAATTTGGCCTTGTAACCTGTCCGTTCAGCCGTTATCTAGTGCGCCGCGCCGGCAACGGCCGACCATGACCGCGGAGAGGTGGCAGAGTGGTCGAATGCACCGCACTCGAAATGCGGCATGGGTGCAAGCCCATCGGGGGTTCGAATCCCTCCCTCTCCGCCATCATTTTCAGCTATCCCGTTGGTTTCATTACATTGTTTTTTGACGACTTTTGTAAGCCTGCACCTTTGGCTGCATCTAACAAGGCGCTTGGGCTGTCAAGACTGGCCGACTAGCAAAAGCCTGCCGCAAGGCTAGAACCTTCCGAAAAGAGGGCTCTCTATGCTCCGCATCATCGCGTACCTAGCGTCTGGCTGCTGTCGACAGCCGTCGGTAGATCGGGTCCTTTGCAAGTTCAGGCGCTGCGTATCGGATTTGATCCAACGCCTCGGTAAGCCCGTGAGGAATACACGCTGGCATCGAGAACGCCGTAAACGTCGACTACAAGATCGCGGAAATCTGGCAACCCTACGGGCCTCGAAATGCCTGCACCGCAAATGAAGAGAACCTCACCACGCGCGTGGGCAAGCAGTAAGCGTTCGGGAATCGCCGCCAAACCGTCGCCCAATGAGATCACGCGATCTTGCGCCGAAGCTTCAGTCTTCAAAGCCGCTGCCTGCTGATTAGAATCGGAAGTTACTGACTGCATCAGAAAGCATGGAACCCGGCATCAAACAAACGCCGGCCGGCTGGTTTTTTTCGTCTGTGCTCAACCAATAACACCGAGCCTAGGAATTTTGCGCACTTGCAGGGTCGAGTAGGGGTAAAGTTAGTCCACCAGCACCCTGGTTTGGATGGTACTGCAGCGCAGAACATGGTGAAAAGCCGAACGTCCGCTGGGACCAGGGGCCCCACAAGCACCTCCTACCCCGCCCGCCGACAAATGCCGGCGTGCCGGGTGCCGGGGCTCTTCACAGTTCGTTCCTGGGATATAGCCGCGCGATCTCGGCCGGCGTGAGATCGTCGAGCGGAACGAGCGTCGGGCCGTCACCGCGAAACACCATCAACGACCGCCTGCCGTCGACTATCCCCTTGAAGTCCGCATGGGTGCGCAGCCAGACCTCGTCGAGCGCCTCGGGCTTAGCAATCAGGTGCGGTTTATGGCCGGCGGCGCTCAGAGCCTCGAAGCTCGGCTCGTGCGCGGATGGGTATGCCAACCATATCGGCATCATCCTCTGGCGCCCGCGTCACCACCAGCCCGAGGATGTCGGCCGCGATTATCGCATCCTTGTTGAACGCCAGCAGATAATCGCCGCCGCGGCGGGTCACGCCAATGCAGCCTCTTTTTGATCGCTGATCTAAGCTCGTCACCGGCCCGCAGCACAGTTTCAGGACGTCTTTTGATGGAGAACGAGATGCTTCGAGGGCGATGCCGCTGTGGAGCGGTGACGTATCAAATAGCGTTGGAGGATTTGCCGGCGAGTTACGCCTGCCACTGCGAAGATTGTCAGACGTGGAGTGGAAGTGCCTTCGCGCTGCACGCCATGCTACCTGAGTCACCTATCTGCTTCCAAGGCGCGGCCACGACCTTCGCTTTGAACGGCGCGGAACGGGCCGCCTCAGAGCATATCGGGTGTGAGGCTTGCATGACCCGCCTTGCCAATCGGAACTCGGCCGTTCCCGGAATGCTGATACTTCGTGCGGGGACGCTCGTCCGGAGTAGGAAGATCGAACCCTACGTGCATATCTGGACTTCTCGCAAACAGCCTTGGATCGCTTTGCCGGCTAGCGCTCAGGCGTTTCATCGCACTCCTACACCCGCAGAGTTTCAAGCGGCTGTAGCGACCGCCGCGGAAGGACGGCGGACCTGAGGTGGCAGACGACATCGCGAAGCGCTGCCCTCCCTCCCGAAAAGGATGGTGAAACGGGAAGGATTGTAGGTGCTCTGCGACCGCCCGAGCTTCGGGAGTAGAGATTTGATCTGATGTTTGCGACAAGCCGGCAAGCGCATGAATGTGGCTGACACTCAGCCAACAGTGGAGTTCAACTGCTTTTCCATAACAACAAGTTCCAGGTCGGGGCGCAGCGGATGACCGACCGAAGGGTCGTCGTAGGGGAATGCTAGAGTTTCGCCCGTCAGCTCGTATCCACGCCGGCGATGCCAAGCGATCAATGCCTCACGCTGCCGGATCACCTCCATTCGCATCCGTGGCGCCCCAGCCGCCGCGGCCTGTCGCTCGACCTCCTGCTTGATCAACTTTCCGATGCCCGCGGTCTGCTCGTCCGGAGCCACGGCGAGCATCGACGTATGCCACGCGCCATCGTCGTCTATCGCGATGTTGATGCAGCCGGAGATCGCGCCATCCGTCAACCGGCGCAGCAGAAGAATGCGTCCCCGCGCGATGAGCGCACGAACGCCCTCCTCGCCGATGCGCGGTCCATCAAGCAACCCACGCTCGTTGGTCCATCCCTCAACTGCGCCATTGGCCCTGTATGCCCCGTTCACGACTGACACTATTGCAGCGGCATCGCCCGTCACGGCATCAATGAAACGCAATTTTTCTACTCCTATCGAAACGTTCGTCATTGCAGCTGCGATCACCGTTGGGGCGCCCCAGCATCCGGTTTTGGGGTCACGCCGTCTTCGCACCAGCAGGAGCCGGCGACGTGATCGACGCCTACCTCGCTTGTTCGCCCGTCGCAAAGCCTCGGTTACGATGAATTTGGTTCGGAGAGTCTCCACCTTCAGGAGCGCGCTCCCGACACCGTCGCGATAAAGGCGCGCAGGTCGGCCAGCATCAGTTCCGGCTCTTCCAGCGCGGCGAAATGGCCGCCCCGCGGCATGTCGGTCCAATGCACGATGTTGTAGGTCTTCTCCGCGAACGAGCGCGGCGGCGGCAAGAACACCGGATCGGGGAAGGCCGCAACGCCGGTCGGCACCTGGATGCGGGTGCCGGCCGGAAGCATTAGCGACTTCTCAAGCCGGCTGCCGTAGTAGATCCAGGTTGCAGTCACGAACGATGCCGGCGCGATGTAGAGCATGATGTTGGTGAGGAGTTCCTCCTCGGAAAACTTGCTCCAGATGTCGGGGGCGCCATTGGCGGTTGTCGGAAGATCGGCCCACTTGCCGAACTTTTCGAGTATCCAGCCCGCCGCTCCGACCGGGCTGTCGGCCATCGCGATGCCGAGCGTCTGCGGACGGGTTTCCTGCTCGTGAAAGTAGGCGCTCTCCTGATCGGCAATCGCGGCCCGCTTGGCGGCGAAGGACTTCTCCTCGCCGGTCGTCGGAGCGGCGTCCTCCGCACGCACGGTCATCATGTTAATATGGATGCCGAGCAGAGCGTCCGGGCGATCATGCGCTGCCCAGGCCGCGATGCCGTGGCCCCAATCGCCCCCTTGAATGAAATACCGCGCGTCGCCGAACAGTTGAATCATCAGCCCATGCACGAGCGCAGCAGCCCGCCGCGGGCCGATCGGGCGCGTGATCGGGTTGGAGAACGCGAAGCCAGGAAGCGAGGGGACGACAACATCGTGCCCGTCCGCTGCGAGCGGCTCCAACAGCCGCTCGAACTCGAGATACGAGCCCGGCCAGCCGTGGAGAAGCAGGACGGGCGGCTTGGAGCCGTCGCCTTTCACATGAACGAAGTGGAGGTGCTCGCCTTCCACGTCGGCCGTGAAGTTGGGCAGCGCGTTGAGGCGCCGTTCGACCGCACGCCAGTCATAGCTGTCCCGCCAATAAGCGGCGAGTCGCTTGAGGTCATCAACCCCGACCCCCGCCGACCAGCCTCCCGCATCCGGCAGCTGGCTCCAGTCATAAGCCTCGACCTTGGCTCTGATCGTGGCGAGCCGTTCGTCAGGGACGTTTATTGTGTAGGGTGAAATCATGATGTTCTCCGCTTAAGCTGGGATGCGGTTCCAGGAAGAGGGTGTCCACGAATCCGATATTGTCGATCGATGTTCTGAGAGCCGAAGACTACTCGGCATACTGCTCGGTACGTCGCCGAGGTTGAAGTCGAACCTTCTGATCTCCGTTTCCGAAGCGCGGTGCGTGGCGCTGGCGACGCATAGCCTTTGACCGCTGGTCGCCGGAAGCCAGTACGTGCCATTTCGCTATCACCGCAGCTCTCACCGCCGCCTTCCTGTTCTGGCCTACACGGTTGAGATACCAGTGCGAGGGCTTTCCCGATTGGGAAGGCCCAGCGGGACGATGATGCGTCCCGCCAGCATCGCGCCATAGCCGGACGCGAAGCCGCTCAAGAGATTGCCGAGCGCGAACAGCAGCATCAATCCAACCGCTAGCGGCCGGCGCGGCAGATGCCCGACTAACGCCGTGACCGTGGGGCACCGGCCGTCACGGCGAGGGCATAGCCGGAAACGAGCAGACCAGCCGCCCGCCGGGAGCGTTATCCCGAGATCGCGCGCGATCCCGGGAACCAGGCCGATGATCACGAACTCAGTCGTGCCAATGGCAAATGCTCCCACGGCCAGCGCGACCAGCGAAGGCTTCATGATCGTCGTGCCTCACGCGTCAACCGTCTCGACCACCCTTTCGACATGCGCGACGATGCCGGTCTGGCCCGGCGCGACGTCATCCGCCATGGTGTGGCGATCGGGGAAATCGCCTCCGTTCTGCGCACGGAACGGGATTGGCGCGTCCGTGAACAGCCCGGCGAGTCGCGCGCGCCAGCCCGCCTTGATCGCCTCGACCTCTTCGGCGGTGGAGACATGGCCGGCGCTGTAGACAGCGTGCGTGGGCAGCACATCCATGCCCGGATAGAAGAGCGCGCCGTGGGTCAGCGGAAAGAGCAGCTGCTCAATCGGCGCGTTGATCCCGCGCGGGCCATAGTCCACCACAGGTCCACCGGCCTGAACATTTACCAGCGCGCGCTTGCCCTTCAGGATGCCGTTCCCGAAGCGAAACTCGTTGGTGCCGTTCTGGTAGCCATAAGCGAAACCAAAGGCATAGACGCGTTCGATCCAGCCCTTCAGGATCGCGGGCACGCTGTACCACCACAGCGGGAACTGCAGGATGACCGCGTCCGCGGCAAGGAGTTTGGCCTGTTCGGCGACAACATCCGGCGTCTGGTTGCCGGTCGCATAGGCATGGCCGGATTCCATGATGAACGACAGCCGGTCGGGATTGGTGCGGACGGGAAAGTCGTCGGCGTCGAACACTGCTTTCCACTTCATGCCGTAAAGTTCGGATTGCACGATCTCGTGTCCGGCGGCGCCAAGCGTCTCGACAGTAACATCGACCAACTGCCGGGTGAGCGAGGTTGGTTCGGGGTGCGCAGATACAATCAGGATATTCTTCATCATCATGCTTCTCTGTCTCTATCGTGGAGTGGGGGGTGCGCTTCAGCGCTCGATGCTTGCAAGATGGAGGCTTTCCGGCCATATTTGAAATCGATTATATTTTGTTCGGGAATAAAGGTGGTAGATACCAGCCGCATCGATCTCAACCTTCTGGCAACGCTCGAAGTGCTGCTCGCCGAACGGAACGTCACCAAGGCGGCGGCGAGGCTGCATCTCAGCCAGCCGGCAGTCAGTGCGCAACTCGCGCGGCTGCGGGATTTGTTCGACGATCCCTTGCTTCTTCCCGCCCAGCGCGGAATGACCCCGACCGCCAAGGCAACAGAACTTGCCCCGCAATTGCGCGAGGCGTTGGATCGGGTGCGCTCGACACTGCAATCCCACAGGGACTTCGATCCCGAAACGGCGCAACTCGCTGTGTCGATCGCTTGCTCGGATTATGTCCAGGCAGCCGTTGTGATGCCGCTCGTCTTAGCGCTCCGGCGGATAGCACCAGGCGTGCGCGTGGCGGTTTGGCACCTGTCCCCCGCCCTCATGGAACAGCAGTTGGCGAACGGCGATATCGATTTGGTGATCGCCACACCCGATCCCGCGATGCCGCATCTACGTGCATGTCATCTTTACGAGGAAACATATGTCCTCATCGGCAGGCAAAGCCACCCGGATCTGAAGCCTGGTCTGACGATCGAGAACTATGTCAGGCTGGAACATATCATCGTCTCACGGCGAGGCGGCAATTTCGAGACACCAGTTGACGACGCCTTGGGGGTTCTCGGTTATCGGCGCAATGTCGTCATGTCAGCGGGCTCGTTCTTGTTCATTCCCGAAATTGTTTCCAGCAGCGATCTTGTCGCGCTCGTACCCAGGCGGCTGTTTCGTGCCCAATCGGAAAGGCTGACGATCATCGATCTGCCCTGGCTGAGCGAGCGGTTCGATATCGGCTTGATCTGGCACGAGCGTTGTCACGGCCATGCCGGGCAGCGCTGGGTTCGCGAATTGATCGGAAAGCTGATGGTCGAGGGCGAAGACGACGCGCCGCGCGGCTAGGCGTATTCGACGGCGACGCCGACGCGCTGTTCGGCATCATTGCCGACCGCTCCGTCGACGAATTCATCCGCGACGGTGCATTTGGCGCGGTGACCTTTTTGACCTGGGAAGGTCGCATCGAGCGCGACCGGTCGCGGGATTTCGTGGAGCGGTTCTACAAGGAGAGGTTGGCCGACGACTGGGATTATGCATGGGTCGGCTGGCTGAAGGCGATCGCGATGCTAGCCTTGCGAGACCTCGTTCCGCTTGTCTACAGCGCCTGGGACGAGGGCCGCATACCGGAAGATGTGCTTGAACGCAGCGATTTCGAAAGCGACCTGCGGGAAGCCGAGCAACAACCCGGTGACATTGGCCGGTTCGACCGCGCCAGTCTGAGTTACATCGAGGATGTCCTTGTGGCGCTGGATTGGACCCGCGGCCTTGGCGGCGACGATGGCTTCGAGCTCGACGAGGACGATGACGGGCACTCCGCATTGGCGGACTCGATATGGTCGAATGTAACGCCGGTCACGAACCCGTGGCGCGACGTTGGACGCAACGATCCGTGTCCTTGTGGCAGCGGCATGAAATTCAAGAAATGCTGCCTCACCAGCTGAGGCGCCGAATTTCAAAGACAGTTCCGATATTGCCGTGTCATTCGGTGGCGTGCGCCGCGATCGCACTGAGAAAGATCTCACCGAACTCCTTGAGCTTCGCCGCGCCGACGCCGTTCACCTCGGCGAAGGCGTCGAGGTCGCGCGGGCGGCGGTCGGCCATGTCGATCAGCGTGCGGTCGGAAAACACCACATAGGCCGGCACCTGGCGTTCCTTGGCCAGCCGCAGCCGCAACGCCTTGAGCGCCGCCAGCAGCGAAGCATCCACGCCCTCGGCGGCGGAGCCTTCCCCGGAACGCTTCCTGCCGCGCGCGAGAGGGTCCCGCGTCTCGACGCGATACTGGAATGCCACCTCGCCGCGGCCGAGCGCACGGCCGCTTTCGGAGATGGCGAGGCCGCCATGGCCCTCGGGATCCGGCATAAGGAACCCGCCGGCAACCAGTTGCCGGATCAGCGACAGCCACACTGTCTTCCTGTGCGCGGCGCCGGTGCCAAAACTGCTTAGCGTCTGATGGCCTCTGGCCAGCACCTTCTCGGTCTCGTGGCCAAGCAGGATGTCGATGACATGGGCCGCGCCGAAGCGCTCGCCGCTCTGCGCGACCGCCGCGAGGATGTTCCGCGCCTCGGCACCGCCATCGGCGCGCGGCGCCTGGTCGAGGCAGTTGTCGCAGTTGCCGCAGGCTTGAGCCTCTTCGCCGAAATAACCGAGCAGCACCTGGCGCCGGCATTGCGCCGTCTCACAATAGCCGATCAGCGTGTCGAGCCGGCGATGCGATCGTCTCTTGTGCTCTGGCGAGGCGTCCTCGTCGTCGATGAACAGCCGCCGCATGCGGATGTCGCCAAGACCGTAGAGCATATGTGCCTCGGCCTCGCGTCCGTCGCGGCCGGCACGACCGATTTCCTGATAATAGGCCTCCAGGCTGCCCGGCATATCGGTGTGGAAGACATAGGCGACGTCGGGTTTGTCGATACCCATGCCGAAGGCGATGGTCGCCACCATGACGACGCCGGACAGTGTCATGAAGGCGTTTTGATTGGCCTCACGCGCCTCCTTGCTCATGCCGGCATGATAGGCAAGCGCTCTGACGCCGTTCTTCTCGAGGAACGCCGCCATCTCTTCGGTCTTCTTGCGCGACAGGCAATAGATGATGCCGCTCTTGCCCGCATGACGCTCTATGAACCGCAGCAATTGCCGCTTGCTATCCTGCTTGGACTCGACCGCCAGCTTGATGTTGGGCCGGTCGAAACCCAGCACCAGGGTTTCGACGCGCTCGGCGAACAGCCGGGCGGCGATGTCGCCGCGCGTGCTCTCGTCGGCCGTCGCCGTCACCGCGATGATCGGCACATTGGCGAAGATGCCACGCAACCGCGACAGGTCTTCATATTCGGGCCGGAATGCCGGGCCCCATTGCGAGATGCAATGCGCCTCGTCGATGGCGATCAGGCTGACGTCGAGCCTGGAGAGCGCCTCGAGCATGCGCTCGGTCATCAGCCTTTCCGGCGCCAGGTAGAGCAGCCGCGTCTGGCCCGATGCCACGCGGCGCCAGGCCGCGACATTGGCCTCGCGGTCGAGCGCGGAATTGATCGTATCGGCGGCGACGCCGGCAAGCCGCAGCGCCGCGACCTGGTCCTGCATCAGCGCCACCAGCGGCGAGACGACGAGGGTCAGCCCGCCCAGAACCAGCGCCGGAACCTGGTAGCACAGCGATTTTCCGGCACCCGTCGGCATGACGGCCAGCACATGGCGCCCGTCGAGCAACGCGTTCATGACGTCGGCCTGGCCTGGCCGGAAATCGTCGAAGCCGAACACGTCCTTCAGGACGCGCCGCTTGCGATCCTCGGCCAGAATGCCGGTTGCCTGCGTCATTCAGCCAATTCCGTCGTCAATATGCCGGCCGAATTGTCATAGCCGAACTCCCGGCAGAAGCCGTCCACGCGCTCGAGAAACGACGGCGGCAGGCCGCGCAGATAGGTCCTGAACGCTTCATTGCGCTCCCATTTTCTCAGCGAGGTGGACCTGATGGGATTGTTTGCATCGCGGCTGAAGAGCGTAGCCGGCGCCAGGCCGAAGGATCGGGCAATCCTCGCCTGCGCGATGTCCGGTTCGGCGATCACGTCCTCATAGCGCAAATAGGAGATGACTCTCTCCGGCTGGGCCTGTCGCAGCCGTATCAAACCATCATACTCCGCCTCCCAACGCTCCATGGTCACGTGAAAAGGCCGCAGATCGACGGTCTCCGGATGAGAGCTGGTCAGCACGTCGAAAGGATGCCGTACGCAATAGATCAGGCCGACCGAGGCGGGCAAATCTTCAAGATCCCTATAGCTCACGAAAGTGCGTTTTACGACCAGGTTGGCTTGATAGCGATCCAGCTCGATCAGTGTCTGGTACGGCGCTTCGCTGATATGGACATAGATATCCTCAAAACAGCCCATCAGATTGAGGCTGAGCGTGGTGCCGCTGCGCGCGCAGCCGGCGATGAAAATTCTATTTCGGGGTCTCATTGCCGAAGGCAGCATTGGCGCCTTCTGTCGAAGGTGCCAGAAAAGCCGCCTTGCGCGGCGGCGTAACGCCGCGATCGGCTTCCGGGCCGCCGCAGCTTGCACCTCGGAAAAGCCAAGCTCGGCCAGGGCGATTCCGCTTTCTCCGGCGACCGCATAGAGCAGCCAGGTCTGATTATCCTGCTCAAAAATGGCCGGATCGCGTAGCGCGTTTTCGCTGTCCTGGGCTAGGCCGGTCCGACTGGGGCGGATCGGCAAGCCGGCCCCTTCGAACTCCGTCAGCGGCCGCAACACTTCGCTGTCGCCCCGCACGGTCCAGTCCCGCCAATCCTCGGCGAGATCGATTGTGCCGCAAAGGATCCGTTCCGGCGCGTCGCCCCGACGCGTGTAATAGACCCGCAGCCAGCGGCCGGATTTCTGCAGCGCGACATGCCGCGGGGCAAGGTCGTGCCGCATGGCAGGCAGCACGACCGGACCCCGTTGAAAATCCGAAATGCCGTTTCTCGATCGATAGACGGTGATCGCTCCCGTCCCAAGCAAACCGTACCACCAGCCATCGTGACGGAAGATGCGCGCGTAGGACGGCCCGAGCGGCTCGGAAAGCGGAGTGAAACGAAGCCCGTCGACGGATGTCGCGGCGAAGGTCATCTGGCCTTCACCGGATTTTGCCGGGCCGTGAAAATACATCACGAAATGGCGAAGCTTCTGGTCGATGTGAACATCGGGCGAGGCGATATGCCCGACCATGAATGGACATTGATCAAGAGACAGCACACCGCCGGGGTGGATGCGCCAAGGCCCATGCAGCGAATCGGAGTAGGCGAGGCGGATATAGGCCCCCGTGTGGTCCGCGAAGTAGAGATAGTAGGCACCAAGCCGGCCGGGCACCCATTCAGGCATGCTGATCAGCGACGGCCCGTTGATGTTGGCCCCGTCATTGCCGGGCAGCATGTCCGGCGTAATGATGGGTCCGTGTCGCATGGCGGTGACACGAATTTGCGGAATCATGCGCCACGCGCCCTTGTCGGAGATTTCAGCTTGCCGCATTCGATACAACGGCATGGATGCAAACGGAAGGTCAAACAGCCATGTGAGCCTCGCCTCTCCTTGCGGTATGTGCTCCTGGCTGGATTCAGGCTGGCCCTGATGTAAGCTGGGCAGGAGCAAGGAGAGCGCGCGATGCTGCAGGTGAGACAGGATGTCCTCGGCGAGCGGTTCCGGTTGCAGCGCGCCGCCTTCGAGAAGCAGCCCTTTGCCGACCTCGGCCTGCGAAAGGACCGCCTCAGGCGCCTGCTGGCGCTGACCGAGCGGCACGAGACCGAAATCTGCGCCTCGATCGACGCCGACTTCGGCAGCCGCTCGTCGCACGAAACGCGGCTTGCGGAACTGTTTGTCGTACGCGCCGGCATTCGCCACGCCCTTGCGCATGTCGGCGGCTGGATGCGGGAGCGTCGTGTCGCCACCACCTTGCCCTTCCTGCCGGGCAAAAACCGCCTTCTGCCGCAGCCGCTCGGAGTGGTCGGCATCGTATCGCCCTGGAACTACCCGTTTCAGCTTGCCGTCGCGCCGGTCACGGCAGCGCTCGCCGCCGGCAACCGCGTCCTGGTAAAGCCTTCCGAACTGACGCCTGCTTTCTCCGAGCTGCTGGCCAGACTGGCCGGCGAGCACTTCGCCCCCGATGAGCTCAGCGTCATCACCGGCGATGCCGAGATGGGCAAGGCCTTCGTCTCGATGCCGTTCGACCACCTGCTGTTCACCGGTTCGACCCCGGTCGGCCGCCAGGTCGCGCTCGCCGCCGCCGCCAACCTGACCCCGGTCACGCTCGAACTCGGCGGCAAGTCGCCGGCGATCCTCGACCCCTCCTGCGACCTCGACGCGGCAACAGCCAGCGTCGCTTATGGCAAACTGTTGAATGCCGGGCAGACCTGCATCGCGCCGGACTACCTGCTGGTGCCCAAGGGACAGGCAGGCAACGTCGCCGCGAAGCTCGCAATCGCCGTGGCGCGGTTCTACCCCTCGCTGCGCGACAATCCCGACTATACCGCCATCATCAGCGACCGGCATTACCAGCGGCTGCGCGCCATGATCGCGGAAGCCCGCGAGGCCGGCGCCGATGTGACCGAGATCAACCCGGCCGGCGAAGACCTCGGCACCGCGGGCCGGAAGCTTTTGCCGACCCTGGTCAGCAACGCCGGCCCGGACCTGCGGCTGATGCGCGAGGAGATTTTCGGCCCGGTGCTGCCGATCGTCGAATATGCCACGGTCGACGACGCGATCGACCATGTGAACCAGGCCGACCGGCCGCTGGCGCTCTACTGGTTCGGCACAGACAGCGGCAACCGTCGGCGCATCCTGCGCGAGACCGTCGCCGGCGGCGTCACCATCAACGACTGCATGCTGCATCTGGTGCAGGAGAACCAGCCCTTCGGCGGCGTCGGCGCCAGCGGCATGGGTGTCTATCACGGCGAATGGGGGTTCCGCACCTTCAGCAAGGAGAAGCCGGTCTTCCTGCAATCGCGCTTGAGCGCGGGAGCCCTTTTGCGCCCGCCCTATGGCAAGACGTTCGAACGGCTTTTCAGCCTGCTCAGGCGCATCACCTGACGCGCATTAAGTCTATCTTCATCATGATCCGGCAGGTTTCCGATCCTGCGGTGATGTTTTGAGTACCGCGGCGTCATTGGCGCCCAGGCAACAAACCCGCGCTTCCCTGGAGGCGCGGGTTTTTCATTGGCCGAGAAATCGTCGGCGGCCCGGTCAGGCGAGAAAATCGGCGCGGTGCGGCGTAAAACTGTCGACCAGACGCCCGGCCTCCAGCGCCCTGACGCCGTGCACCAGGCCGGAGGGCACGATGAAGCTGCCGCCGGTCTCCAGGATTTCGGTGCGGCCCTCGACGGTCACCTCGAAACGGCCTTCGGCGACATAGCTCGCCTGGACATGCGGATGTGAATGCAGCGCGCCGACGCCACCCTTGTCGAAGCCGAATTCGACCATCATCAGCTCGTCGGTGTAAAGCAGAATGCGCCGGCGATTGCCGTCCGGGGTCGGCGTCCAGGCGCCCTCGCCGGCTTGCGCGAAAATCTTAGGCTCGGTCATTGTCATCTCCTCACCGCGCCAGCCAGCCGCCGTCCACCGGCACCACCGCGCCGTGCATGTAGTTCGAGGCCGGCGCCAGCAGGAAGACGGCGGCATCGCCAATGTCTCCGGGCTCCCCCCAGCGCCCGGCGGGAATACGCCCGAGGATGGCGGCACTGCGGTCGGGATCGGCGCGCAGCGCCTGCGTGTTGTTGGTCTCGATATAGCCCGGCGCTATGCCGTTGACGTTGATGCCTTTCGCCGCCCACTCGCAGGCGAGCAGCCGGGTGATGCCGAGCACGCCATGCTTGGATGCCGTGTAGGACGCGACGCGGATGCCGCCCTGGAAACTCAGCACCGAGGCGATGTTGACGATCTTGCCCTGGCGTCCCTCGGCAAGGATGCGCCGGGCAAAGGATTGGCACAGCAGGAATGCCGTTTTCAAATTGACGTCGATGACATCGTCCCAATCGGTCACCGTCAGGTCGACGGCATAGGCGCGGCGGATGATGCCGGCATTGTTGACCAACCCGTCGAGCGGCCCGCTTTCGTCCCAGACACGACCGAGCATCGGTCCGGCCGCGCCCGTGTCGGCAAGGTCGGCGGCAACCGCCTCGAATTGGCCGCCCAGAGCCGCGACCTTGCTCGCGGTCTCGGCCATCGACGAGCGGCCGACGCCGATCACCGCGCCCCCGGCGCGCGCGATCGAGACCGCGATGCCTTGGCCGATACCGGTGTTGGCGCCGGTCACCAGGATGCGCTTGCCGGCCAGGCTGAAGGCTGTGAGATCGCTCACCGCAGCGTGTCCATCGCCACCGGGTCGACATCGGTGTAGTCGACATTGTCGCCGGCCATCGCCCAGATGAAGGCGTAGTTGGACGTGCCGGCGCCCGAATGGATCGACCAGCCCGGCGACAGCACCGCCTCCTCGTTGCGCATGACGATGTGGCGTGTCTCGTCCGGCTCGCCCATGAAGTGGAAGACGCGCGCCGCCTCGGGCAGGTCGAAATAGAGATAGGCCTCCATGCGCCGGTCATGCACATGGCACGGCATGGTGTTCCAGATCGACCCCGGCGCCAGCTGCGTCATGCCGACGACGAGCTGGCAGGTTTTTGTTCCCCCGGCATGGATGAACTGGAAGATCGAGCGCTCGTTGCAGGCCTCCTTGCTGCCGAGGTCGAGGCGCTTGGCGTCATCGAGGCGGATCAGCCGGCTGGGATGAGCCTGGTGCGCCGGCGCACTGAGCAGGTAGAACTTGGCCGGCGCGGCCTTGTCGGCCGAAGCGAATGACACATCGCTGGAGCCCATGCCGAGATAGAGCATGTCGCGCGCCTGCAGGTCGAAGGCCTGGCCGCTGGCTTCAATCGTGCCGCCGCCGCCGATGTTGACGGCGATCAATTCGCGCCGGTCGAGAAAACCCCTGGTGCCGGTCGGCTTGATCGCTTCCAACGGCAATGCCGTCGCCACCGGCATGGCGCCGCCGACGATCATGCGATCGTAGTGGGTGTAGGTCAGGCTGATGCGGCCGGGCTGGAAGAGGTCTTCGATGTGGAAATTATGGCGCAGTTCGTCCGTTCCCATGGCGGCGGCCGCGGCCGGGTCGATGGCGAAGCGCGATGTGTAGTCGGTGTGGTTCTGGCTCATCTCTGTCCTGACTTCTGGTCGATCATTCGCCGGCGGCCGCCTTGACCGAACTGGCGTAATAGGCCTGCCGCGCCTGCAGGCGCTCGCGGTAGCGCTGCTGGCTGGCGCCGAGATGGGTGCGCATCGCCTCGCGCGCGGTTTCGGCATCGCCCGCCGTGATCGCGTTCAGGATCACCAGATGCTCGCGCTGCAGCCCGCGCTGGTAGCTGTCGGACTGCACCAGTTCGGTCGACCAGGGCGAGGTCACATCGCACGGAATGGCGCGGCGGCCGAGCACGTCGAGCATCTCGACATAGAACGGATTGTTGGTGGCGCTGGCGATGGCGCGGTGGAACGCAAGGTCGGCGGGTCCGGTCGGCTGGCTGTCGAGCAGCATCCGCTCGAACTCGAAGAAGGCCTCCTGGATCGCCGCCTCCTGCGCGGCGTTGCGACGGACGGCGGCGAGCCCGGCCGATTCGATCTCGATCGCCAGCCGCACCTCGAGCACGTTGAGCGCGATGGAATCCTTGTTGCCCATGTCGGCTGCCAGCGCCCCGAACATGGTCGAGATGTGCTCGGTGACGAAGACCCCGGCGCCCTGCCGCGGCTCGACGAGGCCGTCGGCGGCAAGCTTGGCCAGCGCCTCGCGGATGACGGTGCGGCTGACGCCGAAGGTCTCCGTCAGTTGGCCCTCGGTCGGCAGCTTGTGGCCCGGCAGGATCTCGCCCGCCTGCAACTGCCTGCGGATCGCCGCCACGACGGTTTCCGACAGCTTGGGCTTTCTCTCGACCCTGAGGTCGTTTGCGGTCTCGGACACGTAGTGACCTCCTAGAGCAATTCCAGGAAAGGCGCGTAGCGGTTTTCCGTCCGGAATTGCGTAAAAACAAAGAGTTAGACCTGCTCAGCGATTCCACCGATCGCTGAACAGCTCTAATGGAACAGGCCCGGCAGCCACAATGAGATTTCCGGTATGTAGGTAACGAGCATCAGCACGGCGAAGGCGGCGCCATAGAATGGCCAGATCGAGCGCATCGCCGTCCAGATCGGAATACGGCCGATGGCGCAGCTGACGAACAGCACCGCGCCGACCGGCGGCGTGCAAAGGCCGATGCCGAGATTGAGGATGAGGATCACGCCGAAATGCACGGGATCGACGCCATAGGCCATGACCACCGGCAGGAAGATCGGCGTCGTGATGATGATCAGCGGCGACATGTCCATGAACGTGCCGAGGATGAGCAGGATGAGATTGAGCAGCAGCAGGATGACAAGCTTGTTGTCGGATACCGATTGCAGGAAGGCGACGAGCGAGGCCGGCACCCTGAGATAGGCGAGCAGCCAGCCGAAGGCGGCCGCGCAGCCGATGATCATCAGCACCATCGCCGTCGTGCGCACCGCTGCCGTCGTGGCGGCGACGAAGTCGCCCCAGCTCATCGAGCGGTAGATGATCAGCGTCACCAGGAAGGCATAGACGATGGCGATGCAGGAGCTCTCGGTCGCGGTGAAGATGCCGGACCTGACGCCGCCGAAAATGATGCCGATCAGGATGAGCCCGGGAATGGCGGCGACAAGCAGCTGCAAGGCCCGGCCGAAGCCGGCGAACGGCTCCGTCGGGTAGCCGCGGCGGCTGGCGACCCAATAGGCCGTTGTCATCAGCGACAACGCCAGCAGCAGACCCGGCAGCACGCCCGCCGTGAACAGGTCGGCGATCGAGATACGGCCGCCGGCCGAAATCGAATAGATGATCATGTTGTGGGACGGTGGAATGAGAAGGGCGATGATGGCGCCGACCGACGTGATGTTGACGGCATAGTCGACGCCGTAGCCGCGCGCCTTCATCTGCGGGATCATCAGTCCGCCGACCGCGGAGGCATCGGCCACCGCCGAGCCCGAAATGCCGCCGAACAAGGTCGATGCCGCGATGTTGACCTGCCCCAGACCGCCGCGCAAATGGCCGACCAGGGAGCCCGCCAGAGCGACCAGCCGCGCGGCGATGCCGCCACGCACCATCAGGTCGCCGGCGAAGATGAAGAACGGTATGGCCATCAGCGAAAAGACGCTGACGCCGGAATTCAGCCGCTGGAATACCACGACCGGAGGTAGGCCGAGCGTGAGGATCGTCGCGAAGCTGGCGACGCCGAGGCAGAACGCGATCGGCGTGCCGATGATCAGCAGGAAGACGAAGGTGCCGAAGAGAACGGTGAGCGCCATGGTTCAAAGCTCCTCGCCGGTCGCATGGATGTCGGCGTCGACGGGCAGGCCGGCAAAACGCCCGGCCAGTCGTTCCAGCGAAAAAAGGCATACCAGCGCGCCACCCAGGATCACTGGCAGGAAGCTGACGCCCCCCGGCAAAGCCAGCGAAGGCATGACCGTGTTCCAGGTCAGCCTGGCCAGTTGTACGCCGTAGACGATCATGCCGGCGCCGAAGGCCAGCACGACGAGATCGGAAATGCTGCGCAGCACCGCCTTGGCCGAGGCAGGCAGGACATAGAGCAGCACGTCGAAGCCCAGATGCGTGCGCTCGCGCACGCCGACGGCGGCACCGAGAAAAATGAACCAGCCCATCAGCAGCACCGAGAAGGATTCGGTCCAGCTCGGCGAACGGTTCAGCACATAGCGCGAGAACACCTGCCAGAAGATGATGATCGTCATCAGCGTCAGCCCGGCGCCGCTGACCCAAAGCGCCAACCGGGCAAGCCCGGAGAGCACCCGTTCCGCGCTCAGCCAGAAGCCTCGCATGGCCGACGCGCCCGAAGGCAGCGCGGGGACCTCCGCGCTGCTCGGTCCGTTGCCCGTGCCGTTCATTTCTCGGCCTGTATACGGGCGGCCAGGTCCTTGAGCTCGGGTGTCGACAGGTACTTGTCGTAGACCGGCTTCATCGCGTCGATCAGCGGCTGCTTGTCGATCTCGCTGACCTTGACGCCCGCGGCCTCGACGATGCCGCGCGACTTCTTCTCCTGCGCGTCCCAGAGTTCGCGCATCTTGACGACGCTGTCCTTGGCCGCCTGGCGCACGATCGCCTGGTCTTCCGGCGACAGCTTGTCCCAGCTTGCCTTCGACATGACCAGCACTTCCGGCACGATCTGGTGTTCGTCCATCGTGTAATGCTTGGCGACTTCGTAGTGCTTGGCGGATTCGAAGCTCGGCCAGTTGTTTTCGGCGCCGTCGATGACGCCGGTCTGCAGCGCCGAATAGACTTCGCCATAGGCCATCGGTGTCGCATTGGCGCCAAGCGCGTTGACCATGTCGACGAACACGTCCGATTGGATGACGCGGAACTTCATGCCTTTCATGTCGGCCATCGAGGTGATGTCCTTCTTGGTGTTGTAGAAGGACCGCGCGCCGGAATCGTAGAAGGCGAGACCGACGAGATCATGCGCCTCGAACGCCTTCAGGATCTGGTCGCCGATCGGCCCGTCCATGACGTGGCGCATGTGCTCGACGGAGCGGAACATGTAGGGCAGCGACGGCACGGCGGTCTCCGGTACGATGCCGTTGAACGGTCCCATCGAGACACGGTCGAGGTCGATGACGCCGGCCTGGGTCTGCTCGATCGTGTCCTTCTCCTCGCCGAGCTGCGCCGAGTGATAGACCTCGATCGAATAGCGGCCGGCGGTGCGCTGCTTGATCAGGTCGCCCATGTACTTGACCGCCTCGACGGTCGGGTACCCGTCCGGATGGGTATCCGAGGATCGCAGCACGGTTTCGGCATTGGCTATGCCGATCAGCAGCGAGCCGAAGGCAAACGTGGCCGCCGTCAATTTCGAGAAATGCAACATTACTGACTTCCTCCCTTTGAAAATCGAAACGTCCGGCTCAGAGCCGGTACGCATTCTTGGCAAGCGTGTAGGCAAGCTCCTTCGCGAGTTCATGCGCCTCGTCCTCACGCAGCCGGTGCTCGGCGACGAGACGCGCCAGGAACGCGCAATCGACGCGGCGCGCCACGTCGTGACGGGCGGGGATCGACGGAAAGGCGCGGGTGTCGTCGTTGAAGCCGACCGTGTTGTAGAAGCCGGCGGTCTCGGTCGTCATCTCGCGAAAACGGCGCATGCCTTCCGGACTGTCGTGGAACCACCAGGCCGGCCCGAGCCTCAGCGCCGGATAGACGCCGGCCAGCGGCGCCAGTTCGCGCGCATAGCTGGACTCATCCAGCGTGAACAGGATGACGGTGAGATCGCGCTCCAGCCCGACACAGTCGAGCAGCGGCTTCAGCGCCGTCACATAGTCGGTGCGCGTCGGGATATCGAAGCCCTTGTCCCTGCCGAATTTCTGGAAAACGCCAGGCGAATGGTTGCGCCAGGAGCCCGGATGGATCTGCAGCACCAGCCCGTCATCCCGGCTCATCTTGGCCATCTCGGTCAGCATCTGGGCGCGAAACAGCTTTCGTTCGCGCTCGTCCTGCGAGCCGGCGCGGACCCGGTTGAACAACTCCTGCGCAGCGGCATCGGACAGATTGGCGGTCTCGGCCGTCGGATGGCCGTGATCCGTCGAGGTCGCGCCGAAACTCTTGAAGAAGGCGCGCCGCTGGCGATGCGCGTCGAGATAGCCGGCCCAGGTCCCGGTGTCGCAGCCGGTGATCTCGCCGAGCCGGTCCAGATTGGCCGAAAAACCTTCGAAATCGGGATCGACGACGGCGTCCGGCCGATAGGCGGTGACGACGCGGCCCTCCCAGCCGCTGTCGCGGATCATCTGGTGCCATTTGAGATCGTCGAGCGCGCCTTCGGTCGTCGCGATGACCTCGATGTTGAAGCGTTCGAACAGCGCGCGAGGACGGTAATTCTCCCACTGCAACACCGTCGCGATCGTGTCGTAATGGCGATCGGCGGTTGCGGCGCTCAACGGCTCTTCGATAGCGAACAGATCCGCGAGCACATGGTCGAACCATAGCCGGGTCGGCGTGCCACGGAAGAGATAGTAGTGCTCGGCGAACAGCCGCCAGATCGCCCTGCCGTCGGTTTCGACGGGCGCACCATCGAGGGTCGGTACGCCGAGAGCCTCCAGCCGCACGCCCTGGCTGAACAGCATGCGAAAAATATAGTGGTCCGGCACGATGAGCAGCTGCGCGGGGTCGGGAAACGGCTCGTTCAGCGCATACCAGCGCGGATCGGTGTGGCCGTGCGGGCTGATGATGGGCAGGTCCTTGATGCCGGCGTAGAGATCGCGGGCGATCGAGAGCGGACGCGCCTCGGCTGGAAACAGCAAATCCGCATTGATCAGTGCCACGGCCATCCTCCCGGCCCTATCGGTAGGGTTGACCAGAAATAATGTCAACATACAAAAATTGGATTGTTGTATGATGACTTTTGAGCAAAGCTGAGCATTGTCGGGGAACGCCGCCGGTGTTACGCCGCCAGTGTTCCGCGGCTTGCGATCCGCCTCCGGATCACCGCCGTTCCATGACCAGCCGTTTCACGAGATGAGTGCGCGAACCGATGACAGACCGCCGCCTTTCCAACCGCACGGCGCCCGCATTGCCGGCCAAGGTCGCCGCTCCTCGATACGATCGCGGTGCGATTGCACCGGGCATCGTGCATCTGGGCGTCGGCGCCTTTCACCGCGCCCACCAGGCCGCCTATGTCGATGAATGCCTGGCGGCCGGCGAAATGGGCTGGGGCATAACAGGCGTGTCGCTGCGCAGCGCCGACACGCGCGACGCGCTGGCGCCGCAGGATGGGCTTTACACACTGGCGGTCCGCGGCAGCGGCGGCGAGAAGCTGCATGTCATCGGCTCCATCGGCTCGATGCTGGTGGCGCCGGAAGACCCGGCCGCGGTGCTGGCGGTGCTGACCGATCCGCGCATCCGCATCGTGACGCTGACGATCACCGAGAAAGCCTATCTGCGAGCGGCCGCCGGTGGGTTGGACGCGGCGCATGCCGACATCGTCCACGACCTGGCCAATCCACAAAAGCCGAAGACGGCGCATGGCTTTCTGACCGAAGCGCTCGCCCGGAGGCTGGCTGCCGGCACCCCGCCTTTCACCGTGCTTTGTTGCGACAACCTGCCCGCCAACGGCGCCACCTTGCACAGGCTGCTGATCGAATTCGCTGAATTGCGCGATGCCGGTCCTGGTTCGGCGGGCGATGCTAGGATCGCCGGCCACATCGCCGGTCAGGTCGCATTTCCCTCGAGCATGGTCGACCGCATCGTGCCGGCCACGACCGATGCCGACAGGGCGCGGATATCAGGTGAACTTGGTATCGAGGACGCCTGGCCCGTGATGACCGAACCCTTCAGCCAATGGGTGATCGAAGACAGTTTCCCCACGGGCCGCCCGGCCTGGGAAAAATTCGGCGTCACCATGGTCGGCGATGTCGCTCCCTTCGAGGATATGAAGCTGAGGCTTCTCAACGGCGCGCATTCGGGCATCGCCTATCTCGGCCTGCTCAGCGGCCACCCCACGGTCGATCGCGCCTTTGCCGATCCGGCGATAAGGCGGTTCGTCGATGCGCTGTGGGAGGAGGCCAAATCGACATTGCCGGACGACGCCGGCCTCGACACATCAGCCTATACGGCCGAGCTTGCCGAGCGTTTCTCGAACACGGCACTTGCCCACTGCACGGCGCAGATCGCCAATGACGGCAGCCAGAAACTGCCCCAGCGCATCATCGCCTCGGCCATCGAGTGTCTCGAAGCCGGCACCGAACTGGTCCACCTTACGCTGGTCGTTGCTGCCTGGATCGCCGCTTGCGCGGCGCGCGGAAAAACCTTGCCGGAGGGCCATTTCACCGATCCGCTCGACGCGCAGCTAAGCGCGCTTCTGGACCAGCAGCTGCCGGCCAACGAAACCGTGACGGCGGTGTTCGATCTGGCCGGCTTCGCCAGGGATCACGCCGAGCGCCAGACGCTGATCGAACTCGTCGCCGTCCATCTCGTCCACCTGCGGCGGGACGGCACGACCTTGGCTTTTGCTGCGCTCGGCATAGACGCCAAAGGGCCGTAAGGCGGAACTGGCACGGATCAGCGGGCCATAGAGGACTTTGATGCCGGCGCCACAGCATCGCGCCATAGCTGAATTCTCGCCGCTCGAACGAAACAAAAAAGCGAGGCAAGTGCCCCGCTTTTCACTTCGCTTCTGAGTTGAGGGTCAAGCCGGCAAAATGGCGCCTTCCAGCGTGGTGAGCTGGCCCAGGAATTGTTCGGCCTTGCTGCGCGCCTGATCGTCCTTGGCGTCGGCGGCGTCTTCCCTGGCTTCCTGGATACGGCGGGCGAGATCGGCACGGTCGACGTCCTTCACCGCGACGGCCGATTCCGCCAGCAACGTGCAGCCGGCCGGAACGATGTCGGCGAAGCCGCCGAACACGACATAGCGTTCTTCGCTCCCCGAGGCGTTCTTCACCGTGACAACGCCCGGCTTGATCGTGGTCATGACCGGTGCGTGATGGGCCATGACGGTCATCTCGCCCTCGGCGCCCGGGATGACGACGGATTCGACCTCGGCGGAAACCAGCAGGCGCTCCGGGGAAACCAGTTCGAACTTGAAAGCTTCAGCCATGATCAAATTAGCGAGTAGGGAATAGTGAGTAGGAAGTAGGGAGAGAGGACAACCGCCCGATCACCCAGCCGCTATTCACTACTGACTACTGACTACTCCCTATTCCCTTGATTAAGCCGCTTCAGCCGCGAGGCGCTGTGCCTTCTCGACCGCTTCGTCGATGCCGCCGACCATGTAGAAGGCGGCTTCCGGCAGGTGGTCGTAGTCGCCGTTGCAGAGGCCCTTGAAGCCCTTGATGGTGTCGGCGAGGTCGACCAGCTTGCCCGGCGCGCCGGTGAACACTTCGGCGACGAAGAACGGCTGCGACAGGAAGCGCTCGATCTTGCGGGCGCGGGCCACCGTCTGCTTGTCCTCTTCCGAGAGCTCGTCCATGCCAAGGATGGCGATGATGTCCTGCAGCGACTTGTAGCGCTGGAGGATCGACTGCACCTGGCGGGCGACGCCATAGTGCTCCTCGCCGACGACCAGCGGGTCGAGCATGCGCGAGGTCGAGTCCAGCGGATCGACGGCCGGATAGATGCCCTTTTCGGCGATCGACCGGTTCAGCGTCGTCGTCGCGTCAAGGTGGGCGAACGAGGTCGCCGGCGCCGGGTCGGTCAAGTCGTCGGCCGGCACGTAGATCGCCTGCACCGAGGTGATCGAGCCCTTGGTGGTGGTGGTGATGCGTTCCTGCAGCGCGCCCATGTCGGTGGCGAGCGTCGGCTGATAGCCCACGGCCGACGGGATGCGGCCGAGCAGCGCCGACACTTCCGAGCCCGCCTGCGTGAAGCGGAAGATGTTGTCGACGAAGAACAGCACGTCCTGGCCCTGGTCGCGGAAATATTCGGCGACCGTCAGGCCGGTCAGGCCGACGCGGGCACGCGCGCCCGGCGGCTCGTTCATCTGGCCGTACACCAGCGCCGCCTTCGAGCCTTCGCCGCCGCCCTTCTTGTTGACGCCGGATTCGATGAATTCGTGATAGAGGTCGTTGCCTTCGCGGGTGCGCTCGCCGACGCCGGCGAACACCGAGTAACCACCATGCGCCTTGGCGATGTTGTTGATCAGTTCCTGGATCAGCACGGTCTTGCCGACGCCGGCGCCGCCGAACAGGCCGATCTTGCCGCCCTTGGCGTAGGGTGCGAGCAGGTCGAGCACCTTGATGCCGGTGATCAGGATCTGCGCTTCCGTCGATTGTTCGATGTAGGCCGGAGCCGGCTGGTGGATCGAGCGCAGTTCGACCGCGTCGACCGGGCCCGCTTCGTCGACCGGCTCGCCGATGACGTTGATGATGCGGCCGAGCATGCCCGGGCCGACCGGCACGGCGATCGGGCCGCCGGTGTCGCGTACTTCCTGGCCACGCACCAGACCTTCGGTGGAGTCCATGGCGATACAGCGCACGGTGTTTTCACCCAGATGCTGGGCAACTTCGAGCACCAGTCGGTTGCCGACATTGTTGGTCTCGAGCGCGTTCAGGATCGGCGGCAGATGCTCGCCGAACTGCACGTCGACGACAGCGCCGATGACCTGGCGGACCTTGCCGACAACCCCGGTGGTCTTGGTGGCCACGGCCTGCGTCTTGGCTGCTGCTGCCCTGGCCGGAGCCGCCTTTGCTGCCGCGGCCGGGGCCTTGGCGGCCTTCGCGGGGGCTGCTGCCTTGGGGGCTGCCGTCTTCGGGGTTGCCTTCTGGGGGGTCGCTGCTTTCGCCATCGTCTTTACCCTTTTCGTCCTTTGTTTCTCACGCGGTCCGGTTCGCGGGCCAATGACCCGCGGACCGCGCCTAGAGCGCCTCGGCGCCCGAAATGATTTCGATCAGTTCCTTGGTGATCTGCGCCTGCCGCTGGCGGTTGTAGGTGATCGACAGCTTGTTGATCATCTCGCCGGCGTTGCGCGTCGCATTGTCCATGGCGCTCATCTTGGCGCCCATTTCGCCCGCCGCGTTTTCGAGCAGCGCGCGGAATACCTGCACCGCGATGTTGCGCGGGATGAGGTCGGACAGGATTTCGCCCGGCTCCGGCTCATACTCGTAGACGGCGCTGGCGCCATCCGCCGACTCGGGCTGAGCCGAAGAGGCGGAAGCTGCCGGAATGATCTGCTGCGCGGTCGGAACCTGGCTGATCACCGACTTGAACTGCGAGTAGAACAGCGTGCAGACGTCGAAGGCGCCCTCGTTGAATAGGTGGATGACCTTGCGGGCGATCGCATCGGCATTGACGAAGCCGAGCGTCTTGACCTCGCGCAGATCGACGCGTTCGATGATCATCGCGGCATAGTCGCGGCGCAGGATGTCGAAACCCTTCTTGCCGACGCAGATGATCTTGACCTGCTTGCCATCGGCCAGAAGCCGGCGGATATGGTCGCGGGCATGACGGGCGATCTGCGAATTGAAGCCGCCGCACAGGCCGCGCTCGGCGGTGCAGACGACAAGCAGATGCACGTCGTCCTTGCCGGTTCCAGTCATCAGCGCCGGGGCATCGCCACCGCCACCGACAGCCTGGGTGATGTTGGCCAGGACGGAACCCATGCGCTCCGAATAGGGACGCGCCGCTTCCGCCGCCTCTTGCGCACGGCGCAGCTTCGCCGCGGCGACCATCTGCATCGCCTTGGTGATCTTCTGCGTCGCCTTGACCGAGGCGATACGGTTACGAAGGTCTTTTAATGAAGGCATGCTTCAAACCTGATCCCGTCTTGCACTTCGCTCAGGCGAAGGTCTTGGCGAAGGCGTCGATCTCGGCCTTCAGCTTGGCGCGCAGATCGTCCGAAAGCGCCTTTTCCTTGCGGATGGCGTCGAGGACGTCCTTGCCGGCCGAACGCATGTGGCTGAGCAGGCCGTGCTCGAACTTGCCGACCTGGTTGACCGGCAGCTTGTCGAGATAGCCGTTGACGCCGGCGAAGATCACCGCGACCTGCTCTTCGGTCTTCAGCGGCGAGAACTGCGGCTGCTTCAACAGCTCCGTCAGGCGCGAGCCGCGGTTGAGCAGGCGCTGCGTGGCGGCGTCGAGATCCGAGCCGAACTGCGCGAAAGCAGCCATTTCGCGGTATTGCGCGAGCTCGCCCTTGATCGAGCCGGCAACCTGCTTCATCGCCTTGATCTGCGCCGAGGAACCGACGCGCGACACCGACAGGCCGACGTTGACGGCCGGACGGATGCCCTGGAAGAACAGGTTGGTTTCGAGGAAGATCTGGCCGTCGGTGATCGAGATCACGTTGGTCGGGATGTAGGCCGACACGTCGTTGGCCTGCGTCTCGATGACCGGCAGCGCGGTCAGCGAGCCGCCGCCCAGATCGTCGTTGAGCTTGGCGGCGCGCTCGAGCAGGCGCGAGTGCAGGTAGAAGACGTCGCCCGGATAGGCTTCGCGGCCCGGCGGACGGCGCAGCAACAGCGACATCTGGCGATAGGCCACCGCCTGCTTCGACAGATCGTCATAGCTGATCAGCGCATGCATGCCGTTGTCGCGGAAATATTCGCCCATGGTGCAGGCCGTGAACGGCGCCAGGAACTGCATCGGCGCCGGATCGGAAGCGGTGGCGGCGACGATGATCGAATATTCGAGCGCGCCGCGCTCTTCCAGCACCTTGACGAACTGCGCGACGGTCGAGCGCTTCTGGCCGACGGCGACGTAGACGCAGTAGAGCTTTTCCTTCTCGGGGCCGTTGTCGTGCACCGACTTCTGGTTGAGCATCGTATCGAGGATGATGGCGGTCTTGCCGGTCTGGCGATCGCCGATGACCAGCTCGCGCTGGCCGCGGCCGACCGGGATCAGCGCGTCGATGGCCTTGAGACCGGTCGACATCGGCTCGTTCACCGACTTGCGCGGGATGATGCCCGGCGCCTTGACGTCGACGCGCTTGCGCTCGGTCGCCTTGATTGGACCCTTGCCGTCGATCGGATTGCCGAGCGCGTCGACGACGCGGCCGAGCAGGCCGGGGCCGACAGGCGCGTCGACGATGGCGCCGGTGCGCTTGACGGTGTCGCCTTCCTTGATGTCGCGGTCGGCGCCGAAGATGACGACGCCGACATTGTCGGCTTCGAGGTTGAGCGCCATGCCGCGGATGCCGCCGGGGAATTCGACCATTTCGCCGGCCTGGACATTGTCGAGACCGTAGACGCGGGCGATGCCGTCACCGACGGACAGGACCTGTCCGACTTCGGAGACCTCGGCCTCCTTGCCGAAATTCTTGATCTGGTCTTTCAGAATTGCGGAAATTTCCGCGGCGCGGATGTCCATCAGCCGACCTCTTTCAGTGCAAGCTTGAGCGAATTAAGTTTGGTTTTGAGCGACGTATCGATCTGGCGCGAGCCCATCTTGACCACCAGCCCGCCGAGCAGCGACGGGTCGACGGTGACGGAAATGGCCACGTCCTTGCCGGCAACGCTCTTCAGCGCCGCCTTGAGTTCGGTCTGCTGCGCCGCCGTCAGCTCATGCGCCGAAGTGACTTCGGCGGCAGCCTCGCCACGGTGCTCGGCGGCGATCTGGCGGAATGCCTTGATCATGCCGGGCACCGCGAACAGGCGGCGGTTCTTGGCAACGACGCGGAGGAAATTGCCGGTCAGGCCGGTGATGCCGGCCTTGTCGGCGATCGCCGCGATGGCCTTGGCCTGGTCTTCGCTGGAAAACACCGGGCTGTTGATCAGCCGGGTGAGGTCCGCGCTGCCCGCGAGCAGTGCCTCGAAACCGTTGAGGTCGGCCTCGACCTTGGCCACGGAATTTGCCTGCGATGCCAGTTCGAACAGCGAACCGGCATAGCGTTCTGCGACACCTGAGATTGGCGATGACGATTGAGCCACGGACCGTCTTTTCTCTTGTCTGACAGGCCGCAGATTGTTGGCGCGAGCAAAAACTCTGGCTAAATCTTTGACCTTACTGCATTTTTCCAAGCACGGAGGCGCGGCTTCCGCTATCCCCGGCCGAAAGTCGATTGCCGTCTAGCACAGGCATTTTAAGACCGCAATGCGTCGTTCCGCATGGTTTTCAGGCACTATTGTCGCATCCGGCGAAAGATCAGCGTCCTGCGCGCCGGAATAGCCTCGGATTCAGGGCACAAAGCCGAAGGCAAAGGCGAGCGGCAAGGCGGCGAGCGCCAATTCCACCACGATCGAAACCCAATTGAAAGGTGTATTGGCGCCATCCGACATCATCGACAGCAGCCGGCCGAAGGCGGTGAACAGCCAGGAGAAGCCGAGCGCCATGTAGACCAGCGGCTGCGCGAGCAGGATGCAGCACAGGCCGACCCCGAGATAGAAGCCCGACATGCGGCCTCGCCCTTCGGCGATCGCCGCCGCCTTCTCGGGTTTCGCCTGCAGGCGCAGGATGCGGAACGCCAGAGCCGGCGCCAGGAAGAACAGAAGGCCGAGCAGGACGGTGAAGACCGCGCTCGACCAGGCCAGCCATTCGCCCTGGCTCGTCGGCCATGGAAGCGCAAAATCCATCGTGTCCCCTCGAAATGCCTGCTTGAAATTGCGGGGCATTCTAGCGGAGGAAAAATGCCGCGCCAGATGGCTCCAGCCACTTTAGGAGACGCGCATCAACCGAGCGCGAATTCCACCGCCGCCTCGGCATGGATGCGCGTCGTGTCGAAAACCGGAATGTCGAAATCGCCCTGGCCGATGAGCATGGTGATCTCGGTGCAGCCCATGATCAGGCTGTCCGCGCCCTCTTCGCCGCGCAAGCGGTTTGCCTCGGCGACATAGGCGGCCTTCGAGGTTTCGGTGACGACGCCCTGGCAGAGTTCCTCGTAGATGACGCGATGGACCATGTCGCGCCCGGCGTCGTCAGGCACCACTGGCGACAGGCCATATTTGTCGGCAAGCCGGCCCTTGTAGAAATCCTGCTCCATGGTGAAGCGTGTCGCCAGCAACGCCGGACGCTGCATGCCGGCTTTTCTGATCGCCATCGCAGTGGCATCGGCGATATGGATCAGCGGGATCGACACAGCCGCCTGCACCTGGTCGGCCAACTTGTGCATTGTATTGGTGCACAAAAGCAGGCCTTGCGCGCCGCCGGCCTCGAGTTTGCGCGCGGCATCGATCAGCAGCGCGCCGGCGCCGTCCCAATCGCCATGATGCTGCCGCTCGGCAATCTCAGAAAAATCGAACGACCAGAGCAGCAGCTTTGCCGAATGCAGCCCACCCAGCCGCTCGCGCACGATCTCGTTGAGCAGGCGATAATAGATGGCAGTCGATTCCCAGCTCATGCCGCCGAGCAGGCCAAGGGTTTTCATTGATCTTTCCGTTTCTCTCGCCGAGACAACTGTAGCTGAAATTGAGTCCCTACAAAAAACTCTGCGGGTCGATGTCGACCTGCACCCGGATCGAGCCTCGCTGCTTCGGTCCGTTGGCGAGCATGGCCCGGATAAAACCTTGCATGTCGGCGCGCCGTTCGCCCTGGATCAGCAGGCGGAAGCGGTGGCGTCCGCCGAGCAGGGACAGCGGTGCTTCCGCCGGCCCGAGCACGAACAGGTCCGACGCTTCCGGTGCCGCGCGGCGCAGGCCGCGTGCATGGCCCTCCGCCTCCGCCCGCGTCACCGCGCTGACGATGACGCCTGCCAGTCGGCCGAAGGGCGGCAAGGCGGCGCGCTCGCGCTCCGAAATCTCACGCTGGTAGAAAGACTCGGCATCGCCTGAGACGATCGCCCGCATCACCGGATGGTCGGGCTGGAAGGTCTGCAGCAGGCCAAGGCTCTTCTTGCCGGTGCGGCCGGCACGGCCGGTCACCTGGCTGAGCAGCTGGAAGGTACGCTCGGCGGCGCGCGGATCGCCATTGGCGAGGCCGAGGTCGGCGTCGACGACGCCGACCAGCGTCATGTTCGGGAAATTGTGACCCTTGGCGACCAGTTGCGTGCCGATGACGATATCGGCCTCGCCATTGGCGATTGCCTCCAGCTCCAGCCGCAACCGCCGTACGCCCCCCATGATGTCCGACGACAGCACGATGGTGCGCGCGTCCGGGAAATGCGTGACGACCTCCTCGGCAATGCGCTCGACCCCCGGCCCGCAAGCAACCAGATGATCGAGCGTGCCGCATTCCGGGCAGGCTTCGGGACGGCGCTCATTGTGACCGCAGTGATGACACACCAACTGGCCGCGAAAGCGGTGTTCGACCAGCCAGGCCGAGCACACCGGGCAGCCGAAACGGTGGCCGCAGACCCGGCACAGCGTCAGCGGCGCATAACCGCGCCGGTTGAGGAACAGCAGCGACTGCTCCTTCTTCTCCAGCGTCCGGCGCATATGGTCGATCAGCACCGGCGACAGGAAGCCGCCACGGGCGGGCGGCGCGCGGCGCATGTCGATCGACTTGAGATCGGGAAGTGCCGCCTCGGCGAAGCGGGCGGAAAGAACCGCCCTGGCATAGCGGCCCTGGCTGGCATTGACCCGGCTCTCGACCGACGGCGTTGCCGATGCCAGGACCACGGGGAAGCCGCCTATATGGCCGCGCACGACAGCCATGTCGCGCGCATTGTAGAAGACGCGGTCTTCCTGCTTGTAGGCGGGGTCGTGCTCCTCGTCGACGACGATCAGGCCAAGCTCCCGGAACGGCAGGAACAGCGCCGAGCGGGCGCCGGCAACGACGCGCACGCCGCCTTCCGCCACTTGCCGCCAGACTTTTTCACGCATTCTCGGCGGCAGGTCCGAATGCCATTCGCCCGGCTTGGCGCCGAAACGTTGCTGGAAGCGTTCCAGAAAGCCATGCGTCAAGGCGATTTCCGGCAGCAGGATGAGCACCTGCTTGCCCTGCTCGAGCGCGGCCGCCACAGCCTCGAAATAGACCTCCGTCTTGCCCGAACCGGTGACGCCGTCGAGCAACGCGACGTTGAACTCGCCGGCCGCGACATTGGCGCGCAGCATCGACGCGGCCTCGTTCTGGTCCGGCATCAGTTCCGGAACGGCATAGCTTGGGTCAGGCGCGGCCACCACAGGCCGCGGCGGGATCATCACCGTCTCGAACACGCCTTGCGCCTTCAGCCCGTCGATCACGGTCGACGACACGCCCGCGGCATGGGCAAGCCCGGAGCGCGTCCAGGCAAGGCCACCTTCGGCCGTCTCCAGCACGCGTGCCCTGGCATCGGTCATCCGGTCGGGTACGAGCAGGGTGCGCTGCAGCCCTTCGATCCAGGGTTCGGGATCAAACGCCTCCGGCGCCCTGAGCAGCATGCGCGCCACCATGCCCGGCGCCGACAGCGTGTACTGCGCCACCCAGTCGACGAAGCGGCGCATGGCACGGTCGATCGGCGGACAGTCGAAAACCTGCTCGATCGGGCGCAATTTCCTGGCGTCGACCTGCTCGACCGCGCCGTCCCAGACAATGCCGGCGACCTGGCGAGGCCCAAGCGGCACGCGCACGATCGAACCCGGCACCACGCGCATGCCGACCGGCACGGCATAGGTGTAGGGGCGTTCGGCCGGCATCGGCACCAGCACCGGCGCGGCCGCGACAAAGGGCGAATCTTCGATCATGAGGCGTGACCTTGCCCTGACTTTGGTCTAGATCAAAGAGCAACGCTGAACGTGCCTTCCCAAGCACGACGAAATCGTCAGGAGACCCGCCATGAAATTTTTTGCCGACACCGCCGATATCAAAGAGATCAAGGAACTGAACGATCTGGGACTGCTCGATGGCGTCACCACCAATCCCTCGCTGATCCTGAAATCGGGCGGCAAGATCATCGAGGTCACCAAGCAGATCTGCGACATCGTCGAAGGCCCTGTCTCGGCCGAGGTCGTGGCGACCGAGTTCAAGGACATGATGGCCGAAGCCAAGGTGCTGGCCAAGATCGCGCCCAATATTGCCATCAAGGTGCCGCTGACACTGGACGGCCTGAAGGCCTGCAAGACCATCCGCACCGAGATGAACCGCATGGTCAACGTCACGCTGTGCTTCTCGGCCAACCAGGCGCTGCTCGCGGCCAAGGCCGGCGCGTCCTTCATCTCGCCCTTCGTCGGCCGCATCGACGATACCGGCTCGGACGGCATGGAGGTGATCCAGGAGATCCGTCAGATCTACGACAATTACGACTTCCAGACCGAGATCCTGACCGCTTCCGTGCGCACGGTGAACCACGTCAAGCAGGCGGCTCTCATCGGCGCCGACGTCATCACCGCGCCGCCGGCGACGCTGAAGGCGCTGGTCAATCATCCGCTGACCGACAAGGGCCTTGCCGCTTTCCTCGCCGACTGGGCCAAGACCGGCCAGAAGATCAGCTGAGCGATCCGCTACCAGATATGAAAAAAGGCCGGGCAACCGGCCTTTTTTCATGCGCCGTGGATCAGAGAGCAGCCTGCCCGGTCAATCCGTGCCATCGTCGGGGAGCGCGGTCGGCGACGGGCGCTTGCCCGCCATGATCTCGCGCTTGCCGACATGGTTGGGCGCGCCGACCAGGCCTTCCTTCTCCATGCGTTCGACCAGTGAAGCCGCGCGGTTGTAACCGATGCCGAGGCGGCGCTGGATGTAGGACGTCGAACATTTCTTGTCGCGCAACACCACCTTGACCGCCTCGTCATAGCTGGAATCGCCATCCTCGGCGGCAACGGCTCCCTTGTCGAAGACCGCTCCCTGGTCGCCTTCCTCTTCCTCTTCATCCTCGTCGGCCGTCACGGTCTCCAGATATTCGGGGCGACCCTGCGCCTTCAGATGCGCCACGACATGCTCGACCTCGGCGTCGGAAACAAAGGGTCCGTGCACGCGGGCGATGCGCCCGCCGCCCATCATGTGCAGCATGTCGCCCTGGCCGAGCAGCTGCTCGGCGCCCTGCTCGCCCAGGATGGTGCGACTGTCGATCTTGGAGGTGACCTGGAAGGAGATGCGGGTCGGGAAATTGGCCTTGATCGTGCCGGTGATGACGTCGACCGAAGGCCGCTGCGTCGCCATGATCAGGTGAATGCCGGCGGCGCGCGCCATCTGCGCCAGGCGCTGGATGGCGCCTTCGATCTCCTTGCCGGCGACCATCATCAGGTCGGCCATCTCGTCGACGATGACGACGATGTAGGGCATCGGCGCCAGGTCGATCTCCTGCTGTTCGAACAGCGGCTCGCCGGTGCCCTTCTCGAAGCCGGCCTGCACGGTCATGACGACCGTCTCGCCCTTGTCCCGGGCTTGGGCGGCGCGCTCATTGTAGCCGTCGATGTTGCGCACGCCGAGCCGCGCCATCTTGCGATAGCGATCTTCCATCTCGCGCACCGCCCATTTGAGCGCGGTTACGGCCTTCTTGGGATCCGTGACGACGGGGGTGAGAAGGTGCGGGATGCCGTCATAGACGGACAGTTCGAGCATCTTCGGGTCGACCATGATCAGCCGGCATTCTTCGGGCTTCAGCCGGTAGAGCAACGACAGGATCATGGTGTTGATGGCGACCGACTTGCCGGAGCCGGTGGTGCCGGCGACGAGCAGATGCGGCATTTTCGCCAGCTCGGCGATGACGGGTTCGCCGCCGATCGTCTTGCCAAGGCAAAGCGCCAGCTTGCAGCTGGTCTTGCGGAAGCCCTGCGATTCGATCAGTTCGCGGAAATAGACGGTTTCGCGGGTCTCGTTCGGCAGCTCGATACCGATGACGTTGCGGCCGGGCACCACGGCGACGCGCGCCGAGACCGCCGACATGGAGCGGGCGATGTCGTCGGCGAGACCAATGACGCGGGAGGATTTGACGCCCGGCGCCGGCTCGAACTCGTAGAGGGTGACGACCGGACCGGGGCGTACGTGGATGATCTCGCCGCGCACGCCGAAATCCTCCAGCACGCTTTCCAGGAGATCGGCATTCTGCTCGAGCCGCTCCTGCGACATGTAGAAGCCCTGCCCTTCCGGCGGCTGCTGCAGCAGTTCCTCGGAGGGAAGCTCGTAGCTTTCGCCCGTCACTGGCCGCGCAACCTTGCCAGCCATGGGCAGCGACGGTGCGCGCATGGCGGGAACGGCTTCCTCCGCGCGCTGCACAAGTGGGGCGGCGCTGCTTGCAGCAGGCGCCATCGCGGCCGTCGTCCGAGCCTGCCGGGCAGCCCTGCCCGCCGGAACGGGCTGCTCGGCCACGGCCTCGTTGGAGTTGGCCGGAAAGACGTCCGGAGGGGCGGACGGGGCCTGGCCCGGAAGGCATTCGATGACACGGAACAAGGCGGTGACATCGGCCACACCGGGCGCGGAGATATCGGCCCGTGCCGCGGCAACCGGCGGAGCCGCGATCGGTGCACGCGAAACTGGGTTGACTGAGCGGGCCGGCGACGTCACGTCAACCAGAAGCGGCGCCAAGCCCTCGAAGAAGGCATGATCGGAAAGATAGGGCCGCCGGACTTTTTCAGCAGGGGGAGTTTTGACTGGTGCGCCATTCCCGCCGACGGGCGCCGGGCGCGTGGCCGCTCGAGCGGGCACCTTCGGAGCCGCGGGCGGAACACCTTGCGACGTCTCGCCGCCGCGTGCTGGCTGAGCGGGCGCGGCCGGCGACGGTCCGCGATGCATGACGACGCCGGGCCCCACTTGCTGCGTCGGGGGCGCCTGCGGGCCACCCTGCCCGGCAACCTCGTCCTGCGGCGGGCGGTGCTTGGGCTCATAGTCCGGGGTGCGTGTAAAACGCACATTGGGCGCAAGGAAAAAATACTCTTGCCAGGCAGGGCTTTCGGTATCGCCGCCCTGCGGGAAGGCGTTGCCCGCCGCGGGCTTGCCATTCGGCCCCGCGGAGGACTGCCTGTCGCTGCGGGGATCGGCAACCCGCCCGGATTGGCCGGCATAAGAAGCACCGGGCTGGCGGATATCCACCTTGCCGCGCGGGCCGCCGGCGCGCTCCCCTTCGGGGTCATCGGGCGAAGCTGTGTGCAACGAATTGACCCGAGAAAAACGCCTGGCTTCCATGCTCAAGACTCACTGTGGAACGTCTGCTGAGCAATAGGGAGCGAGTGGTTAACAGTTGCTTCCGTCAGTGCCGTTGGAGCGACCGAAAAATATCTTTCGCGGCGATGGCCGAACGATACGGATTCGAGCGCTGGATCGTATTCGACGATTATCCACGTGCGCCGGGCGAGCATGAGCAAGCGCTGGCCCTTGGCCATCGGAAACGGCCCAGGCACCAGGATCGAGAGGACGTCTCTCGTGAACGAAGAGTGGCGCTAGCTGGCCGTCTTGCCGTGCCGGGCCAGATCCTGGGCGATGGACAGTTGCAGGGCTTCGGCCAGTTCGCGCGCGGCACGGTTCTCGGCGTCGATCTGCGCCCGGTAGGAAGCAAATTCCTGACGCGGCTTGTCGAAGGACGAGGTGATCGCCCGCTTGCCGACCGCGATCACCGCGCCGGTTTTCGCGTCGGTCAGCGTGTAGCCGGCGGTCAGCGTCACCGAACCGGCGGTCGGCTCGTCCTGGTCGGTTCCAACCTGGACGAGCGCCGAGGATTCAACGGCTTCGGTCACGCCGAGATCGAGCGAATAAAGCGGCGAGGCCGGCTCGCCGGCGCCGCGCCCGAACCCGAAGATCAGGTTGTTGCGCACCTGCTGGGCATAACGCGTCCGGACCGGCTTGACGGCGATCGACGCCATCTCGGCATTGGCGGTCGAACCCGTCGACAGCGGCGCGCTCGAATAGAGCGGCCGCACCTGGCAGGCCGAGACGAGCGCAAGCGAGCCGACGAGGCCGGCAAGCGCGATGCGGCGCAGCAAACGGCTCAACTCTGTCTTTTCCTGATCAGGCAACGACATTGACGATCCTCTGCGGCACGATGATCACCTTGCGCGGAGCCTTGCCTTCTAGTGCTTTCTGCACGAAGTCGAGAGCCAAGACCGCTTTTTCGACCGCACCTTGGTCCGCGTCGCGGGCAATTGTCAAATCCCCCCGCTTCTTGCCGTTGACCTGCACCGGATAGGTGACTTCGTTGTCGACGACCAGCGCCGGATCGAAGACCGGCCACGGCCGTTCGGCAACCAGATCGGTGCCGCCCAACTCCTCCCAGCACTCTTCGGCAAGGTGCGGCATGACAGGCGCGATCAGGTGCACCATGATCTCCACGGCCTCGCGGCAGGCGCTTTTCAGCGCCGTATCGGCCTTGCCTTCCGCCACCTCGTTGAGCGGGGCGGTCAGCGCGTTGGCCAGTTCATAGATGCGGGCGATGGCACGGTTGAAGGCGAGCTTCTCGATGTCTTCGCCGACCGCCTTCAGGATTTTGTGCGCGGCCTTGGAAACGGCCCCCGCCTCGCCATCATTGGCCGCCTTGGGCGTGACGCCTGCCAGCGTCTCGGCCGCCGTCGACACCAGCCGCCAGATGCGCTGCATGAAGCGATGCGCGCCGGCGGCACCGTCGTCGGTCCACTCGACATCGCGTTCGGGCGGCGAATCCGACAGCATGAACCAGCGCGCCGTGTCGGCGCCGTAGCCGTCGGTGATGTCTTCCGGGCTCACAGTGTTCTTCTTCGACTTCGACATCTTCTCGAGCGGGCCGATGGTGACCGCCTCGCCGGTGGCGATGTCGATGGCGCGGCGCTTGCCGTCGACATCCTCCAGCCGCACTTCGGTCGGCGCCAGCCAGCGGCCATTCGATGCCGTGCCGACGCGGTAGGTTTCGTGCACCACCATGCCTTGCGTGAACAGGCCCTTGAACGGTTCGGCCAGGTCGACATGGCCGGTCTCGCGCATGGCGCGGGTGAAGAAGCGCGAATAGAGCAGATGCAGGATCGCATGCTCGATGCCGCCAATATACTGGTCGACCGCCAGCCATTCGTTCGCCGCCTTGGGATCGGTCGGATCATGCGCCCAGGGTGCCGTGAAACGGGCGAAATACCAGGACGAATCGACGAACGTGTCCATCGTGTCGGTTTCGCGCCGGGCGTCCTTGCCGCATTGCGGGCACTTCACATGCCGCCACGTCGGGTGCCGGTCGAGCGGATTGCCCGGCCGGTCGAAATCGACATCGTCCGGCAGCTTGACCGGCAAGTCGGCCTTCGGCACCGGCACCACGCCGCAATCCTCGCAATGGATCATCGGGATCGGGCAGCCCCAGTAGCGCTGGCGCGAAATGCCCCAGTCGCGCAGGCGGAAATTCACCTTGCGCTCGGCCATCGGCCGGTTGCCGATCGTCTTCTGTTCCAGCAGGTTCGCGACCTCGTCGAAAGCCCGGTCCGGTTTCATGCCGTCGAGGAAGCGCGAATTGATCATCGCGCCATCGTCGACATAGGCCTCGTCGATGATCTGGAAAGCCGACGGGTTCTCGCCGTCCGGCATCACCACCGGCACCACCGGCAAGCCGTATTTGTTGGCGAAGTCGAGGTCGCGCTGGTCATGCGCCGGGCAGCCGAAAATGGCGCCGGTGCCGTATTCCATCAGCACGAAATTGGCGACGTAGACCGGCAGCGTCCAGGTATCGTCGAAGGGATGGACGACGCGGATACCGGTGTCGAAACCCTTCTTCTCGGCCGTCTCCAGCGCCGCCACCGACGTGCCCATATGGCGCACTTCGTCGATGAACTTCGCCAGCGCCGGATCGGTCTCCGCAGCCTTCTTGGCCAGCGGATGATCGGCGGCGATCGCCATGAAGGAAGCGCCGAAAATAGTGTCGGGCCGCGTCGTGTAGACTTCCAGCTCATGCTCGCCGGCAATTTCCGAGGCCAGCGGCCAGCGGATCAGCAAGCCTTCCGAACGGCCGATCCAGTTCTGCTGCATCAGCTTCACTTTTTCGGGCCATTCGTCGAGGCCGTCCAATGAATCCAGCAGGTCCTGCGCGAAATCGGTGATCTTGAAGAACCATTGCGTCAGCTCGCGCTGTTCGACCAGCGCGCCTGAGCGCCAGCCGCGCCCGTCGATGACCTGCTCGTTGGCGAGCACCGTCATGTCCTCCGGGTCCCAGTTGACCTTGGAGGATTTGCGCGTCACCAGCCCCTTCGCGACGAAGTCGAGGAACAGCATCTGCTGGCGGTGGTAGTAATCGACGTCGCAGGTGGCGAATTCGCGCGCCCAGTCCAGCGACAGGCCCATCACCTTGAGCTGCTCGCGCATGGTGGCGATGTTCTGGTAGGTCCACTCCTTGGGATGGACCTTGTTTTGCATGGCCGCGTTCTCGGCCGGCATGCCGAAGGCGTCCCAGCCCATCGGGTGCAGCACGTTGAAGCCCTTGGCCCGCTTGTAGCGCGCCACCACGTCGCCCATCGTATAATTGCGGGTATGGCCGATATGGATGCGCCCCGAAGGGTAGGGGAACATCTCCAGCACGTAGTATTTCGGGCGCGGATCGTCATTGTGCGCTTCGAAAAGCTTTTTTTCGGCCCAGGCCTTCTGCCATTTGGGCTCTGACGCGCGCGGATTGTATCGTTCGGTTGCCATGGGACGTTTTTCACTTAAAAGCATGCGGACTGCGGGCAAGAGCCCGGCAGTTCACGAAATGTGGTCCGGGTGTTCACCATGGTTTGGCAAACCCGTCAACCATATGGGCATCGCGGCTGACAAAAACGCGGGTCAAAAACAGCGGGATTTGCATATGGGCGACACCGTTCAGCAGTTTTTCGCGGTCAGGGCGAAGATCGCCGCCGCCGAGCAGGAAGCCGGCCGTGAAGCCGGCGCGGTGACGCTGGTGGCGGTCTCCAAGACCTTCGACGCCGTCGATATCCAGCCGGTGATCGAGGCCGGCCAGCGCGTCTTCGGCGAGAACCGCGTCCAGGAAGCACAGAGCAAATGGCCAGCGCTGAAGGAAGCTTCCCCCGATATCGAACTGCACCTGATCGGCCCGCTGCAGTCGAACAAGGCCAAGGAGGCGGTGGCGCTTTTCGACGTCATCGAGACCATCGACCGCGACAAGATCGCCGCCGAGCTCGCCAAGGAAATTGCCCGGCAAGGCCGTGCGCCAAAGCTCTATGTTCAGGTGAATACCGGTTCGGAACCGCAGAAGGCCGGCATCGAACCGCGCGAGGCGGTCGCCTTCGTCAAGCGTTGCCAGGAAGTCCACGGCCTCGCCATCGAGGGCCTGATGTGTATTCCGCCGGCCGACGAAAACCCTGGCCCGCATTTCGCACTGTTGGAGAAGCTCGGCAAGGAAGCGGGCATCGCCAAACTGTCGATGGGCATGTCCGGCGACTACGAGACCGCGATCGCCTTCGGCGCCACCAGCGTCAGGGTCGGTTCGGCGATTTTTGGAAGCAGGTAGTCCGGCCTGAACCTCCGGCTTGCTGCGTCATGAGTCGGATGCGATATCTCTCTGTGAACTGGCACCTTCAGGACGCAAAGAACAATTTCTCCAAGCTGGTCCAACGCGCGCGCAGCGAGGGACCGCAGACGGTGACGTTGCGCGGCGAGCGTGCCGCAGTGGTACTCTCCGCCGATGATTACGACCGTCTGGCTGGAAAAAAGAAGTCGTTGGCTGAGTATCTTTTGACTGGCCCGGTTTGGGACGACGATTTCGCCGAGGAGGTCAACCGTCGCCCGGAAACGATGATCCGGAACGTCGATCTCTGATGTATCTGCTCGATACGGACATCGTTTCCGATGTGCAGAGGCGGCTGCCCAGGCCGACTGAATGCCTGGCTTCGGTGGATCCAACATCGGTCAACGTCAGCGTCATTACCCTTGGTGAAATCGAGCGTGGGATCGTCAAGCTGGGCAAGGTCGATTCCGAAAAGGCGACACGCCTCGATTTATGGCTACGGAAGCTTCGGCGTGACAACGCCGACCGTATTCTTGCTGTCACGGAAGACGTGGCATTGACTTGGGGCCGCATCACCGCCGGTCGGACACGAGGCAGCGCTGACACGCTCATCGCGGCAACCGCACTAGCTCATGACCTCATTCTGGTAACTCGCAATGTCACCGACTTTGAAGATACTGGTGTGACGGTGCTCAATCCCTGGGACGTCTAAGCGTTCCTTTCCGCTCGGAATGCACCATATCGTTAGGCCTGATCCGCAAGGCCATTATGCCAGCACTAGAAACGAAACGTACCGTTCCTATTTGTCTCGGCGTCACCACATATTCTCCTGGAGCTTTCGCCATGCGTTACAATCAGCTTGGAAATACGGGGATGTTCGTCTCCGAACTTTGCCTCGGCACCATGACCTTCGGCGCCGCCGGCCAGAACGCCCAATGGGGCCTGATCGCCAGCCTCGACCAGAAGGGCGTCAACGAGATCGTCGGCCGCTCGATCGCCGCCGGCGTCAACTTCTTCGACACGGCCGACGTCTATTCCGTCGGCGAGTCCGAACGCCTGCTCGGCCAGTCGCTTAGGGATCTCGGTGTTCTCAGGTCCAATGTGGTCATCGCCACCAAGGTTCATGGCGCCATGGGTGAAGGCCCGAACCAGCGCGGCTCCTCGCGCGGCCACATCATGGATTCGGTCGATGCCAGCCTCGACCGGCTGCAGCTCGACCACATCGATCTCTATCAGTTGCACGGCACCGACGCGGTGACGCCGATCGACGAAACGCTGCGGGCACTCGATGATCTCGTCTCCAGTGGCAAGGTTCGCTATGTCGGCGTCTCCAACTGGCAGGCCTGGCGCATCGCCAAGGCGCTCGGCATCGCCGACCGCAAGGGCTTTGCCCGCTTCGAGACCATCCAGTCCTATTACTCGATCGCCGGCCGCGACCTCGAACGCGAGATCGTTCCGCTGATCAACGAGGAGAAGCTCGGCCTGATGGTGTGGTCGCCGATGGCCGGCGGGCTGCTGTCCGGCAAATACGGCCCCGGCGCACCGGGCAATGGCGAGGGCCGCCGCGCGTCCTTCAACTTCCCGCCGGTCAACGAGGACCGCGCCTGGGCGGCGGTCGCCGTCATGCGCGAGGTCGCCAAGAAGCATGATGTCGGCGTCGCCACCGTGGCGCTCGGCTATGTCCTGGCCAAGCCTTTCGTGATGAGCGTGATCATCGGCGCCAGCCGCATGGACCAGCTCGAGCAGAACCTTGCCGCCACCAGCCTCGAGCTCGATGCCGACGATCTCGCCAGGCTGGACGAAGTGAGCGCCTTGCCGTCCGAATATCCCGGCTGGATGGTCGACCGCCAGAGCGCCGGCCGTCGTCCGGCGCCTTTCGTCCCGAAGGCATAGTTCGTACCGCGAGCAAGCCGGCCCTTTTCGACGCCGCGTGTCCCTGGACGCGCGGCTTCGGTTACAGCCGGACGGTCTCGGCAAGAAAGTCGAGAAAGGCCCGCACCCGTGCAGGCAGGTGTTTGCCCTGGCCGACATACACGGCATGGGTCGGCTCTTCGTCGCCGGGGTTGAAGTCTTCCAGCAGCGGCACCAGCCGGCCGGCGGCAATGTCGGGCTCGACATGCCAGCGCGCCAGCCGCGCAATGCCCGCCCCTGACAGGGCGGATAGCCGCATTGCCTCGCCGTCGCTCACCGTGGCGGTGCCTGCGATCGGGACCATGACCGGTGCTCCGGCCGTGTCGATGAACGGCCAGCCGTCGATGTATCGGACGAAACCGAAGGCAAGCATGTTGTGACGGCCGAGATCGCCGGGCGTCAGTGGCGTGCCGCGCGCTTGGAGATAGGCGGGCGTGGCAACTACCACCATCCGGCTCTGGCCGAGCTTGCGCGCCACCAGTCGTGACTCGCGCAGCGGCCCGGCGCGTATGGCGATATCGGCGCGCTCTTCCAACAGGTCGATCACGCTGTCGGTCAGCACGGCCTCGACGGAAATTTCGGGATAGCGTTCCAGAAAGCGCGGTAGCAGCGCCATTAGCCGGTGTTGGCCGAACGGCACGTAGCTGTTGACCCTCAGCCTTCCACGCGGCGCGGCTCCTGCCGCGGCTTCACGCTCGGCCTTATCTATGTCGGCGAGCACGCGCACGCCGCTGTCGTAAAAGGCCGTTCCTTCCGGCGTGAGCTGGAGCTTGCGCGTCGAGCGGCTGACAAGCCGCGCGCCAAGCCGGGTTTCGAGCCGCGCGATCAGCTTGCTCACCGCCGAAGGTGTCATGCGCAGCCGCCGCGCGGCGGCCGAGAAGCTCCCCGCCTCGACGACACGCACGAAGACTTCGATCTCGCCAGAGCGGTTGACGTCGGGTCGAGCCATCTGTGAATCTATTTCACAGGAAGTATGCCTTGGGCAAGTCTGGTTCACAACATGGTGGACCACGATCTTCCGGGCCGGGGCGCGCGCTGGGCGTCCTTTGCCGACAGATGGGACCAACCGCCATGCCTCTTGCTCTCTATGCCCTCGCTGCCGGTGCCTTTGGCATCGGTGTCACCGAATTCGTCATCATGGGCCTGCTCATCGATGTCAGCAAAGACCTCGGCGTCTCGATCTCCGCCGCCGGCCAGCTGATTTCCGGCTATGCACTGGGCGTCGTCATCGGTGCACCCTTGTTGACGATCGCCACCGGCAACTGGCCGCGAAAAACCGTACTGCTGGCGCTGATGGCGATCTTCACGATTGGCAACCTCGCCTGTGCGCTGGCGCCCGATTACTGGACGCTGATGGGTGCCCGCATCATCACCGCCTTTGCCCATGGCACTTTCTTCGGCGTCGGCTCGGTGGTCGCCACTGGTCTGGTCGCGCCCAACAGGAAGGCTTCGGCGATCGCGCTGATGTTCACCGGGCTCACCATCGCCAACATCCTCGGCGTGCCCTTCGGCACCTGGCTCGGCCAGGCCTTTGGCTGGCGCGCGGCCTTCTGGGCGGTGACCGCGGTCGGCCTCGCGGCCTTCGCCGTCATCCTGGCCCTGGTGCCGCGCGGCCAGGCCGCGCTCGAGAAGAGCGACTGGCGCGCCGATCTCGCCGTGCTGCGCCGCACGCCCGTCCTGCTCGGCCTCGCCACAACGGTGCTCGGCTATGCCGGCGTCTTCGCCGTCTTCACCTACATCGCCCCGTTGCTCACCGAGATCAGCGGCTTCAGGGAAGCGGCCGTGTCGCCGATCCTGCTCGTCTTCGGCGGTGGCCTCGTCGCCGGCAATCTCGCCGGCGGCAAGGTCGCCGATCGCTGGCTGGTGCCGGCGGTGCTCGGCAGCCTCGTGGTGCTGGCGCTGGTGCTTGCCACGATGAGCTTCGCCATCCACAGCCAGGCCATGGCCGTGATCTATGTCGGCCTGCTCGGTGCCGCCGCCTTCGCCACCGTGGCGCCGCTGCAGATGTGGGTGCTGGAGAAAGCGCAAGGCGCCGGCCAGAGCCTGGCGTCGTCGTTCAACATCGCCGCCTTCAATCTCGGCAATGCAGCCGGCGCCTGGCTTGGCGGCGCGGTCATCGCCCAGGGCCTTGGGCTGGGTGCGCTCACCTGGGTCGCCGCCCTGCTGCCGCTCGCGGCACTCGCCGTGGCCGGACTGGCGCTGCGCCTCGATCGCGGCGCCAGGCTCGGCGCGCCTGCCCCTGTCCGGTCGTGACATCGGCCGACACCCGAATCGCCTCACCTATTCACAAACCACCAGGAGCAAGAAAATGGACTATCGACATCTCGGCGCATCGGGCCTGAAAGTCCCGGCGCTTTCATTCGGCGCCGGAACTTTTGGCGGTTCCGGCCCGCTGTTCGGCGCCTGGGGAAACAGCGACGCGCAAGAAGCGCGGCGGCTTATTGACATCTGCCTCGAGGCCGGCGTCAACCTCTTCGACACCGCCGATGTCTATTCGAATGGCGCCTCGGAAGAAGTGCTCGGCGAGGCGATCAAGGGCCGCCGCGACGCGGTTCTGATCTCGACCAAGACCGCGCTGCCGATGGGCGACGGGCCGGCCGACTATGGCTCGTCGCGCTCACGGCTGATCAAGTCGGTGGACGCCGCGCTGAAGCGCCTCGGCACCGACTATGTCGACCTGCTGCAACTGCACGCCTTCGATGCCGGGACGCCGATCGAGGAAGTTCTGTCGGCGCTGGACGGGCTCGTGCGCGCCGGCAAGCTGCGCTATGTCGGCGTCTCCAACTTCTCCGGCTGGCAAGTGATGAAGTCGCTCGGCCTGGCGGAGAAGCACGGCTACCCACGCTATGTCGCGCATCAGGTCTACTATTCTCTGCTCGGCCGCGACTATGAATGGGAGTTGATGCCGCTCGGCCTCGACCAGGGCGTCGGCGCGCTGGTGTGGAGCCCGCTCGGCTGGGGCCGCCTGACCGGCAAGATCCGCCGTGGCCAGCCTCTGCCGGAAAAGAGCCGGCTGCACGAGACCGCGAGCTTCGGCCCGCCGGTCGAGGACGAGCATCTCTATCGGATTGTGGATTCGCTCGATGCGGTGGCGCAGGAAACCGGCAAGACCGTGCCGCAAATCGCCATCAACTGGCTGCTGCAGCGCCCGACCGTCTCCTCCGTCATCATCGGCGCCCGCAACGAGGAGCAGCTGCGCCAGAACCTCGGCGCCGTCGGTTGGACGCTGACGCCGGAGCAGGTGAAAAAACTCGACGCGGCAAGCGAGGTCACCGCGCCGTACCCCTATTTCCCCTATCGGCGTCAGGAAGGCTTTGCCCGGCTGAATCCGCCGGCGGTGTGATTGCGAGGACTCTAGCAGGCAAGGTCGCGGGACAGCGCCCCCCTCTGGCCTGCCGGCCATCTCCCCCTCTTGGGGGGAGATGGGATGCCGCGATGGCTTTCGCCAATCTCGAACGTTGACGGAGCGGCGGCATCACCGAACCAGTCAATCTCCCCACTTGAGGGGGAGATGTCCGGCAGGACAGAGGGGCGCGCCGTAGGGTGCCGACCTCAACAGCCATCATCGCGTTACCATCGTTCAATGCAGCACGAATTCCCCATCGACTTTGCGCCACTCGTTCGGCGCGATCAGCTTCTGGTGCGTATAGACCACCGAATGCAGCGGCCCGTCGAGCTTGGCCTTCCAGAATTCGATGAACCTGACCAGCACCGGAAACTTCGGAGCGATGTCGTAGTCCTGCCAGACGAAGCTCTGCAGGAGATGCGGGTGGTCGGGGAAATGATAAAGAATCTTGGCCGTGGTCAGCCCGTAGCCTTTGAGCATCAGGTCCATTTCAAGATGGTCGCGCATTGCGGTCCCCAAGGTTGATTCTCCATCCCCCAAGCACCAATTGTGCGCGCCGTTACTTAACTGTCTATTGATTTTTCTTGATCGCAAAACGAACTTTTCCCACAAAAACATGCAGTTAGCAGCGAACCGCGTCGAGTGCTGACAGTCTCGAAAAGCACCCCTGCGGCATCCCGCCGCGCGAATCCAACGTCTAATGTTGCCGTCGCGGCGGAACTGGTAATAATGCCGCCGAATTCGCGGCTGCGTCGCCGCGATCACGCGGGCGTTTCAAGCCGGCGGATTGGGTTCGGGAGGAAAGCCAGAAATGTCCGAGGTTCATGTCCATCGCGTCCAGCCGGCGTGGAAGAAGAACGCCCTGATCGACAATGACACCTACCTCAAATGGTACGCCGACAGTGTGAAGAACCCGGACAAGTTCTGGGGCAAGCACGGCAAGCGCATCGACTGGTTCAAGCCCTTTTCCAAGGTCAAGAACACCTCCTTCGACGGCAAGGTCTCGATCAAGTGGTTCGAAGACGGCCAGACCAATGTCTCGTACAATTGCATCGACCGCCACCTGAAGAAGCGCGGCGACCAGACCGCCATCATCTGGGAAGGCGACAACCCCTACGACGACAGGAAAGTCACCTATAACGAGCTCTACGAGCATGTCTGCCGGCTCGCCAATGTGATGAAGAAGCACGGCGTCAAGAAAGGCGACCGCGTCACCATCTACATGCCGATGATTCCGGAGGCGGCCTACGCGATGTTGGCCTGCACGCGTATCGGCGCCATCCATTCGGTCGTCTTCGGCGGCTTTTCGCCCGATGCGCTGGCCGGCCGCATCGTCGACTGCGAATCGACCTTCGTCATCACATCGGATGAGGGTCTGCGCGGCGGCAAGCCCATTCCTCTCAAGGACAACACCGACAAGGCGATCGAGGTTGCCGCCAAGCACCATGTCAAGGTCAAGACCGTCGTGGTAGTGCGCCGCACGGGCGGCAAGATCGGCTGGGCGCCGGGGCGCGATGTCTGGTATCACGACGAAGTCGCAACGGTCAGGCCTGAGTGCAAGCCGGAGAAGATGAAGGCGGAGGATCCGCTGTTCATCCTCTACACGTCGGGCTCGACCGGCCAGCCGAAGGGCGTGCTGCACACCACCGCCGGCTATCTCGTCTATGCCTCGATGACGCACCAATATGTCTTCGACTACCATGACGGCGACATCTACTGGTGCACGGCCGATGTCGGCTGGGTGACCGGACACAGCTACATCGTCTACGGACCGCTCGCCAACGGCGCCACCACGTTGATGTTCGAGGGCGTGCCGAACTATCCCTCGCAGTCGCGCTTCTGGGAAGTCATCGACAAGCACAAGGTCAACATCTTCTACACCGCGCCGACGGCGTTGCGCGCGCTGATGGGCGCCGGCGACGACCCGGTGAAGAAGACCTCGCGCAAGTCATTGCGCGTGCTGGGCTCGGTCGGCGAGCCGATCAATCCGGAAGCCTGGGAGTGGTATTTCAACGTCGTCGGCAACGGCAAGGTGCCGATCGTCGACACCTGGTGGCAGACCGAGACCGGCGGCATCCTGATCACGCCGCTGCCGGGCGCCACCGACCTCAAGCCAGGCTCGGCGACGCGGCCCTTCTTCGGCATCAAGCCGCAGTTGGTCGACGGCGAAGGTAAGGTGCTCGAAGGGGCCGCCGACGGCAATCTCTGCATCACCGATTCCTGGCCCGGCCAGATGCGCACCGTCTATGGCGATCACGATCGCTTCGTGCAGACCTATTTTTCGACCTACAAGGGCAAATACTTCACCGGCGACGGGTGCCGCCGCGACGCCGACGGCTACTACTGGATCACCGGCCGTGTGGACGACGTCATCAACGTTTCCGGCCATCGCATGGGCACGGCCGAGGTCGAATCGGCGCTGGTCAGCCATGAGAAGGTCTCGGAAGCCGCCGTCGTCGGCTATCCCCATGACATCAAGGGCCAGGGCATCTACAGCTACGTGACCTTGATGAGGGGCATGGAGGCCACCGAAGAGCTGCGCAAGGAGCTCGTCGCCCACGTCCGCAAGGAGATCGGCGCCATCGCCACGCCCGACAAGATCCAGTTCGCGCCCGGCCTGCCCAAGACACGTTCGGGCAAGATCATGCGCCGCATCCTGCGCAAGATCGCCGAGGACGATTTTTCCGCGCTCGGCGACACCTCGACGCTTGCCGATCCGGCCGTGGTCGATGACCTCATAGCCAACCGGCAGAACAAGAAGGGCTGATGCGGCAGCACGCGGCATTGGGCACCGTCACCCAGTTGTGGCGCTATCCGGCGAGTTCGCTCGCCGGCGAGCGCCAGGACGCCATCCTGGTCGGCACCGACAGCATCCAGGGCGACCGTATGTTCGGCCTCGTCGATATCTCGGACAATGAAATCGCCCGGCCCGACCGTGACGCCAAGTGGTACAACGTGCCGCGCATCCGGACCCGGTTGAGCCGTAGCGGCGAATTGGAAATCGCCATCCCCGATGGCGACTGGCTCGCCGCACCCGGCGCCGAATGCGACCGCGCCGTGTCGGCCTATCTCGGCTTCGGCGCCTCGATCCGGCCGTTCCGCAGGGAGAATGCGGCAGGCTATGCCGGTCCGCTGACCGCGGAACGCTACCGCAAGGCGCCGATCCATCTCCTGACCACGGCATCCCTGTCGCGGCTGGAGGCGCTGCATCCGCAAGGTGCCGCCGATCCCCGCCGCTTCCGCCCCAACATCGTCGTCGACATGGCTCCGGTCGACGGCTCGTTTCCCGAAACGGAATGGATCGGCCGCAAGCTCGCCATCGGCGACCTCGTCCTGACCATCTCCGAGCCGTGCCGCCGCTGCGGCTTCACCATCATTGCCCAGGACGGTTTCGACAATGATCCGGGGATCCTGCGCAACCTGGTTCGCCACAACGCCCACAATCTCGGCGTCTACTGCACCGTCGACCAGCCCGGCCGTGTCGAGATCGGCGCGCCCATGCGATTCGTCTGACCTGCCGACCCAAGCCTATCGATAAAGATCCGCCCGCGTCGGTGGCAGACCGCTCGGGCCTCGCGCGCGTTTGGTGGCGACGGTCTGGAAAATCTGCGCCGAGGCGCGTTCGAAGGTGATGGAGCAGCCGCTCAGGTAAAGCAGCCACAGCCGCGCCTTGGCTTCGCCGACCTCGGCGATCGCCTCGCCGAACCGCGCCTGCAGACGCTCGGCCCAAAGCCTGCAGGTGCGGGCATAGTGCTCGCGCAAATTCTCGACATCGTAGACGAGGAAGCCGTGTGCTTCGAGATTGCCTAGCGTCATGCCGATCGTGTCGAGCTCGCCACCCGGGAAGATGTATTTGATCAGCGCCTTGTATTCCGGCCCCTTGCGCAGGGTCTTCTTGATGTCGCCTTTGCTGCGCCTCGTGATGGCGTGATGCAGATAGATGCCGCCCGGTTTCAGCAGCCGATGGACAGCGGAGAAGTAGGCGACATGGTTTGCCAGGCCCAGATGCTCGAACATACCGATGGACGATATCTTGTCGAAGGTGCCGGTGAGCTCTGCGTAGGACTTTATCTCGATGGTGATCCTGTCCTCCAGACCCTCGGCGCGAATGCGCTCGCGGGCTAGTGAGGTCTGGGCTTGCGACAGCGAGACGCCGTGTCCGACGACACCGTAATTTTTCGCGGCGTGGATCAGCATCGCGCCCCAGCCGCAGCCGATGTCGAGCAATCTTTCACCGGGTTTCAGCCGAAGCTTGCGGCAGATATGGTCGAGCTTGTCGACCTGCGCCTCGTCGATGCCGTTTGCGAAATCCTGGAAATACCCGCAGCTATAGACCATGCGCTCGTCGAGAAAGAGCCGGTAGAAGGCATTCGAGATATCATAGTGATGCTGGATCGCCTCCTTGCTAGAGCCGCTGACGAACGGGTTGCGACCAGCGAGATCGACCCGCGACGCCATCTGCTTTCTCGAAAACAGCACCGCCGGCAAGTCACGCAGAAGCGCCCGTTTCGGCAATGCCTTCAGCTTCGAGCGCAGCTTGCCCGTTGAAGGCAGGGCGTAGAAATCGAACAGTGATCCATCCTCGATGTCGACTGCCTTGGAAATCCACATCTCGATGAGGGTCGACAGGGAGGGTCGGCGAACGATCTGCCAGACAATGTCGTGGTCGTTGATGACCAGCACAGGGCCCGTGGCGGGGCCGATCCGCTCGCCGGTCCACAGCCTGACCGCGAAGCCGGGCTTCACCGCCTCGACTACCGTTCGAACGATGCGCGCAGCTCTTTCGGTAGCGTCCATGCCCTTCCCCGCGGTCGATGGCTCGATCTTGTCCGTTTGAGACCTGGATCGCAAGCCAAAGCATGCGGCGCCATCTTCGGGCAAGGATGCCTTTTTCAGCATGGCACTTGTCATTTGCTGCAACGCACCCCATCATGAGGGTGTGTTCAACAAATCGAAAGGAGGTGATCCGATGTCGAGTGATTTCGTTTTCCAGAACGTGGCCTCAGCGGATTGCACTTTCGGGAAGCAGTCTTCCCGTTAAGGCGCGAGATGCGCGGCGGGTGACGTGAGCGTCACCGCCATTGAGCCGCGCCATGGACGGAAACACGGAAGGCCGCCGGCTTCGAAAGAAGCGGCGGCCTTTTCCGTTTCACGGGTTATTGGGTCAGTATGACCTTTTCGGTGTTGCGGATGATTTCCTGAAAGGCACCGTCCAATTCTGCTCCGGTGGACACCTCGAAATAATGTCTCTCTGTGGCGGAGGCGTCTTTCGACGAACAATCCTTTAGCACCGCCTTTGCCTGGTCCCGCTCGGTTGCCGACATGTCCTTGTCGTTCAGGTCGAAGCCGATGGTGAAGATCTCGATGCCGTCATTTTTCATGTTGTCGCACAGCGTTTCAGCATTGCCGCGCGCAAGGTTACCCTGGCCGTTGTAGCTCCCGGCGGCACCCGCGAAGGCCGTATTGAACTGGCCATCGGTCATCAGGATTGCGACCTTGGCAATCTTCTTCGGATCGGCGTTCGAAGCGCCGTTGCCGAGGCCGGCATTCTTGATTGCGGCGCGCCATTGCGGCGACAGCATATAATAGGTCCACTGAATGGCGATCGCGCCGGCTGTAAAACCACCGGCCCGGAAGTCGTCGATCGAATCAAGCAATGCATCGGAATCCGCGGTCAGCGGAATCACTTGCGCGTCAGGACATCTGTTCATTCCCTCGCCGCTGAGATGATCATCCCGGTTGACCAGGGCATAATATTTCTTGCCGTTCCTGTCTGTGCGAACAGTGTCTGGGCCGTCGGCGCTCAAATCCGCATCGCCGTTTTTGTTCTTGCGCTCCGTAGCGCAATTATCCGGGCGCGGCATGGCCGCACCAACAATGGAGATGTAGTCGCTGAAGGACGGCAGCAGATTTTTGCCCGTCTTGGCAACGAGAAGCGAACTGCCGGCGACGGGTGGCAGCTCGGAACTCCCTTGCTTTTCGGCATAGACGTTTTCGGCCAGTTTGCCGGCGTTCACGCCGGATGCATAAGGCACAATCGCGACACGGACGCGGGGGTTCTTCGGGTCCTGGTTCTCGAGCATCGTCTGGACTGCATTTCGCGCGGCGGCTATCAGGTCGCCGATCTTGTTGACGTTGCCCCGCTTGGCCATCGATCCCGTTATGTCGAGCATCATGGCCACCTCTATCTGCTTGTCGGAATAGAGCGCTGTGGTGGAAGCACCGACGCGCTGCATGTCACCGGTGCTGAACAACGGGAAATAGAGGCCGACATCGACATGGGCATCCGCCTGGACCGTTTTGGCGGTCCTGTCGACGATCAGCTTGTCGAGCACGATCTGGCCGGCGTGCAGAATTCCGGCGGTAGCGTTGGCGTCGAGAAAGGCCTGCACGGATTTGTCGGCGTCGGCTTCCTTGGTGGCGCCGGTGGTCAGGTCACGCGCCGTCGATGTCACCGCCGCATCGACCACGCCCTGCAGGCTCGATTTGGCATTGTAGAGCTGCGCGACATTGACCGAAAAGCCCGCGACCAGCGCCAAGACCGAGGCAGCAAAGCCGAACAGGACCGCGAAATTTCCACCGCGATCTCTGGCGAACCCGCCGACCGCGTGAACAAGACCCCCGTAATTCCGCATCCAACAGCCTCCGCTTGCCTCGGCCTCGTCGCCGCGAACAGGGCAATGCAGGATTCCAGCCGGATGACATCGCCTCACGCCGGGACATCCTCGGCCAGACATCAAGCTGTTGTTTTTTCTTGCTTTCGTCCTTCGTGAAGGTGAACGGCTGGTAAACGAAAAAGCACGATCGTCGCCGCGTTTACCAGGCGCTTACCATGCTCGACACGAGGCAATTGCCGAAGCCTTGGCGACGTCCTGTTGCGGCACAGGCCTTCTGTGCCGAAGCGGGAGCAACTGTCCCAGGATTGCGAGGCATGCCGAGGCAGAAACCTGCCCAGGTGTGTTGATATTCAGGTCAGGCCGGCCTCACCTGAATATCAACATAGCTAGGCCAGCATCTGTGCGCTGACCGTCCTGTCGATGCCGCGGTGGGGTGGATTGAACAGCCTGCCTTGCTGTTCGTAGGTCCATACCTTGAACAGGGTGAGCCGGTGCGGGCCGAAACTGTGCAGCAAGGGAACGTCGATGGCGTCGCGCCCGCGCGCGATGACGACGCGGCCGATCCTGGGCCGGTTGTGGCGCGGGTCGAACGTGTACCACTTGCCGTCGAGGAACGCTTCCATCCAGGCCGAAAAATCCATCGGCGCCGGATCGGCCGGGACGCCAATGTCGCCGAGATAGCCGTTCACGTAGCGCGCCGGAATGTTCATGCAACGGCAAAGCGTGATCGCCAGATGGGCGAAGTCGCGGCACACTCCGACGCGTTCCTCGTGCGCCTGTGCGGCGGTGCGCGTCGAACGCGCATAGCCATAGCCGAAGGACAGGCGGTTGTGGACATACTCGACGATTGCCTGCACCCGCGCCCAGCCGGACGGAAGATGGCCGAAAAGCTGCCAGGCGAGATCGCTCAGATGATCTGTCTCGCAATAACGGCTACCCAGGAGATAGAAGAGCACCTCGTCGGGCAATTCGGCGACCGGCATTTCCCGGGCCAGCGTGTTGACCTCGTCCGTCTCGCCACTGTCCTCGACGACCGCGTCGTAGAGGATGCGAAAGCCGCCGGCGGGCGCGGTAAAACGGCGGCAGGCATTGCCATGCAGGTCGTGATAGCGCCTGGTCGGCACCGATGGCGAGGTGAGCACACGTGTCTGCCGCTTGATGTCGCCCTGCCTGTCCTTATGAATCTCGAGCAGAGAAACCACCGGAGTTGCCTCGGCGCATTCAATGGCGATCTCGTAGCCGAGGCGTATCAGCATGGGCGTCGTCCCCTGGTTCGCATGATGGGAATTGTACGGTTTCAAACGTTGCAAGGTGACGGTGGTTCCCTGGATCGCTCTCCAAATGCGCTCGCGCGCCTTTCCATGCCGGCGCCTTGGCGTTACGGTTGCGTCCTCCCTCGACACCCTCCCCCGGACTTCAAGGAAAATCATGTTTGCTGGCAGAAAATTCGCCGCCTTCCTCTTCGACATGGACGGCACGCTCATCAATTCCATCGCCTCGGCGGAGCGGGTCTGGGGCGATTGGGCGCGGCGCCACGGCCTCGACGTCGCGGCCTTCCTGCCGACGATCCACGGCGTGCGGGCGATCGAGACCATCACCGCCCTGGCGCTCCCGGGCGTCGACCCGAGACACGAAGCGGATTTGCTGCTGAAGGCCGAGGCCGACGATCTCGAGGGCATCGTCCAGATCGCCGGCGCCTTGGCGTTTCTTAACGCACTGCCGCCGGAGCGCTGGGCGATCGTAACCTCGGCGCCACGCTCGTTGGCGCTTGCACGCATGAAGGTCGCCGGCATTCCTGTCCCTGCGGTCCTCGTCGCGGCGGAGGATGTTTCCCGCGGCAAGCCGGCGCCCGATTGCTTCCAGCTCGGCGCGAGACGGCTTGGCTTCGACGCACGCGATTGCCTGGTGTTCGAGGACGCCCCGGCCGGCATCGCGGCGGCGGAGGCGGCGGGCGCTTCGGTCATGGTGATCAACGCCACGCACCAGCATCCCCTGGCAACACAGCATGCCGCGATCGCCGGTTATGATGAGATCGACATCACCGTCGACGAACGCGGCTGGGTTGCGCTCGAGCCGCAGCGCGACGCTGCTTAAGATATAGCGTAAAGCCGTCCAAGGTGTGTTGAGATTCAGGTCAGGCCGGCCTCACCTGAATATCAACATACCTTAGAAGTCGCTGGTCAGGCCTTTTACCTCCCAGTCGCCATAGCGGCCGGGCTCCTTGCCCCCACGGCCGCCGATTTCCCGGGGCAGTGCGGCTTCCTTCTCGCGGTAGTCCTGCCGCCTTGCCTCGGCTTCCTGCAGCGCGCGGCGGGCGGCGGGTGTCAGCTCTTTTGGCGCCGTGCCGTCATCGGGGCCGGCCAGCGTTTTACTGGTTTCGTCGTTCATGCGATATCTCGAGCGGATTGAAACAGGAGCAGGTGTTTCCCATCATATAGCGATGACCTCACGAGGATCGACCCTTTTTCACCGCCATCCGGGCAGGAGCAGACGATGAACACCATTCGCACCGCCATGCTTCTCGCCACCATGACGGCGCTGTTCATGGGCGTCGGCTTTTTGATCGGCGGTTCGGGCGGCATGATGATCGCGTTGGTGATCGCCACCGGCACCAATTTGTTCAGCTATTGGAACGCCGACAAGATGGTGCTGTCGATGAACCACGCCGTCGAGGTCGACGAGAAGAACGCGCCCGAATATTACGCCATCGTCCAGGCACTGGCCAAGCAGGCCGGCCTGCCGATGCCGAAAACCTATCTGATCGACAATCCGCAGCCGAATGCCTTCGCCACCGGCCGCAACCCGCAGAACGCGGCGGTCGCCGCCTCCACCGGCCTGCTGCAGCGGCTGACCCATGAAGAGGTCGCCGCCGTGATGGCGCATGAGCTCGCCCACGTCCAGCACCGCGACACGCTGACCATGACCATCGTCGCCACCTTTGCCGGTGCCATCTCGATGCTCGGCAATTTCGCCTTTTTCCTCGGCGGCAACCGCGACAACAACCCGTTCGGCTTTGTCGGCGTGCTGGCGGCGATGATCGTGGCGCCCTTCGCGGCCATGATCGTGCAGATGGCGGTCAGCCGCACCCGCGAATATGAGGCTGACCGGCGTGGCGCCGAAATCTGTGGACACCCGCTGTGGCTGGCCTCCGCGCTTGACAAGATCGCCCGCGGGGCCGAACGCATTCCCAACCCCGATGCCGAGCGCAATCCCGCGATGGCGCATCTCTTCATCATCAACCCCCTGCATGGCGAGCGCATGGACAGTCTGTTCTCCACCCATCCGAGCACCGACAACCGCATCGCCGCCCTGCAGGCGATGGCGCGGCAAATGGGCGACGGTGCATCGCGGGCCACGCAGCGCCAGGCACCGACACCACCGCAGGCGGACGAGCCGCAATCGGCCGGACCGTGGGGCAAGCCGGCCGAACCGGAACAGACGGCCGAACCGGCCAGCCCGAAGCCCAATCCATGGGGTCGCAACCCGACCGGGCCCAAAGGCCGGTGGTCGTGAGCGTGGCGGGCAGAGCACCTCGGCGCACGGTTTCAGGCGATCAGGACCACGATGCCGGCGGCGAGTTCGTTGCCGGCCTTGCCGCGCGCAAGGCGGCGGCGCGGCTGCTGGCAGCCGTCATCGATGCACGCACGCCGCTTGACGGCCTGACCGACCACGAGAACGGCCATCCGCAATACAGGGCGCTCGATTTGCGCGACCGCGGCCTGGTGCGCGCCATACTGGTCACCGCGCTGCGCTACCGCATGACCATAACGGGACTGCTGGCGCGGCGCCTGGAAAAGCCGCTGCCGCCAAACGCGACCGCCTTGTCGCACATATTGCATGTGGCGGCGGCGCAGATCCTGTTCCTCGACATCCCCGACAGCGCCGCGGTCGACCTCGCCGTGACCCACGCCAAGTCCGATCCCCGAACGCAGCGTTTTTCCGGCCTGGTCAACGGCGTGCTGCGCACGCTGGCGCGAGCCAAGGAGGCCGAGCTTCCGGCCGCGCTTGCCGCCACCGACGAAGCGCCAAAATGGTTTTCCGACCGGCTGAAGGCCGCCTATGGCACCGAGAAGGCCCGGCAGATCCTGGCCGCCCATCGCCACGAGGCGCCGGTCGATTTCTCGGTCAAGGCCGATGCCGACCTCTGGGCCGAAAAGCTCGGCGGCATCGTCCTGCCCACGGGAACGGTTCGGGGGGAGAAGCTTGCCGGCGCCGTCACCGAATTGCCTGGCTTCGCGGAGGGCGCATGGTGGGTCCAGGATGCCGCCGCCAGCCTTCCCGCCCGGCTGTTCGGCGATGTCGCCGGCCTGCGCGTCGCCGATCTTTGCGCAGCGCCCGGCGGCAAGACCGCACAGCTCATTCTCGCTGGCGCCAGGGTCACAGCGGTAGACACCTCGAAGAACCGCCTGGCGCGGCTGGCGCAGAATCTCGATCGCCTTGGCCTGTCGGCCGACATCGTCCAGGCCGACCTGCTCAAATTCGAGCCCAGCGAACTGTTCGACGCCGTGCTGCTCGACGCGCCATGTTCCTCGACCGGTACGGTGCGCCGGCATCCCGACGTGCCATGGACCAAGACGGCGGCGGACGTCGAAAAGCTCGCAGACCTGCAACGCAGGCTGCTCGCCCGCGCCGTTATGCTGGTCAGGCCCGGAGGCAGGATCGTCTTTTCCAATTGTTCGCTCGACCCGCTCGAAGGCGAGGAACTGCATCGTTCCTTTCTCGAGGACACGGCTACGGTCATTGACGATCCGCTGCGGCAAGGCGAGATCGCCGGCATCGATTCGTTCCTGACGCCGCAAGGCACGTTGCGCACCACACCCGCCGATCTCGACCTCGGCGCTCCGGAGCGTTCGGGACTGGACGGTTTCTTCGCCGCACGCATGCGTCGAAGCCCGGCTTAACCACTGGGATTTGCAGATTTTTTTTGGATGCACCCGGTCCAAGAGCAGGGGACCCGGCGCCGTCCTATGGAATTCGCCTTCGCATAAGTTCTTGAATCATATAAGCTTGTGCTTGGGCAAGGACGACCAGGAGGGGGTTTGGCACTGGCTGCCAGCAACACGACGCGTCTGTGGACGCTGGTCGCGAAGGAGTTCTGGCGCAAGACGCGCCGGCGCCTGCGTGCCGGCCCGATCTATCGTTGGCGCTATTCCGGACGCACACCCGAACGCGTCCTGATCGCGCCGCCGGACCTGCGCCTTGCCGATCCACAGATCGCGCTCGAGATCTATTACGGCCGTTATCCACTGTCTGGCCATCTGGTCGAGACTGGTGGCAAATCCCCTTTCCAGATCAATGTCCCCAATCATGGTTGGCAGAAGACGCTGCATGGCTTTCGCTGGCTGCGCCATATGCGTGCCGCCGGCACGGAGCTCGCCGCGGCAAATGCCCGCGCGCTCGTCTCCGACTGGATCGCCATGCATGGCAACCATATTTCGGGCATTGCCTGGGAACCAGGCACGACGGCCAAACGCATCATCGCCTGGTTGCAGCATTCTTCCGTCGTGCTGCAGGGCGCCGAGTTCCCCTTCTACCGTGCTTTCCTGAAATCGCTGGCCATGCAGATCCGTTATCTCAGGTCGATGGCGCGCGAAATGCCCGACGGCAAGGACCGGCTGCGCGCCCGCATCGCGCTGGCCTTCGCGGCACTGTCCCTGCCGGCGCCGGCCTCGGCGTTGCGCCGCGCTACCCGCAACCTCGCAGAGGAACTCAATCGCCAGATCCTTGCCGACGGCGGCCATATCTCGCGCAATCCAATGGCGGTGCTGGAAATCCTCGCCGACCTCCTGCCGCTGCGCCAGACCTATGCCAACCAGGCCGAAGCGCCGCCGCAGGCGCTGATCGGCGCCATCGACCGCATGCTGCCGGCGCTGCGCTTCTTCCGCCATCAGGATGGCAGCCTCGCCCGTTTCAACGGCATGGGCGCCACAATCCATGACCGCATCGCCACCATCCTGCGCCATGACGACACCGCCGGCTCGCCGCTGCTGCATGCGCCGCATTCGGGCTATGAGCGGCTGGCGATCGGCGGCACCACCGTCATCGCCGATACCGGCGCGCCGCCGCCGGTCGACGTCTCCAATGCAGCGCATGCCGGCTGCCTCGCCTTCGAACTCTCGTCGGGCCGCCAGCACTATATCGTCAATGCCGGCATCGACACCTACGGCGCCGCCGAGTTCCGGCCGCTGGCTCGCGCCACCGCCGCGCATTCGACAGCCACCATCAACGACACGTCTTCGGCGCGTTTCACCCACGCGCTGCGGGTCAACGACCAGTTGGGTTCACCGTTGATCGGCGGCCCGCAGCAAGTGCAGTGCAAGCGCATCGACCAGAAGGGCGTCCACGGCTTCATCGCCCGTCATGACGGCTATCTCCAGCGTTTCGGCTTCCTGCATGAGCGTGAGCTGAAACTCTCCGCGGACGGCAATGTGCTGGCGGGTCGGGACCGGTTCCAGCGGCCCGGCAACGCAGCGATCCGCAAGAGCGGCCGCGATTTCATCACCGTGCGCTTTCACGTCCATCCTGACATCAATCTGCTGCAGGACGAACAGGAACGGCTGGTACTGACCGCCGATCAGGCCGATACTTGGGTGTTCACCTCGGGAGAAGTGACGCCGGAAGTTGAGGAATCGATCTATTTCGCCGGTCTGGGCGGTCCGCGCCGCAGCCGCCAGATCGTGCTCGCCTTCAAGGCGTCCGAAATTGCCGAGGTCCATTGGCAGCTGACGCGAACAAAGATCGTCGGTTATCCCGAAAACAACTGACCCTGGCTTCCAGCGCCGACCTTGCCGCTTGATTTCCTGATGCCATATGCTACGGCGCGGGCTTGCCCCTCCAGCCGTGAAAGGCCGCCAGCCCATGGCCGTTCCTGCCAAGAACATTCCCGCCCCCGACCTCGTCCCGGTCCGTCGCGCACTGCTGTCCGTCTTCGACAAGACAGGCCTGATCGACTTTGCCAGGGCGTTGGCTGCGGCCGGCGTCGAGCTCGTCTCCACCGGCGGCACGGCAAAAGCGATCGCCGAAGCCGGCATGGCGGTGCGCGATGTCTCCGAGCTCACCGGTTTTCCCGAGATCATGGACGGCCGCGTCAAGACGCTGCACCCATCCGTGCATGGCGCGCTGCTTGGCGTGCGCGACGATCCCGAGCATGCATTGGCGATGCGCAAATACGGCATCGAGCCGATCGACCTCGTCGTCTCCAATCTTTATCCGTTCGAGGAGGTCCGCCGCTCCGGCGCCGACTACGCGGCGATCGTCGAGAATATCGACATTGGCGGCCCGGCGATGATCCGCGCCTCGGCCAAGAACCATGCCTATGTCGCCATCGTCACCGATCCCGGTGACTACGCCGCGGTGCTCAACGCGCTGGAGATGAACATCGGCTCGCTGTCGCTGGATTTCCGCAAGAAGCTGGCGGCCAAGGCCTTCGCCCGCACCGCCACTTATGACGCGGCGATCTCGGGCTGGTTCGCCGAGGCGCTGGAGATCGAACATCCGACCTGGCGCGCCTTCGGCGGCAGGCTTGCCGAGGTCATGCGCTATGGCGAAAACCCGCATCAGGATGCCGGCTTCTACATCAATGGCGGCAAGCGGCCGGGCGTCGCCACGGCGCGGCAGCTGCAGGGCAAGCAGCTATCCTACAACAACATCAACGACACCGACGCCGCCTTCGAGCTGGCCGGCGAGTTCGATCCGAACCGCTCGGCCGCCGTCGCCATCATCAAGCACGCCAATCCATGTGGCGTCGCCGAAGGTACGTCGTTGAAAGCGGCCTACGCCAAAGCGCTCGCCTGCGACCCGGTCTCGGCCTTCGGCGGCATCGTCGCCTTGAACCGCACCCTTGACGCCGAGGCGGCCGAGGAGATCGTGAAGACCTTCACCGAGGTGATCATCGCGCCCGACGCCACCGACGAGGCCGCGGCAATCGTAGCTGCCAAGAAGAATTTGCGCCTGCTGGTCACCAGCGGCCTGCCCGACCCGCGCACGGCAGGCACGACGGTCAAGTCGGTTTCCGGCGGCTTGCTCGTCCAGGGCCGCGACAATGCCGTGGTCGACGACCTCGAGCTGAAGGTGGTGACGAAGCGCGCCCCGACGCCAGCCGAAATGGCCGACCTCAAATTCGCCTTCCGCGTCGCCAAGCACGTCAAGTCGAACGCCATCGTCTATGCCAAGGACGGCGCCACCGTCGGCATCGGCGCCGGCCAGATGAGCCGGGTCGATTCCTCACGCATCGCCGCGCGCAAGGCCGTCGACGCGGCGGAGACGGCAGGCATGGCGGAGCCGTTGACCAAGGGCTCGGTCGTCGCTTCGGACGCCTTCTTCCCCTTCGCCGACGGCCTGCTGTCGGCGATCGAGGCCGGTGCCACCGCCGTGATCCAGCCGGGCGGCTCGATGCGCGACGACGACGTCATCGCCGCCGCCGACGAACATGGCATCGCCATGGTGTTCACAGGCGTGCGGCATTTCCGGCATTGAGCGCGACTTCCTTCTCCTCTTGTGGAAGAAGGAAGCGGCGCTGCTACTCAACCGGCCGATCCGCCGGATAGGGTGTGCGAACCAGGATCGCCATGCCGACCGCCAGGAATAGGATGATGGCCGCCATGCCAAGCCGGGCCGAGCCGCTGGTGGCGGTAATCGTCGCCACCATGAACGGCGCCAGGAAGCTGGTTGCCCGCCCGGCCAGCGCATAGATGCCGAAATAGCGGCCGGATTCGGCTGCGGTCACGCTGCGCGCCATGTAGGAGCGCGACGAAGCCTGCACCGGCCCGAAAGCCAGACCGATCAGCAGGCCATACATGATATAGGCCTTCTCAGCCGCCGTGCCGAACAGGCCGCCGGAATCGGTGGTGGAAAGCTGGATCAGGCCGAGCAGCGTGAAGCCGGGCCCGGTCGAGATGACGCCGATGGTGGCGATCGACAGCATGACCAGCGAAATCAGCACCACCGCCTTGGAGCCGAGCGCGGTGTCGAGCCGCGCCGCGATCCAGCAGCCGAAGATGGCGACGATGTTGAGGATGATGCCGAACATGCCGATTTCGGTGATCGACCAGTGGAACATGCCCGCCGCGAAGGTGCCGCCCAGCGCCAGCAGCGCATTGACGCCATCCTGGTAGATCATGCGGGCGACTAGGAAGCGGAAGATGCCGCCGCGCTTGCGCACCTCGGCCAGCGTCGATTTCAGTTCCGAAAGGCCTTCGCGCACCGCCGGCCCGATCGGGATGCCCTTGATGGCGTCGGGCGTGAAGAAGAACATAGGCAGGATGAAGACGAAATACCAGCCGGCCGACAGCGGCCCGGTGGCGCGGGCATCCTCGCCCAGCTGCGGATCAAGACCGAACAACGGGGTGATGCCGATGATCGTCTTGCCGGTCTCCGGTGAGCCGGCGAGGCAAGTGACGACGAAGATCAGAGCGATCATGCCGCCGAGATAACCGAGGCCCCAGGCCATGTTGGAGATGCGGCCGATCTCGCTCTTCGGCACTAGGCGCGGCATCATGGAATCGTTGAAGACGGTGGAGAATTCCGCCGCCACCGACGCCAGCGAGAACAGCGCCACGATCAGGAACAGGTTGGAACCTGGCGCGGCGAACCAGAGCAAGGTGAGACTGGTGACCTTGATCGCCGCGAAGAAGGCGATCCACGGCTTGCGCGGTCCGGTCTGGTCGGCGATCGAACCGAGGATCGGCGACAGTACGGCGATGACCAGCCCGGCGGCGGCGATGCCATAGCCCCAGACGGCCTGGCCGGTGGTCGGGTCGCCCGCCATGCGCGAAACGAAATAAGGGCCGAAAATGAAGGTGGTGACGACCGTGAAGAACGGCTGCGCCGCCCAGTCGAAGAACATCCACCCCCAGATGCCGCGCCCGGACGCCCGCTGCATTGTCTCTACCGCCATAATGACTCCCCCGGCACCCGCTCCGCCCGTGTCGGCGGCATGTCTGCACGTTTTCCGATACTCATGCAAATGACAAGCGTCGCGCCGCCCCTCATTGTCCTGCCGGGCATTTCTCCCCGTGCAGGACGGGGAGAAAGACGCTTTGGCGGGGGATTTCGCGAATTGTCGACGTTACAGAATTGGCGCCTGCCTTGCGGCCAGTTCCCTTCTCCGTCACTATACGGGGAGAAGGTGGCGGCAGCCGGTTGAGGGGCAGCGCCAATCTTTGAGATGACCCGCCTCACATCCCCGTCAGATCGCTCATCAGCCCCGACGCCACCGACAGCCGCGACACGGTGATGTCGCCGCCCTCGGTCAGCGCCTGCAGCCGTTCGCGGATGCGCGCCACCCGCTCACCGCCGGCTTCCAGCCAAGCGGCCACCGGGTCGGCTGCCTTGGCATGGCTGGTGAGCGCGGCGACCGCGATGCCGCGTCGTGCGGCGCCGATCGTGTCGGTGGCGCGGGACAAAGCGAGTTGATCATAATAGTCCGAAGGCGTGATCGAGCGTGCCGCATCCTCGACGCGCGGGATGCGGAAGGCATCGCTGACGGCGAAGAACGCCCTGGCGGCCGCCACGATGTCGGCACCGGCGGTGCGCGCCGTCAGCGCGATGTCGGGGATGAGCTCCGCCGCCTCGCTCATCGCCAGTTGCTCGGCCAGCGTCTCCGGGGCGCCCGCCTTGAACAGCCCGTGCCGCTTCTCCTCGATCCGCTCGCGCGAAAAGGCCGGCAGCAGCGACGCCAGCTTGGGCTCCAGCGCCTTGCGCGCATCCTGCAGTTCGGCGATGCGCTGCCCGAGCGGTGCCGTGCCGGCATCGTTCTTCAGATACCAGCCGCTGCTCATATAGATGAGCCGGCTCACCATCTGATAGAGATCGAGTTGCACCTGGCCGTCTATCTGGTTGTCGAGCGCGTCGATCTCGCGATAGAGCGCCGGCAGTGCAAAGCCGTCGCGCACCACGGCGAAGGTGCGCACCACATCGGCAGCGGTACGCCCCGTTGCTTCCTGCAGCCGATTGACGAAGGACGGGCCGCCGCGATTGACCAGATCGTTGGCGACGACACGGGCGATGATCTCGCGGCGCAGCCGGTGGCCGTGGATCTCGGAGGCGTATTTCTTCGCCATCCGGTCCGGGAAATAACCCATCAGGTCGCGGTCGAAATGCGCATCGTCCGGCACGTCGCTGGCGACGATATCGGAAAACAGCACGATCTTGGCATAGGCGAGCAGCACGCCGAGCTCGGCCCGGGTCAGCGGCTCGCCGCGCGCCTCGCGTTCGGCAAGGGCTGCCGGCGACGGCAGCGTCTCGACCCCGCGATCGAGCAGGCCACGTGCCTCCAGCGCCGTCATGAAGCGGCTTTGATGCGCGATGTCGGCGAGGCCGCGCTTGCGGGCGATCGAAAGCGCCAGCGTCTGCTGGTAGTTGTTGGACAGCACCAGGCCGCCGACCTCGTCGGTCATCTCGGCCAGCAGCCTGTTGCGTGCTGGGCGCGTCAGCGATCCCTTGCGCATGGCGGACGCCAGCGCGATCTTGATGTTGACCTCGACGTCGGAGCAGTTGACGCCGCCCGAATTGTCGATGGCGTCGGAATTGCAGCGGCCGCCATTCATGCCGAACTCGATGCGCGCCCGCTGCGTCACACCGAGATTGGCGCCTTCGCCGATCACCTTGGCGCGCACGTCGAGCGCGGTGATGCGGACGGCATCGTTGGCGCGGTCGCCGACCTCGGCATTGGTTTCGGTCGACGCCCTGAGATACGTGCCGATGCCGCCGAACCAAAGCAAGTCGACCGGCGCCTTGAGGATGGCGGTCATGATCTCGACCGGCGTGGCGGTGGTCCTGGCAAGGCCGATCGCGGCCGCCGCGGCCGCCGGCAAGGTGATCGACTTCTGGCTGCGCGAGACGATGACGCCGCCTTCCGACAGCTTGGTCTTGTCATAGTCCTGCCAGCTCGAACGCGGCAACGCGAACATGCGCTCGCGCTCGGCCATCGAGGCCGCCATGTCGGGATCCGGATCGATGAAGATGTCGCGATGGTCGAAAGCGGCGATCAGCCGGGTCTTCGGCGACAACAGCATGCCGTTGCCGAACACGTCGCCCGACATGTCGCCGACACCGACCACGGAGAAGGGCGAGGTCTGGATGTCACGGTTCATCTCACGGAAATGCCGCTTGACCGCTTCCCAGGCGCCCTTGGCGGTGATGCCCATCTTCTTGTGGTCGTAGCCGGCCGAACCACCACTGGCGAAGGCATCGTCGAGCCAGAAGCCGTGCTTCTCCGAGATGGCGTTGGCGGTGTCGGAGAAGGTCGCCGTGCCCTTGTCGGCGGCGACCACGAAATAGGGATCGTCCTGGTCGCGGCGCACCACACCAGCCGGCGGGATGACACCGTCCAGCCCGATATTGTCGGTGATCGACAGCAGGCTGGAGACGAAGTTCTTGTAAGCAGAGGTGCCGGCCTCGAAGATGGCGTCGCGTCCAGCGCTCATCGGCAGCTTCTTGGGATAGAAGCCGCCCTTGGCGCCAACCGGCACGATGACGGCGTTCTTGACCTGCTGTGCCTTGACCAGGCCGAGCACCTCGGTGCGATAGTCCTGTGCGCGGTCCGACCAGCGCAGGCCGCCACGCGCCACCGGACCGAAGCGCAGATGCAGGCCTTCGACCTCGGAGCCGTAGACGAAGATTTCCCGCCATGGCCGCGGCGCCGGCAATCCCTCGACCGCCCGCGACTCGAGCTTGATCGCCAGCGATTGGCCTTTCTCTTTCGTATCGGCAACGAAATGATTGGTGCGCAGCGAGGCTTCGATCAGATTGAGATAACGGCGGATGATGGTGTCGTCGTCGATGTTGGGCACATCTTCCAGCGCATCCTTGATCTTGGCCTTGAGGTGCTTGGCCGCCACCGCGCCTTCCGTTTCCGCCGTCGGGCCGAGCCGCGCTATGAACAGGTCATGCAGGCCGCGCGCGATCTCGGGATAGCGGTTGAGCGCCGCGGCGATGAAATCCTGGCTTTGCGGAATGCCGACCTGCTGCAAATAGCGGCCATAGGCGCGCAGGATGGTGATTTCGCCCGACCACAGGCCGGCGGTCTGGGCAAGGCCGTTATAGCCGTCATTGTCGACGTCGCCGCGCCACACCGACAGGAACGCGTCCTCGAACAGCGCGCCGCCGTCGGCGAGATCGATCGGCTTGCCGTAGCTGTTCTCCAGTTCCATGTCGTGGATGAAGACCAGGCCCGACTGGTCGTCGCCGACCTCGAAGGTGCGCTCGCTGATGACACGGAAGCCGATGTTCTCCAGCACTGGAACGCGCCGCGACAACGCCACCGGGCTGCCATGGTGATAGATCTTCAGCGCCGCCTGGTGCGTCTTCTGGTCGGCATGGCGGTAGTAGTCGATGGCGATCGGATTGCCGGCGCTGATCTTGGCAATGCGTCCGGCATCGGCCAACGCCACCGCCGCGCTGAACGTGTCCCGGTAGCTCTCCGGCAGCCGCGCGGCGATCGCTTTCAACGCCGGGTCGCTGCCGCTGGCTTCGGCCGCATCGGCGAGCGCATCTTCCCAGGTGCGTACGATGTCACGGATCGCCGCCTCGATCGTCGCCTGCTCGACCTTCGGCGTCTTGCCGCCGGAGCGGCCGATGATGAAGTGCACGCGCGCCAGCCCGCCTTCGGGAAAGGCCGGGTAGTAGGCCGACAGCCGGCCCTCGAACACGGTTTTCAGATAGGTGGCGATCTTCTCGCGCACGACGCTGTCGTAGCGATCGCGCGGGACGAAGACGAGGATCGAGACGAAACGGTCGAACTGGTCGGCGCGCACTAGCGCCCGCACGCGCGGCCGCTCGACCAGGCCGAGAATGGCAGCGGCATGCTTGCGCAGGATCGGCACCGGGACCTGGAACAGCTCGTCGCGCGGATAGCTTTCCAGCACGTTGATCAGCGCCTTGCCGGAGTGGTCGTGGCGGTCGAAGCCCGACTTGGCGATGATGGTTTCGGCCTTGGACCTGAGATACGGGATCTTCATCACCGAGCGCGTATAGGCGGTCGAGGTGAACAGGCCGACGATGCGCAGTTCGCCCGCCAACGCGCCCTTGGCGGTGTAGGTCTTGACACCGATGTAGTCGAGATAGATGCGCCGGTGCACCAGCGACTTGGCATTGGCCTTGGTGACGATCAGCGGCTCCGGTCCGTGCAGGAAAGCACGGATTTCCGGCGTCGTCGTCACCGCCTCGGTACCGCGCCTCAGCACCAGCACGTCGGGGTCGGTCAGGATGCCGAGGCCGGGTTTTTCGGCGCGCTCCAGATTGCCGCTTTCCTCGCCGCCGGTGTACTTGAATTCACGCATGCCGAGGAAGGTGAAATTGTCGTCGCGCAGCCACTCCAGAAAGGCGATGGCCTCGGCGACGCTCTTCTTGTCGAGCGGCACCGCCGAATAGCGGAATTCGGAGATGGCCTGATCTAGCCGGGCCAGCATCGGCCGCCAGTCGTTGACCGCGGCATGGACCTGGCCAAGCATCTTGCGTAGCCGCTCGGTCAAGCCATTTGCCTGCTCTGGCGTCAGCCGGGGAATGTGCACATGGATTACGCTCAGCCGGTCGTGGCTGCCGTCATCCCTGGCGAAATTGCCGTCGCCGAGGATTTCGTCGACACCCGTCTTGCCATGGCGAACCGTGATCACCGGATGGGTGACCAGGGTCGGTTCACCTGCGGTCTCGGTGACCTCGCCGAGGATGGAATCGAACAGGAACGGCATGTTGTCGTTGACGACCGTGATGACGGTCACCGGGCGGCCTTCGCGAACGACGCCCGAATCGGCTTCGACGGCGACGACGCACTCACCCTTTTTGTGGCCGGCAACCGCCCGGCCGGCGAGATCGGCGGCGCGCTCGAGGTCGGCCACGTCATAGGCGGCGATATCCTCCGCCGGAGCGCGGGCGAGCAGGTAGTCGGCGAGCCTTGCCGGTCTGTCCTCGGTCTTCGCCGCAGGTTGCTTCTTCTTCGACTTGACTGCGGACTTCACGCTGGCCATGACGCTTCTTCCCTCCCGTCGTATGCTTTTGCGACTATGGTAGCAGATGACCGCTGTTTGGCGACAAAGGTTTGACGGCTTGCCAAGAATTATCGGAATTCGGCGGCAAGGCATCCCCGACGAGGAGAAATGATCCATGACCGGCAAAATCACCGCGCTTGACCTGGCCTCGGGTGAGCTGAGCGAGCCGACAAAAGCCTATTTCGCCAAATGCGAGGAAAAGCTCGGCCTCGTGCCCAACGTGCTCAGGGCCTATGCCTTCGACGACAAGAAGCTGCGCGCCTTCACCGACATGTACAATGATTTGATGCTGGGCGAATCCGGCCTATCGAAGCTGGAACGCGAGATGATCGCGGTCGCCGTCTCCTCCATCAACCACTGCTATTATTGCCTGACGGCGCATGGCGCGGCGGTGCGCCAGCTCTCGGGCGATCCCTTGCTCGGCGAGATGATGGTGATGAATTTCCGCGCCGCCGACCTTTCCCCGAAGCAGACGGCGATGCTCGAATTCGCCGTCAAGCTGACCGAAGCGCCGGCCAGGATCGTCGAGGCCGATCGTGCGGCCCTGCGCCAGGCCGGATTCAGCGACCGCGACATCTGGGACATCGCCTCGACAGCGGCCTTCTTCAACATGTCGAACCGCGTCGCGGCCGCGATCGACATGCGGCCGAACGACGAATACCACGCCATGGCGCGATAGGGACACGCGCGTTCCGCCATCGGTCCTGGTTTTCATCAAACGTTGACAGGCGCATGCAGCCAGCTAGTTTTCCTTGAAACAAAATTCCGAGGGGTGAACTTGGTGCCCGAAGCCAGAAGCTTCGAGAATGGGAGCCCTTATGCTTGATCGAATCATCAGACCCAGGGTTTTTGTCTGCGCCCTGGTCATGACGCTGGCGCTCGCCGCTCCACCCGCCCATGCCTTCGAGGCGTCGACCGCCTACCAGCCCATTTTCGAAACTGCCGCCGGAAAGACTGTAACGCTGACCGGTCATGACCTGACCGTCGAACAGGTCATCGACATCGCCCGCAACGGCGCCAAGGTCGAGCTCAGCCCCGAGGCGCTGCAGCGTTCGGCCGATGCCTATGGCCTGCTGCTGGAAGGTGCTGCCGAAGGTGTCACGATCTACTGGTTCAACCGTGGCGCCGGCGACCAGCGCGAAACGGTGATCTTCTCCGGCGATCCGACCACCCCGGAAAACACCAAGCTGCTGAAGGAGCAGCAGCTCGCCCGCTTCGAGGGCGGCGTCAACAGAGGCTACGGGCCGGAGCTGCAGGAAGAGGCGCTGGTGCGCGCGATCATGGCGATCCGCGCCAATACCATGTCGTATGAAGCGGCCAGCCCGCAGCTGACGCATATGCTGATCGACATGCTGAACAAGCGGGTGACGCCGGTCGTGCAATCGCGCGGTACGCTCGGCGAAGGCGACCTCGCGACACTCGGCAATATCGGCGCGGCCATGGTCGGCGAAGGCGAGGCCTATCTCGACGGCGTTCGCATGCCGGCCACACAGGCCCTTTCGCAGGCCGGCCTGAAGCCGCTCGAGCCTTTTGCCGCCGACCAGGCCGCGCTGATCAGCACCAATGCCTATGCACAGGCACAGGCGGTGCTTTTGCTGGAGGACGCGCGAAAACTGCTGGAATGGACCGACCTCAGCTTCGCCATGGGACTGAACGGCATGAACTCCAGCGTCACGCCGATATCGGTGCCGGTGCAATCCATGCGGCCTTACCCGTGGCTGACATGGGATGCCGCGAGGATCATGGACATGATCAAGGGCAGCTATCTCTTCGATGACGATGCGGCCCGTGTCATCCAGGACCCGGAAAGCATGCGCGCGTCCAGCCAGCGCCAGGGCTCGGCCTGGCAGGCCTGGGCGGATCTGCGCCAATCCGTGCTGCTCTCCATCAATTCGTCGGATCACAATCCGGCCGTGCTGCCAGGCCTGACGCCGCAGAGTTCGCCGGAGCTGAGCACGCCGCAATTCATGAAATATTACATCAAGGGCGGGCCGCTGAGTAAGGGTAAGTCCGGCTATATCTTCTCCAATGCCAACTGGGATCCTTATCCCATGGCCAATCAGGTCGAGGCTTTCACCATCTCTCTCACCAATCTCGGCGTCGCGGTTGCGCAGCGCATCGAGCGTTTCCGCAACTCCTTCTTCACCGTGATCAAGCCGGCCGATGTGCTGAAGCCCGAAGATCGTAAGGATATCCCGACCTTCGACGGCTATCTGCCGACCGATCTCTGGCAGGAACTGGCCGACCTCGGCACGCCGGTGACACCGAATGGCCAAGCAATCGTCGCCACCGTCGAGGACCTGGAAGCGCAGACCCGCATCAAGACGCAGCGCGCCCGCGAGGCGGTCGACGTGTCGTTCCATTTGCTGGCGCAGGACCTGTTGACGGCAAGCTATTGGATGGAAATCCGCAAGGCGCAGAATCCGCAGCGGAAATTCGGCGAGGCGCCAACCGCGGCACTCGAGGCGCTGCGCCAGGTGATCCCCTGGCACCAGGCGGCGTCGGAACGGCAAAAGCGGCCGCTCGGCGTGGTTGCCTACGATTTCATGCAGGAGAACCCGGCCTCGAAATTCTATTCCGGCGGGCCGCAGGCGCCGAAGAGTGCGGCACTTCCGATGGCCGGCATTCTGCCCAAGTGATGAAGGTCGCCGCAAGGCAGGTATTCAGGAACCGTCGCGCCACCCTTCAGGACGGTTGGGTGGCGTATGGCGGTCCGCTCGCGGGAGCACGAATATTAGCGCTCGCGCATTTTCATTGCCTGCTGGTCATTTTGGTCCGATGATCGGCGGGCGGCATGACCGCATGTCGGTTCGATGCCGCTGATCAGGGAGGAGAGCATGACAAAGTTTCTCTACATCTATCATGGCTCGGGCAAGATGCCGGCGAACGAGGCGGACCGCAAGGCAATGACCGACGCCTGGACAGGTTGGTTCGGAAAGCTCGGCTCGGCCGTGGTCGAGCGCGGCAATCCTGTCGGCATGTCGAAGACGGTGCTGCCCGGCGGCAAAATCGAGAACAATGGCGGCAGCAACCCGACCGGCGGCTATTCGATCATCGAGGCGAAGGACATCGATGACGCTGCCAGAAAGGCCAAGGAGTGTCCGATCCTGATGGACCCGAACTGCAACGTCGAGATCGCGCCGATCATCAACATGATGGGCTGACGCCGCTGCTTTAGGACCGCGCCGCGATGGCCGCCGCGGCACCGGCCATCGTCGTGGCGCTGACGCGGTTGGCGATCTTCATGGCGCGCTTGCTCCTGAGCAGCTTGCGTGCCTGAGAGGCGGCGAGCACCCAGGTGAGATCGATGGCGATCAGCACCACCGCCATGGTCGCCGTCAGTTCGACCCAGCCGACGAGGCTGACCGAAGCGAGGTCGATGATGGTCGGCAACAGCGCCAGGTAGAACATCATGATCTTGGGATTGCCGAGCGTGACAGCCATGCCGGCGAAGAACAGCTTGCCGGCCGAATCTTCTCGCGGCATCTCGCCCTCCCTGGCGTCGACGGGCGCCGTCCACATCTTCCAGGCGAGGTAGGCGAGATAGGCGACGCCAACCCATTTCACGATGACGAAAGCGAGATGGAAGGTCTGCGCCACCACGGCGAGCCCAAACACGGCCAGCGAAAGCCAGATGCCTTCGCCGATCCACATGGCAAGCAGGAACGGAAACACATCCCGAAACCCCTTCGAGATGACGCGCGCGACAAGCGCCGCGATCGATGGGCCGGGCGAACCGGCAGCCACGAAAAGGGCGGCGGCGAAGATCAGCAGCGAGGTGAGGTGCATGGCGAGGGTCTCTGTCTGACAACCTTTGAAGGCAGAATCTAGCGCAAGCGGTCGAGCTTCGGTAGCGCCGACGAAAAGACGCTTGCCGGTCTAGCGTCACGCCGCTAGAAGGGCCGCCGCGAAACAATTTCGAGCTTCACTTTGCCTCAGTAACCGCCGGTCTCGTCAACTCCCCCCGACACACCTGCATGGCGCCGTATCCGCAGTGCCTGTTGCATTTTTCATGTGTTCCTCTGGGCGGCGGTTCGAGACCGGTTTGGCACTGCTGAACCGCTGTCGCGCGCTTTCCGCCAGCGACACCCGACTTCACAATCTCCGCAGCCACCCGCCACGCCGCGCCCGCATGGGCATCTCGACATCGCCGACCGGATGAACTTCCCAACGGGAAGGACCTACCGGCATGTCTTCGGCCCTGCGCATCCACTGGACGATCGCGCCTGAAATCGCACCGCGCCCACTGATCAATTGCAATCGCTGCGGCTTCGTGAAGGCCTATCGTTGCAGCGGGAAATTCCGCGTCAACGCCAACGGCAAGCGCATCGACGTGTGGCTGATCTATCGTTGCGTCGATTGCGACAATTCCTGGAATTTCGGCATTTTCGAGCGCTGCAACCGCCGCGATATCGCGCCGGCACTGTTGGCGGCACTCGAAAGCAATGATCCGGCGCTGGTCCGGAGCCATGCCTTCGACATCGTTGCCCTGCGCAACCAGGTGGGACGCGTCGAAGAGTTCCCTGACGCCGCCGTGCGCAAGCAGGTGATCGGCGAGATGAAGGAAGACGCGACGGCGCTGGAACTCCGGCTCGGTCTGGAAATACCGGTATCGCTGAGGCTCGACCGGCTGCTTGCCAACGAACTCGGCATCTCGCGGTCGCGGCTTCAGGCGCTGGACGAACGGAGGTTGCTGACCGTCGTGCCGGGTGGAGCAAAGGCCCTGCGCAAACCGGTCCGAGAGGGAGAGACAATCCGCATCGATCTCGCCGGCGAATCCGATCGACAGGCCATCATCTCGGCTGCCGGCGGATGAAGCGACAGCGGCTAGGGGTCAGTCGCTCGCTTTTGGAACCGGGCTGATCAACCCCTTGGCCGCTTCGAGATCGCTATCGACGACCTGCACATGGACCAGGCCTTGCTTACTCGTGTCGAGAATGCGATTCGCGAGAGCATAGATCCCATACGCGCTGAGCATCGACACGCAAACTTCGGCCTCCGGTTGATTGTCGAATACGACAGCCGTGACGAGTTTGCCGCTCATTTGCACGGTAGGCCCCTACGCCGCGCCGACCGCCTTGGACGACTTCTCGAAGCGCTTGCGCTCGTTCGGGTCGAGATAGAGCTTGCGTAGGCGAATGGTCTTCGGCGTTACCTCGACCAGCTCGTCGTCCTGGATCCAGGCCAGCGCGCGCTCCAGCGTCATGCGGATCGGCGGCGTGAGCTTGACCGCTTCATCCTTGCCGGCGGCGCGGATGTTGGTCAGCTTCTTGCCCTTCAGCACGTTCACTTCAAGGTCGTTGTCCCGGCTGTGGATGCCGATGATCATGCCCTGATAGACCTTGACGCCCGGATCGATGACCATCGGGCCACGATCTTCAAGGTTCCACATGGCGTAGGCGACGGACTCGCCCTGCTCGTTGGAGATCAGCACGCCATTGGTGCGGCCGGGCAATTCGCCCTTGTAGGGCTCGTAGGCATGGAACAACCGGTTCATCACGGCGGTGCCGCGCGTGTCGGTCAAAAGCTCCGACTGGTAGCCGATCAGGCCGCGCGTCGGCGCGTGGAAGACGATGCGCTGGCGGTTGCCGCCGGAGGGCCGCAGCTCGACCATTTCGGCCTTGCGCTCCGACATCTTCTGCACGACGACGCCGGCATGCTCCTCGTCGACGTCGATGACGACTTCCTCGACCGGCTCCAGCAATTCGCCGTTTTCGCCCTTCTGCATGACGACGCGCGGACGCGAGACGGCGATCTCGAAACCTTCGCGGCGCATGGTCTCGATCAGCACCGCGAGCTGCAATTCGCCACGTCCGGAGACGAAGAACGAATCCTTGTCGGGCGATTCCTCGATCTTCAGCGCGACATTGCCTTCGGCCTCGCGCAGCAGACGATCACGGATGACGCGGCTGGTCACCTTGTCGCCTTCGGTGCCGGCAAGCGGGCTGTCGTTGACGAGGAAGGACATGGTCACGGTCGGCGGGTCGATCGGCTGCGCATGCAGCGCCTCGGTCACCGCCAGGTCGCAGAACGTGTCGGCGACGGTGCCCTTGGACAGGCCGGCAATGGCGACGATGTCACCCGCCTGAGCCTCTTCGATCGGCTGGCGCTCGAGGCCACGGAAAGCGAGGATCTTGGAGATGCGGCCGGTTTCGATCTGGGTGCCGTCATTGTGCAACACCTTGACCGCCTGGTTGGACTTCAGCGTGCCGCTCTCGATGCGGCCGGTGATGATGCGGCCGAGGAAGGGATTGGCTTCCAGGATGGTGCCGATCATGCGGAACGGGCCGGGATGGACGGTCGGCGCCGGCACATGCTTGATGACGAGGTCGAACAGCGGCGCAAGCTGCTGGTCCTTGGGGCCTTCCGGGTTTTCCGACACCCAGCCGTCGCGGCCCGAACCATAGAGGATCGGGAAATCGAGCTGCTCGTCGGTGGCGTCGAGCGCGGCGAACAGGTCGAACACCTCGTTGACCACCTCGACATGGCGTGCGTCGGGGCGGTCGATCTTGTTGATGACGACGATTGGCTTCAGGCCGACCTTGAGCGCCTTGCCGACGACGAACTTGGTCTGCGGCATCGGGCCTTCAGCGGCGTCGACCAGCACGATGGCCGAATCCACCATAGACAGGATGCGCTCGACCTCACCGCCGAAATCGGCGTGGCCGGGGGTGTCGACGATGTTGATGCGGGTGTCCTTCCAGTCGACCGAGGTCGCCTTGGCCAGGATGGTGATGCCGCGTTCCTTTTCGAGATCGTTGGAATCCATGGCGCGCTCGGCGACGCGCTGATTGTCGCGGAAGGAGCCGGACTGTTTCAAAAGCTGGTCGACCAGGGTGGTCTTTCCATGGTCGACGTGCGCGATGATCGCGATATTACGGAGGTTCATGATTCTGGTCTCGGAAGCGTTGCAGGCAGCAGGCCAAAGGCGCTGCCTCTTTCGGTTGCGCGGCTCATACAGGGTTTTTCGCAGTTGCGAAAGGGGACGCGCGACACCAAATACTCATCAAATCTTAAGCATCTGCGTGTGAAATGATTTTGTTAACCAAGGCGGGAACCTTTTCAGGGCCCGGGCAGTTCGAACGTCATGACCGATAAACTCAACCGATTTTGGCCGCTGATCGCGTCCGCCGCCTTTTCCGTCCTGCTGGCGGCCAACGCCGCGCAGTCGGCCGCAACGCTGAAGGAAGCGCGGTCCGTCCTGCCGGCTGATGCGCCTTCCGCGCAGCAGGCCTTTGCCGACGCGCCCGACGGCGTCGACCCGGTGGTGACCGGCCCGGTCAGCGCCGCCTTCAAACAGAGACAGGCCAGCGCCAGCTGCGATACGGCGGTCTGGCCTCACATTCCAATGGCCTGCTATCCCGACTGAGACGCCTCGCGCTGCCCGCGCCGCCGCCAATCTCCCCCCCTCGTGGGGGAGATGTCCGGCAGGACAGAGGGGGGCGCCGTAGAGCGCCACCCTTTGAGTTTTGCCGGCGCTGAAAACCTGCGTCGGCGCCCTTCGGAACATTTGCAGGAAAATCGTGTAGCAGCAGGAAATTCGGTCGGCTCGGTTACGCTACAAGACGCTGAGCCGATCCAGCGGTTTGTTGAGAAAGGTCGGCGGGACAGCGCCCCCCTCTGCCCTGCCGGGCATCTCCCCCACAAGGGGGGAGATCGCCAAATTCGCCTGCCGAGCCGCCCTATGCCGCCTGCGGTTCCGGATCGAAGGCCGGCCGGCTGGTGTTGATCAGGAGCGAAATACAGGCCGCGGCGATCGCGGTCATGCCGGCAATCAGGAACGCCAGTTCGTAATTGCCCTGCAGTTCACGCATGGTGCCGCCGAAGGCCGCGGCGGTGGCGGCACCCACCTGGTGGCCGGCGACGATCCAGCCGAACACGATCGGCCCGCTGCGGTCGCCGAAGGCTTCGTTGGCCAGCCGCAGCGTCGGCGGCACGGTGGCGATCCAGTCGAGGCCGTAGAGCACGGCGAAGATGATCAGGCTGGTTGCCGAAAAGCCGGAATAGGGCAGGTAGATCAGCGACAGGCCACGGATGGCATAGTAGACGCCGAGCAGCTTGCGGGGGTCGTAGCGGTCGGTGAGCCAGCCCGACAGCGTGGTGCCGATCAGGTCGAAAATGCCCATCATCGACAGCAGGCCGGCGGCCTGCACCTCGCCAATGCCCATGTCGCCACAGAACGCGATCAGATGCGTGCCGACCAGTCCGTTGGTGGTGAAGCCGCAGACGAAGAAGGTGGCGAACAGGTACCAGAACACCCGCGTGCCGGCGGCGCGGCGCAGCGTGTTGAGCGTATGCGCAAGGAAATTGCCTTGCGAGGCCGGCGACACCGGCGGCACATCATCCGCCTCGGCGCCATAGCGCACCATGCCGATCGAGGCCGGGCGCTCCGGCACCAGCAGCCAGACCAGAGGGATCAGCGCCGCTGTGGCGATCGCGACGGCGATGACGACAGGCTGCCAGCCGCCAGCCTGGGCAAGCGAAGCGATCAGCGGCAGGAAGACCAGCATGCCGGTGGCGCTGGAGGCCGACATCAGCCCCATGACAAGGCCGCGATTGGTCTTGAACCAGCGGTTGACGATCGTGGCGCCGAGCACACTTGCGACGGCGCCGGATCCGATGCCGGAAAAAACGCCCCAGGTGATGAACAGATGCCAGGGCTTGGTCATCAGCAGGCTGAGCGCGGTCGAACCCGACATCACCACCAGCGATGCAAGCAGCGTGCGGCGCAGCCCGATGCGCTCCATCAGCGCCGCGGCGAACGGACCGGTCAGCCCATAGAGCAGGATGCCGACACCCGCGGCCAGCGAGATGGTGTCGCGCCGCCAGCCGAAACTGTTTTCCAGCGGCAGCATCATGACGGAGGGCGCGGAGCGCAGGCCGGCCGCGATCAGCAGGCAGAGGAAGATGACGCCGACCACGACGAAAGCGTAGCGCTGGCCAAAGGGACGGGATTGAGCTATCATGTTACTGACCGGTACGTTGCAGGATGGGAATGTATACGTACCGATCGGTAACATTGTCAATCGAGTCCCATGATGCCAACCGACAAAAATATTGAACTGACCATCAGCGACGGTCATGCATCGGCACCACCCAAGGCCGCCCAGAAGATCCTCGATGTTGCCTATGACCTGTTCTACCGGCGAGGTATCAGGGCGATCGGCGTCGACGAGATCGTCAGGCGCGCCGGCGTTACCAAGCCGAGCCTCTATCGCAGCTTTCCCTCCAAGGACGAACTGGCCGCCTCCTACCTCAGGCAATACGATCTTGAATACTGGGAGCGTTTCGATGAAGCCGTTGCGGCCAATCCCGGCGACCCGCGCGCTCAGATCAAGGCTTTCCTGACCCGCATCGGCAAGCGAACGCAAGTGGCGGACTATCGCGGCTGCGGCATGACCAATGCGGCGGTCGAATATCCAGACCACAGCCATCCGGCCCGCGTCGTCAGCGAGGCAAACAAGCAGGAATTGCGCCGCCGCCTGCGCGCCATGGCGGCTGCGATGGGCGCACAGGACCCTGACACACTGGGCGACGGGCTGCTGCTGCTCATCGAAGGCGCCTATATCAGCGGCCAGTTGTTCGGCCTCGGCGGACCGGCACAGTCGGTTGCCCGCAACGCCGACCTGCTGATCGAAGCGAGCTTGAAGAAATAGCCATTGGCGATACGCTGGGACGACCTCCAACGGAGATCTCCGCGATGCGCAGCCTGTTGATCCCGCTCACCTTCGCCGGCCTTTGCCAGGCGGCACAAGCGGGCGAGATATCCAGCGTCTACACCGACCTCGACTGGAAGAAGGACTGTGTGACTTATGCGCAGGCCGAGCAGGGCGACGGCGACTGGGCCGACCTCGCCTGCTCCGGCTATCGCGGCTATTCCGTGCTGATCGGATATGACGATGCCCGCGAATCGCTGTTCTACGGTTTTCCGCCCGGCGGCGACTTGACGTCCGCCTGGGAGAGTTTTTCGGCCTTCAATTCGTCCGCGGCCAAGGTCGAGTGGCGCATCGAAACCAATGGCGACAAGACCGTGCCATTCGCGGTCATCCACCGCCGCTCGATCAGCAATCCCGAGGACGAGACCAAGAAGACCGAGGTGCTGCTCGTCGCCAAGGTCGCCCAGATGGACGTCCGTGACGGCTGCACCGTCGGCCTGGTGGTGGCCACCGGCAATCCCATTGCCAACGACCAGGCGCGCAAGATCGCCGATGAGACGGCGAAAGGCTTTGCCTGCGGCAAGGACAAGCGCGTGGTGGTCGGCAACGTGCCGGCTTTCGGTCGGGTCGATAACTGACCGCTCGAGCTACTTGCTCGCCTTTGCCCGGTCGATCGCGTCCATGATCATCTTCTTGGCGTATTTGGAATCGTGCCAGCCCTCGATCTTGACCCATTTGCCGGGCTCGAGGTCCTTGTAGTGCTCGAAGAAGTGCTGCACCTGCTGGCGCGTGATGTCGGGCAGCTGCGTGTATTCGGTGACGTTCTCGTAGCGCAGCGTCAATTTTGGCGACGGCACCGCGATGATCTTCTCGTCCTGGCCGGCATTGTCTTCCATGATCAGCACGCCGATCGGCCGCACGTTGATGACGCAGCCCGGCACCAAAGCGCGCGTGTTGCAGACCAGCACGTCGATCGGGTCGCCATCGCCCGACAGCGTGTGCGGCACGAAGCCGTAATTGCCGGGATAACGCATCGAGGTGTGCAGGAAGCGGTCGACGAACAGCGTGCCGGCCTCCTTGTCCATCTCGTACTTGATCGGCTCGCCGCCAATCGGCACCTCGATGATGACGTTGACGTCGTCAGGCGGATTCTTTCCAGTGGCTATGGCTTCGATGCGCATGGCTTTTGTCCCTCTCTCGATCGGCAGGAGATAGCGGGCGGCGCAAAATGGTGCAATGCGGCGAATGGTGCTTAAATGCATCCCGCGAGACGCGACGGCGTTCGACGTGTTCAATCATCGGCACAAGATGTTTCAGCGCCGTGATTTTGCGTGAGTCGGGGACTTCGCCTTCCCCGATCATCCCCCGGCGGTCACTCCCAGATGAAAGCGACCTTCTTCAGCGCCTTCTGCTCGAAAATCTCGACGCCTTCGGCGATGTCGCGGCCGCCAGCCCCGGCATAGAAGGCCAGTGCGTTCTGGTTGTCTTCCAGCGCCCACACCACCATGCCTTTCAGCCCGTGGTCGGCGAGACGTGCCCTGGCTGCCGAAAACAGCCGTCTGCCGAGACCGATGCCCTGATATTCCGGGCGCAGGTACAATTCGTAGATTTCGCCCTGCTGCTTGAGCTCCTTGGCGCGGTTCTTGCCGATCGTCGCATAGCCGGCGATCGTGCCGCCGATCTCGACGACCAGCACGGTGGCGGCGCGGCGGATGGCATTCGCCCACCAATCGGCTCCCCGGCGGTTGATCATCGACGTCAGAGTACGGTGCGGAATGATACCGGAATAGGCGCCGCGCCAGGCTTCCAGGTGCACCTCGGCAATGGCGCCGGCATCGCGCGGGTCTGCCTTCCGAATGTCGATCGTCAGCGTATTCATGATTTGTTAACCATAAACCCGCGTTGCCCGATTGCAAGAGTCGGGGCGACCGATGGTCCGCTTTCGCACAGACGATCATGACGCTGGCGACATCCGGTAAAGCCTGTCAGGAATCCGGCTGAGGAGCGGTTGCAGGCGAGCTTTCAGATTTCGACCAGATGGTCGTCAAGCTCGTTGGTATCGCCCGGCGTGACCGGGAAGTGCTCGGCCAGCACCGCCCCGACCTGCTCGATCGCCTTGACGAAACCGTCGGCAAGCCGGTCGTCGCCGGCATGCGCGGTCAGATCGCGCACCACGCCGTCCCAGACATGCTGGCCGACCTTGGCGTCGATGCCTGAATCGGCGACCACTTCGGCGTAGCGCTCGGCGATCGAGACGAAGATCAGCACGCCGGTGCGCGCCGTGGTGCGGTGGACGTTGCGGGCGAGGAACTGTTTGACCGCATTGGCGTGCGCAGCCTGATAGCGCAGCCGCCGCGGCACCATATGGATGCGCAGGCCGGGCAGCGTCCACAGCAGGGCAAGCACGCAGGCCAGCGCCAGCAACTCGGCGATGACGAAATGCGGCAGGCGGATGGTGAGCCACCAGGCCTCCAGCCCATAAGTAACCGCGAGGCTGACGACCAGCATGCCGAGCGTCGCCATCAAGGCCGCAGGGGCGAAATAGCCATCGCTTGCATGCGCCACGACGCAATAGATCTCGCCGTCGGTCCTGGATTCCGCCGACCGGATCGCAGCGGCGATGCGTTCATGATCCTGTGGGCTGATCGGTCGTGTTGCCATGATCATGTCTCACCAGCTTCCTGAAGAACCGCCACCGCCGGACGAGCCGCCGCCACCCGAAAAGCCTCCGCCACCTGAAAACCCACCCCCGCCGGACGACCAGCCACCACCACCCGACGACCATCCACCGGACGACCGCCGGTGCGGCTCGAAGGTCATGCCGAGCCAGCGATAACGTCCGGGGCCGAGCTTCTGGCCGAAGATCGGCGGCAGGACCGAGGCCGCGATGCTGCCGAAGAAAATGATCGCCCAGATGCTGACGAAGACGGCAAAGAACAGGTCGTCGGAATTGAACGGCGCCTGCTCGTTGCGCTTGCCGCGCGCCTCCAGCTCCTCCGGATTCCCCTCCAGCACCATGATCATGTCGTCGACGGCCTTCGAGATGCCGCCGGAGAAATCGCCGGCGCGGAAGGCCGGCACCATGTCATTCTCGATGATCAGCCTGGTGTGCAGGTCGGTCAGCGTGCCTTCCAGCCCATAGCCGACCTCGATGCGCATCTTGCGGTCGTTGGGCGCCACCAGCAGCAGGACGCCGTTGTTCTCCTTGGCCTGGCCGAGCTTCCAGAAGCGGAACAGCCGGTTGGCGTAGGGTTCGATCTCCTCGCCGCCGAGGCTGGGGATGGTGGCGACGACGATCTGGTCGGAGCCCTTGGTTTCGAAATCGGCCAGCTGCTGCGTCAGCGCCGCCTTGGTCGCGGCATCGATGATGCCGGCATTGTCGACGACGCGGCCCGTGAGCGCCGGCAGATCGGCAGCGAAGGCGGTTAGGGGGAGGAAGAGTATGCTGGCAAGAAGGCCAAGAAAGGAAAGGTAGGTGTTCCGTAGCGCCCCCCTCTGTCCTGCCGGACATCTCCCCCTCAAGGGGGGAGATTGGATGTCATCCAGGGTTTCGCCAATCGTCAAGGTTTGAGACTGGGAGCCGACCGCAAAGCTGCCAATCTCCCCCCTTGAGGGGGAGATGTCCGGCAGGACAGAGGGGGGTGTTTGCATGCCAGCGATCCGTCTTTTCGCGGAATTTATTCCGATGACTTTTCGCCGTTCACCCGCCCTGCTTCGTGCCGAAATCGACCTTCGGCACCTGCATCTTGTCTTCGTCGACGGTGAAGTTCGCGAAAGGTTGATTGCCGCGGAACCAGAGCGTCGCCCATAGCACCGAGGGGAACGTCCTCAGCGTCAGATTGTAGTCCCTGACGGCCTGGATATAGTCGCGCCGCGCCACCGCGATGCGGTTCTCCGTGCCTTCGAGCTGCGCCTGCAGCGCCAGGAAATTCTGGTTTGCCTTGAGGTCGGGATAGGCCTCCGACACCGCGATCAGCCGCGACAGCGCGCTGGTCAGCCCGGCCTGGGCATCCTGGAACTTCTTGAGGGCTTCCGGATCCTTCAGCGTTTCCGGCGTCACCGTGATCTGCGTCGCCTTGGCGCGCGCCTGGACAACGGCGTCGAGCGTGTCCTTTTCGTGCGAAGCATAGCCTTTGACCGTCTCGACCAGATTGGGGATGAGGTCGGCGCGGCGTTGATACTGGTTCAACACCTCGCTCCATGCCGCCCTGGCGTTTTCTTCCGCCGTCGGGATCGTGTTGTAGCCGCAGCCGGCAAGCAGCGGCAGCACGATTGCCATCATCAGGAAGGCGGGCAGCGTGCGGAATGGCGATGGTCGAGCAAGGCGCTGGGCAAGCATGATGGGGGTCCCTCGATAGAAGTTGCAGGCGAAGCATTAGCACAATCGGCGCTCAAGAAAACGGCCCCGACCCCTGCAGCAGGCTCGGCGTATATCGTGCCGCGCAAGGCCCTGTGATTGGCCGCGCGAACGCGATAAGGTCCGATCAGAACGGGACATCATCATGGCGCGACGCCAGGACAGTGACAGCGAATCGCGCCGTATCCTCCAGCGCGTCGCGCAGGAGACCGATCCGGCCGGCAACTCTTTCGTGGCACGGACGACGAAAGGCATGCGCGACCATGTCTCGGCGGCCGATGCCGACCGCACGGACCCGATCGAAGTCTGGGGCACGCGCGTTGGCAGGATACTAGGCCTGCTTCTGGCGCTGGGCCTGATGGTCTGGCTCGTGCTTTTCCTCACCCGGGGCAGCTAGGAATCAAAAAACAATGAGCGCCGAAAAAACCGACGCGCCGCGCGCGGTCATCGTCATTTCCAGCCATGTCGCCCGTGGCTCCGTCGGCAACCGCGCCGCCGTCTTCGCGCTGGAGACGTTGGGCTTTCCGGTCTGGGCCGTGCCGACAATCATTCTGCCCTGGCATCCCGGCCATGGCCGGGCGACCCGCATCGTGCCGCCGCTCGACCAGTTCAAGGCGCTGATGGCCGATCTGGAGCGCGCGCCGTGGCTGGGTGAGGTCGGCGCCGTGCTGTCGGGCTATCTCGGCGAGCCCGGCCAGGCCGAGGCGGTCGCCTCGCTGGTCGCCGCGGTCAAGGCGAGGACGCCCGATGCCATCTATATCTGCGATCCGGTGATGGGCGATTCCGGCGGCCTTTATGTGCCCGAGCCCACCGCCGCCGCCATGCGCGACCGGCTGATGCCGATCGCCGATATCGCCACCCCCAACCGCTATGAGCTGGAATGGATGGCCGGCGCGCCGCTGCCCGACCTGAAATCGGTGATCTCGGCGGCACTCCATGCCGGACCGCCGACCATGCTGGTCACCTCGGCGCCATCGATGATTTCAGGCGGCACCGGCAATCTGCTGCTCGACGGCACCCAGGCGCTGCTGGCCGAGCACCGCCTGATCGACAAGCCGCCGAACGGTCTGGGCGACCTGACCGCGGCCGTCTACCTGGCGCGCATCCTGTCCGGCCAGCCGGCGATCAAGGCGCTGCAGTCGACGACCGCGGCGGTCTACGAGATCCTGGCGCGCACGGCAAAACGCGGCGGCGACGAATTGCAGCTCGAAACCGATGCGCAGAGCCTGTCGCACCCGATGGCCATGGTCCAGCTTCGCCACCTCACGCATCCGGGGCGGGACCGCCGGGCGTGATCCCGGCCAAAGTTGTGCTCGTCGGCGTCGACGGCTGCAAGGCCGGCTGGATCGCCGTGCTGCGCGAACCCGGTTCGACACCTCGTAACCCGGACGCCGCACCTTCGGTCAATGTTTTCCCCACCTTCGCTGCCCTGCTGGCGGCGATCCCCGATGACGCGATTGTCGCCGTCGACATGCCGATCGGTTTACCGGAATTTTCGCAAAGGGGCGGACGCGGGCCGGAAGCGCTGGTGCGGCCGCTGCTCGGCGCGCGCCAGTCCAGCATCTTTTCGATCCCGTCCCGCGCCGCGCTCTATGCCGACACCAGCGGCTTCACCACGATGGAAGCCTGGTACGCGGCACACATCAGGGCAAGCGATGTGGCCAGGACCACATCCGATCCACCGCGCGGCGTTTCCATTCAGGCCTTCGGCATCTTCTCGAAAATCCGCGAGATCGACGCCTTGCTGATCACGCGGCCTGAGCTGCGCGGTCGCGTCTTCGAATCGCATCCGGAAGTCGCCTTCTGCCGTCTGAATGGCGACCGGGCCATGCTGTTGCCGAAGAAGATCAAGGGCAGCGTCAATCCGGCCGGGATGGCGGAACGCAAGGCGCTGCTTTGCCGGCACGGCTATGACATGGACTTCCTCGACCAGCCGCCGCCACGTGGTGCGGCCGCCGACGATTTCCTCGATGCGACCGCGATGGCGCTGATCGCCGGCCGCATCGCCAGCGGCGAAGCAAAACCGTTTCCCAACCCGCCGCTCGCTGACGGTTTTGGCATACCGGTCGCCATCTGGGCGTGACAAAGTCGGCGGGCGTCCCGCTTTGGCGCATGGCATTTATGACTAGCCCCCGCAATTCTGCATTGCTCGCAGCGGGTTTTTACCGTTAGAGCCTTTCGTCGACGCCAACGAGCTGCCGCCTCCAACCCGGAAAGGCCTTAGCCGCCCATGCCTCATCTTCCCGACCATCTCCTCGCCGGCTACCGCAATTTCATGAACGGCCGCTACCTCACCGAGAGCGGCCGCTATCGCGAGCTCGCCCGCGAAGGCCAGGCGCCCGAGACCATGATCGTCGCCTGTTGCGACTCGCGATCCGCGCCCGAGGCGATCTTCGACGCCGGCCCCGGCGAACTCTTCGTGCTGCGCAATGTCGGCAATCTGGTGCCGCCTTACGAACCGGACGGCGAATTCCATTCGACCTCGGCCGCGCTCGAATTCGCGGTGCAGAGCCTCAAGGTCAAGAACATCGTCGTCATGGGCCACGGCCGCTGCGGCGGTATCCGCGCCGCGCTCGACACCAACGCCGCGCCGCTGTCGCCCGGCGACTTCATTGGCAAATGGATGAGCTTGATCGCGCCGGCCGCCGAGACGGTGTCGGCCAGCACCTTCATGACGGCGACGGAGCGCCAGACGGCCCTCGAGCGCATCTCGATCCGCTATTCCCTCGCCAATCTCAGGACCTTTCCCTGCGTCTCGATCCTCGAGACCAAGGGGCGATTGTCGCTGCACGGCGCCTGGTTCGACATTTCGACCGGCGAGCTCTGGGTGATGAACAAGGAGACCGGCGATTTCGAGCGGCCGGTGCTGGAATGAAGGGGGCGGCGCGCCCGCTGATGGACGTCAGGCCGGTCGTTTTCACGGCAGCCTTATCGCTGTTGGCGATCATGGCCGCTCGCGCCAATGACCGCGCCATCATCAGCCGCTGGTATTCGGCTCTGCTGGTCGCCGATCGCACCGAGTTGGCGGACCTGCTCGCCGACGACGTCCGCATCAAGCTCGACGATCTCGGCGTCGTCCAGAGCAAGCAGGAATTCATCGCCTCGCTCGACGAATGGAAAGGCGCGGTTGCCGGGGCCGCTATCCGGCACCGCATCGAGAAGAGCGAAGGCGGGGTCACCACCGTGATCGCCTGCTACGATTTCCCCCACAATGACATGCTGATGCAGGAAACCTTCGCGGTGAGCGACAACCGCATCACCGCCAGCTCGCAGGCCGCGATCGCAGAAAACTGCGAGGGCTACTGAGCGGAGCGGCCAACTGGCATATTGCGGGCCCGCGGACCGCGTCCTACATCGGTGACACCCTCCTTCCTGATGCCAGCGAAAGACCCTCCATGCCCTCCACGAAAGTCGTCGATCTCGCCGCCCATCCATTGACCGCGTGGCGAGACCCGCTCGGCCTGCCCGATTTTGCCCATATTGGCGACGGTGACTTTTCCCCCGTCTTCGACGCCGCGCTGAAGGCGCATGAGGCCGAGATCGACGCGATATCAGGCAACAAGGATGCGCCGACCATCGAGAACACGCTTGCAGCGCTGGAACTGGGCGGCGAGGCGCTCGATCATGTCTCGTCGATCTTCTGGTGCCGCGCCGGCGCCTACACCAACGAGACGATCCAGGCGCTGGAGCGCGATATCTCGCCGAAGATGTCCAGGCACTTCTCGGCGATCTCGATGAACGAAAAACTGTTTGCCCGCGTCGACGATCTCTACCAGCGCCGCGAAGCCCTGAAACTCGATCCCGAGACGCTGCGCGTCCTGGAGAAGACTTGGAAAGGCTTCGTCCGTTCCGGCGCCAAGCTCGACGCCGACGGCAAGATACGATTGGCCAAGATCAACGAGGAGCTGTCGTCGCTCGGTACGACTTTCGGCCAGAACGTGCTGGCCGACGAGCGCGACTGGGCGCTGTTCCTCGACGAGGCCGACCTCGTCGGCCTGCCGGAGTTCGTGAAAAGCTCGATGGCCGAGGCCGCCGAGATGCGCGGCCAGAAGGGCCGCTACGCAGTCACCCTGTCGCGCTCGATCTATGAGCCGTTCACCACCTTCTCGGAACGCCGCGACCTGCGCGAGATCGCCTATCGCGCCTTCACCATGCGCGGCCAGAATGGCGGTGCGTCCGACAACACGACCGTGGTGCGCGACATGCTGAAGCTGCGCGCCGAGAAAGCGAAGCTGCTCGGCTACGCCTCCTTCGCCGCGCTCAAGCTCGACGATACCATGGCCAAGACGCCGAAGGCGGTGCATGCGCTGCTCGACCCGGTCTGGGAAAAGGTGTTGGAGAAGGCCGCCGCCGATCAGAAGGAGCTGGAGCGTCTGGCGACGGAAGCCGGCAGCAACGAAAAATTCGCCGCCTGGGACTGGCGCTTCTACCAGGAGAAGCTGCGCGCCGAGAAGTTCGCTTTCGACGAGGCGGAGCTGAAACCCTATCTGCAGCTCGACCGTGTCATCGATGCCTGCTTCGACGTGGCGACGCGGCTGTTCGGCATCACCTTCGAGGAGAAGAAGGGCATCGCCGCCTGGCATCCGGACGCGCGCGTGTTCCTGGTCAAAAATGCCGACGGCAGCGAGCGCGGCCTGTTCCTGGCCGACTATTTCGCGCGGCCTTCGAAGCGTTCCGGCGCCTGGATGAGCGCGCTGAAGTCCGGTTACAAGCTCGGGCATGGCTCGAAGCCGGTGATCTACAACATCATGAACTTCGCCAAGCCGCCGGCGGGCGAACCGGCCCTGCTGTCGGTCGACGAGGCGAAGACCTTGTTCCACGAATTCGGCCATGCGCTGCATGGCATGTTGACCGACGTCACCTGGCCGTCGGTTTCCGGAACCTCGGTCAGCCGCGACTTCGTCGAATTGCCCTCGCAGCTCTACGAGCACTGGCTGACGGTGCCGGCGGTGCTGGAAAAGCACGCGCTGCATGTCAAGACCGGCAAGCCGATGCCGAAGGCGCTGCTCGACAAGATGCTGGCCACGCGCACTTTCGGCGCCGGCTTCGCCACCGTCGAATTCACCGCCTCTGCCTTGATCGACATGGCCTATCATGCGCGGCCCGATGCGCCGGATGCACCGCTTCGTTTCGAGGCCGAAACATTGGCAACGCTCGACATGCCCGACACGATCGCCATGCGTCACCGCACCCCGCATTTCGGTCATGTCTTCTCCGGCGACGGTTACTCGGCCGGCTATTATTCCTACATGTGGTCCGAGGTGCTCGACGCCGACGCCTTCGCTGCCTTCGAGGAGACGGGCGATCCCTTCAACCCGGCGCTGGCCGAGCGGCTGAGGAAGAACATCTACGCCGCCGGCGGCTCGAAGGACCCCGAAGAGCTTTACACCGCGTTTCGCGGCAAAATGCCTTCGCCGGAAGCGATGATGGTCAAGCGGGGATTGGTGTGATTAGCCGATCTCCCCCCTCGTGGGGGAGATGGCCGGCAGGCCAGAGGGGGGCGCTGTCCCGCCGACCTTTCTGTGAATCGCGATTTCGACCTTCGTTGGTTTCTTGTTGTCCCAAGACTATCGGCGCCGCGATCCTTCGCGCCCCCCTCTGCCCTGCAGGGCATCTCCCCCACGAGGGGGGAGATTGGCAGGGTCGCCCGCGGCACCTGCCCAAGGATCAGCCACCCGTGGCCACACTGGCCGGGTCAGCTTGGTATAATTCGTCGCCGCCGGATTGCTGGGATACGAACTCGGCGCCGCGACATAGATGATCTCGGCGGCGATCGGCTCGAAGCCGGCGTAGAAATGGTTCGTCGACTTGATCAGCAAAATGTCTTTCGACAGCGGATCGACGCCGATGTTGGAAAAGACATCCGGCTCGAAGGTCTGCGTGCGGTTGGTGTTCAGGATCACATCGACCTCAGTGCCCTCGATGCGCACCACCGCTGACGGTCCCAATGTCACGCGGCTCGGTCCGAAACTCTGCCAGCCTTCGCTGACAGCCTTCAGCACCTTGACGCGCGCGTCGATCGGCTCGCCCGCCTGTGGCCCGGCCTTGCCGCCGAAACGCAGGTCGATGACCGCGCCCTCGCCGGCCGCCTGGCAGAAGGTCACCGCGATCGGATCCCAGATCGTCGCCACGCCGACGCTGGTGATGCCGCGCGCCAGGAGGTCGCGCAGCACGATGGTGCCGTCGCCCGGCACGCCGCCGCCGGGATTGTCCCAGATGTCGGCGATGACCACCGGCTTGCCCTTGCGCTGCGCGCGCACCGCGAGCGCGCGGTCGATGCCGTCGGCCGCACTCAGCATCGCCATCGCCGTCGTTTCGCGCATGGCATAGAGTTCGCGTCCCAGCCGCTTGGCCAGCGCATCGCCCTTGGCCTTGTCATCGTCGGTGACGACCAGGATGCGCGTGCCCATTTCCGGCACGTCGGCGGCCATGAAGCCGTGGATGACCGAGACCGACAGCACTCCGTCCTTGCCGTGCAGCGCCTTGATGCGGTCGACGAAGGAACGCATCGGCTCGCGGCTGGTCGGCAGCACCTGGATCATGCGGCAGTCGAAGGTCGAGATGACGGGCTTGATCTCGCCGCGCACCGCGGCAAGCCCAAGCTCGACGACGTGCTCGCCGCGCTCGTAGAAATCCGTGTGCGGGAATTCGAGGAAATAGGCCATGATGTCGGATGCCGCCACGCGCTTGGGCGTCAGATGGCTGTGCGGATCGAACTCGCAGGCGATCACCACCTCAGGCCCGACGATGCCGCGCACGCGCTCCAGCAGGTCGCCCTCGCAATCGTCATAACCCTGCGCCACCATGGCGCCATGCAGGCCCAAAATGACGGCATCGACCGGAAGTGCCGTCTTGAGCTGGCCGAGGATCTCGTCGCGCAGCGCTTCGTAGGTCTGCCGCTGCACCAGGCCGCCGGGCTCGGCCCAGGTCGCGGTGCCCTCGATCACGGTCAGGCCTTCGGCGACCGCGCGACGGCGCAACGCGACGATCGGCGAGGAACAAAGCGTCGGCGTTTCCGGATGCTTGCCCGGCCCGGCATAGAACGCCATCTCGAACGAGGCCCGGTCGGTCGGCACCGGCGAGAAGGTGTTGGTTTCGGTCGCCAGCGAGGCGGTGAAGATGCGCATGAAAGCTCCGTAGACTTCTTGTTTGGCGCAATTCCGGACGGAAAATCACTGCGCACTTTTCCTGGAATTGCTGGGATCGCTACTTGACCGCCCCGAGCGCGAGGCCCCGGACGAGATAACGCTGCAACCATATGAACAGGATCGCCACCGGCAAGGTGGCCAGCAGCGTCGCCGCCATGACGTGATGCCATTCGATCGTGTAGCGGCCCGCGACCAGCGAGAAGACCTGGATCGGCAGCGTGTAGCTCTCCTGGCTGCGCAGCATGGTGAGCGCCACGACGAATTCGTTCCAGGCATTGATGAAGGTGAAGATCGCCGTCACCGCGATCGCCGGCAGGCAGAGCGGCAAGAACACTTTTCGCAAGGTCAGCCAGCGGCCGGCGCCTTCCATCCAGGCCGCTTCCTCGAGATCGCGCGGAATGGTGTCGAAATAGCTCTGCAGCATCCACACGGTGAACGCGACGTTGAAGGCCATGTAGATGAAGCCGAGCGCGGTGGTCGATTCGACCAGCCCCCAGGCGGCCATCAGCCGGAACAGGCCGAGCACCAGCACGATCGGCGAGATCATCTGCGAGATCAGCAGGAACTGGCGGAACGCGCCGTAACCGGCGAAGCGAAAGCGCGACATCGCGTAAGCCGCCGGCACCGAGATCAAGATGGCGCCGACGGTGGCGATCACGGAGACATAGAGCGAATTGGCCAGCGCCTGGCCGAAGCCGGTCGCCACCCACATGTCGGAAAAATTCGACCAGCGGAACTCGCTCGGCCACCAGGTGGGTGTCAGCACCTCGGTCCGCGGCTTGACCGCTGTCAGGAACATCACAGCGAAGGGGAAGATCGTCACCACGATCAAAGGCGCCAGCAGCAGCCAGGCGAAGACGGTCCGCTTCAGCTTGCCGGTCATGCGCGCTGCTCCCGCATGGCGAGGCGCACATAGATCATGGTGAAGACCAGCAATATGGCGAACATCACCAATGACACCGCCGAGGCCTCGCCCAGTTTGCCGATGCGGAAGGCGAGCTTGTAGAGATGGGTGACCAGGATGTCGGTCGAATTGGCCGGCCCGCCCTGCGTCATCACCCAGATGATCGGGAACGAGTTGAAGACGTAGATGGTGTTGAGCACGATGGCGATGTTGATGAAGGGTTTCAGGAGCGGAAAGGTGATCTCGCGGAACTGCTGCACCGGCGTTGCTCCTTCGAGTGCAGCCGCTTCGTAGAGATCGTCCGGGATCGACGACAGGCCGCCGAGGAAGATCGTCGTGGTGAACGGCACCGTCACCAATATACCGATCAGCACCTGCATCGGAAAGGCGGTGCGGGCCTGTGCCAGCCACTGGATGTTGTGGTCGATCAGGCCAAGCCCGATCAGCGCCGAATTCAGCATGCCGCTTTCGCCGCTCAGCGCCCAGCGCCAGACCACCGCCGTCATGGTCAGCGACACCGCCCAGGGCAGCATGATGATGACGCGGGCAAGGCCACGGCCATAGAAATCGGTGTTGAGGATCATCGCCACCGGGATCGAGACCAGCAGCGCACCGCCGACCACCAGCACGGTCCAAAGCCCGGTGCGCCAGAGCGCGGCGACGAAATCAGGATCGGCGGTCAGCACGGCAAAATTGGCAAGGCCGCTGAACTCGCGCAGCTGGCCAAAGCGATTGACGTCATGCGTCGCGATCTGGATCAGGTCCCAGACCGGCCAGAAGATGACCACCGCCGCCAGGAACAGGCTCGGCAAGGTCAGGAGATAGGGCAGGAAGCGATTTTGCATCGGCTAGGTGTACCGTAATTGCCGTGGGCTTGGTGGCCCTTCAATTCCTTACACGCGGTCTGCGCTGCCCCTCACCTGCCTGCCGGCATCCTCTCCCCGTATAGTGACGGGGAGAGGGGCGCTTTCGTCGCCGATTTCGCCAATCACCAGCGTCCAAGAAGGGCGCCGAGGTTGGGGCCAGCCTCTTTCTCCCCGTCGCTATACGGGGAGAAATGCCTGGCAGGGCAATGAGGGGCGGCGCGACATCGACGATCTTGTCCCGATTTGCCTTGTCGGTCTTCGCCATTTATCGCAGGCACCGCTGCATACTTCTTCTAAAAGTGTGGCGCGCCCCACCTGAGTCGGGGGCGCGCCACGGGCGCAGGGAGATACGCCCTATTTCTTCAGCACCGCATTGGCCTTCGCCGCGGCGTCCTTCAAGATTGTCTCGGGATCGCCGCCGAGATAGATCTTCTGCATGGCATCCGAGGTGATCTGGGCGACTTCTTCCCAGCCCGGGATGACCGGCGCGAAACGAGCGTCTGGCAGCAGTGCCGTAAAGGCGGCCAGATCGGCGTTGTTGACGTAATAATCCATCTTGGCCTCTTCCTTATTCACCGGCAGGAAGCCTTCACCTTGCGTGAACTTGGCGCGCTGCTCCGTGGTGAACAGGAAGTCCATCAGCTTCCAGGCCTCGTCCTTGTTCTTGGAGTTCTTGAACATGATCATGGAGTCGGTGACGCCATAGGTGCCGCGCGCGCCGGTCGGACCCGCCGGAATGGCGGCCACGCCGTATTTGAGGCTCGGCGCCTCCTCCTTGATCTGGTTGGACAGGAAGGGCGCCGTGATCATCATGCCGACCTTGCCCTGCTTGAATAGGTTCTGCACGTCCTCGCGGTTGTTGGAGGTGACGCCGGGCTCGGTCAGCCCCTCGTCGATCATCGACTTGTAGAGCTTGGCGGCTGCCAGCGCGCCCGGCGTGCTCAGGCCCGACGTGCCGTCCTTGTTGAGGATCTCGGTGCCCTGCGACCACATCGCGTAGTAGTAATAGACGTCGGTCTCGATCTCCTTGCCCTGCAGGCCGAAGCCGAAGGCGCCCTGCGCCTTGATCTTGCGCGCATCCTCCTGCAGTTCGGTCCAGGTTGCCGGCGGCTTGGCGATGCCGGCCTTTTCGAACAGATCCTTGTTGTAATACATGGCGCGCGCCGAGGCGGCGATCGGCAGGCCGTAGGTCTTGCCGCCCATGATCGAAGGCGACAGGAAGGTGTCGATGAAGCGGCCCTTGAATTCGGGCGTGATGTAGCTGTCGAGCGGCTCGGCCACATCCTGCTGGACGAAGTCGATCAGCCAGCGCGTGCCGATGATGGAGAGATCCGCATTGGTGCCGGCGGTGATGTCGGTGGTCAGCTTCTGCAAGAGCACATCCCACGGCACCACCTCGAATTTGACCGTGATGCCAGGGTTCTTCGCCTCGAACTCCTTCTTCACCTGCTCGAAGTAGGGGCCGGTCTTGGCGCTGTATTCCGCGACGGTAACCCGCACTTCGCCGGCCTCTGCCTGCGCCGCGAAGGCCAGCATGCCCATTCCGGCCATCAGGCCGGCAGTCCATTTTGCAAGGTTCATCCGATCTCTCCCATTTGTTTCGCGCATTCGCGCTCCTTGTGCCGGTGCTGACACAAGATTTATGTGACTTTCCTACATTATCGATGAATTCGCCGCACGCAAGCGGATTAATATGTTGCTTAATTACATCTCGTTCTTTAGCCTCCCGGCATCTGGCTGACCTGCGGGAGGAGCAAGCGCCGTGGTTTCGAGAGCCGAATTCGAAGGCAGGACCGTCGTGGTCACTGGCGCCGGTGGCGGCCTCGGCTCGGCGATCGTCGCACTGCTGGCCGGCAGGGGCGCGCGGGTGGTCGGCTGCGACCAGTCCGACGAGGCGCTGGCGAGCCCGCACCTTGCCTCGCGCCATGTCTTCGACCTTCTCGATCGCGCCTCGGTCGAAGCCGCGATCGCCGCGGTGCTCGAAAAGGACGGCGTCCCCGACATCCTGATCAACAATGCCGGCTGGACTCGCGCCGAGACGCTTGATGCGCTGACGGCGGACAGGATCGAGCATGAGCTCTACCTCAATTTGACCGGTGTGATGATTTTCGCCGACCCCATCGTCAAGGCGATGGCCGCGCGCGGTTCGGGCAACGTCGTCTTCATTTCCTCCGTCAACGCCATCGCGCATTTCGGCAACCCCGCCTATGCCGCCGCCAAGGCCGGCATCAACGCCTATGCCAAATCGATCGCCGTCGAGCGTGGCCGCAGCGGCGTGCGCGCCAATGTGGTCTGCCCCGGATCGATCCGCACCGCCGCCTGGGACCATCGCCTGGCCAAGAACCCTGACGTAATCGGCAAGCTGCAGCGGCTCTATCCGCTCGGCCGCATCGTCAACGCCTCGGAAGTCGCCGAAGCGGTGGCTTTCCTTGCTTCCGACCGGGCCTCGGGCGTAACAGGCGTGGTGATGCCCGTGGATGCGGGATTGACCGCCGGCTGCCTGCCGTTCATCGACGACATATTGGGAGCGTGACCATGACCGACGTCGAGTTTCGCAACCTGTCGAAATCCTTTGGCCAGCACAAGATTCTCGAGGACATCAGCCTCGACATCGAGAGCGGCGAGTTCGTGGTGCTGGTCGGGCCGTCCGGCTGCGGCAAGTCGACCTTGCTGCGCATGCTGGCGGGATTGGAGACCATCAGTTCCGGCGATCTCCTGATCGGCGGCACGCGCGCCAACGACCTGCCGCCGCAGCAGCGCAACATCGCCATGGTGTTCCAGTCCTATGCGCTGTTCCCGCATCTGAAGGCTTCCGACAACATCGGCTTCGGTCCGAAAATCCGGGGCGAGAACCGCACGGCCATCGACCAGAAGGTCAAGAAGGCGTCCGGCGTCCTCAACCTGTTCTCTTACCTCGACCGCTATCCCCGCCAGCTCTCGGGCGGCCAGCGCCAGCGCGTCGCCATGGGGCGCGCCATCGTGCGCGAACCCTCGGTGTTCCTGTTCGACGAGCCGCTCAGCAATCTCGACGCACAGCTGCGCGTGCAGATGCGCACCGAGATCAAGGCGCTGCACCAGCGGCTGAAATCGACCATCGTCTACGTCACCCACGACCAAATCGAGGCCATGACCATGGCCGACCGCATCGTCGTGATGGATCGCGGCAGGATCCAGCAGGTCGGGGCGCCGCTGGAGCTCTACGACAGGCCGGCCAACAAGTTCGTCGCCGGCTTCCTCGGCTCGCCGTCGATGAGTTTTGTGTCCGGTGCCCTCAAGACGACGCCCGAGAAAACCTGGTTCGAGTCGGTCGGCGGCGGCCGGCTTGCGCTCGCTGGCAAGCCGGTGCCGGCAGGCAGTGCGGTGGAGGCGGGCATCCGGCCCGAGCATTTCATCGTCGGTGAAGCCACCGATGCCATGACGCTCAAGGTTGATGTCGTCGAGCCGACCGGTTCCGAAACCCATGTCTACGGCGCCATTGGCACCGATACGGTACGCGCCGTGTTCCGCGACCGGCTGCCGGTCCGGCCAGGCGACCTGCTGCCGGTCTCCGTCGATCCCGGCAACATCCATCTGTTCGACACGGCGACGGGCCTGCCGCTGAGATGACGACGGAAACGCTGATATGAAGACGCCTGCCGACATCATCACGCGGCTGCAGCTGATGTCGCAGGACGGCACCAAGTCGGATCGCCGGCTGGCGAGCCTCGTTCTGTCCGATCTCGACTTCGCCTCCAAGGCCGCGATCTCCGAGATCGCCGCGCGCGTCGGCGTCAGTGAGCCGACGGTCACCCGTTTCTGCCGCAATCTCGGCTGCGAGGGCCTGCGCGACTTCAAATTCTATCTGGCGCAGGCCATCGCCATCGGCGGCCAGTATCTGTCGCCGGAACCGCTGAGCCGCGACGCCCGCGAGCAGCGCATCGCATCGGCCATCACCGAAGCGGCTGTCACAGCCATCCAGCGCGCCAGCGAGAATCTCGACATGACGACGCTGGTCGACGTCGCCGCGCGCCTTGCGGCATCGGGCAATGTGCTGTGCATCGGTTCGGGTGGCATTTCCTCTATGATGGCGACCGAGATGCAGAACCGGCTGTTCAGGCTCGGCCTGCCGGTGCTGGCTCAGATCGACGGGCAACTGCAGCGCATGTATGCCGCCGTCGCCACGCCGGACACCACCGTGGTCGCCTTCTCGGTCTCCGGCTACGCGCGCTCGGTCATCGAGGCGGTGCAGGTCGCCCAGCAATATGGCGCCGCCACGGTGGCCGTCACCGCGCCCGACTCCGCATTGGCCAAGGCCGCCGACACGGTCATCCACCTGCAGCCGCTCGAGGACGGCAACATCTACAAGCCGACATCGTCGCGCTACGCGCTGCTGGCGATCGTCGACATGATCGTGACATCGGTCGCCGAGACGCGCGGCCCGAAGGTGCTGGAGAACCTGCGCCGCATCAAGCAGAGCGTGAACACGCTGAAGGTGGACGATCCGCGTTTGCCGCTGGGAGATTGAACTTCAGGCAGAGGATTGATCGCAGAGCGCTTCGACACTTCTTGCCAGCGCCTCCGGATCACCCACAATGCGCAGCGTCTTGAGCCGGGCCGTGCCGCCGGCAAAGACCGAAACGGCCGATACCGGCACGCCCAGCGCCTTGGCGACCAGCTTCTCCAGCGCTTGATTGGCGGCGCCGTTTTCCGGCACGGCGCGGACCCGCGCCTTCACGTGACGTCGTCCGTCCGCCGATGTTTCGACGCCTTCGAGCCGGTCCACGGAAGACTTCGGCGTTAGCCGCACGAACAGATCGACGCCGTTCTCGCGGATGCGGAACGGCGCGCTCATGCGATCGTCAGGCCAGTAGCAGCGGCGCGATCGTGGTGAGAATGAACTGCCTGAGGAAGAACAGGATCAGCAGCAGGATGATCGGCGAGATGTCGATGCCGCCAAGGTCGGGCATGAAGCGGCGGATCGGCCGCAGCGCCGGCTCGGTCAGCCGGTAGAGCATGTTGCCGATGCTGCCGACGAACTGGTTGCGCGAGTTGACGACGTTGAAGGCATAGAGCCAGGAAAAGATCGCCGAGGCGATGATGACCCACCAATAGAGGTCGAGCGCCATGACGATGGTTTGAATGAGGGCGAGCATGCCGGTCTCCAATTGTTGCCGACATGTAGCCATTACGCGCCAAACCGGCAAGGGCAGGTTCCACCCATGTGACCGGCTGTCGGGTTTTCGGTGAAGCGCCGCCTTGACAGGAAACCGCGTCGCCCGATAAATGCGCCATCCGCTGGACGGGGCTGTAGCTCAGCTGGGAGAGCGCGTCGTTCGCAATGACGAGGTCAGGAGTTCGATCCTCCTCAGCTCCACCAGCGGAATAATCGATTGTCCGGCTTTCCCGCGCGGCAACGCCCAAACGTCATCCGATACGTCAAGATGGGTCACACGGCGTCAATGCCCCCAAAAATGACCAGATGCGATTTCGCGTTGCCAAGGCGAAATGGTTGTCAATTGGACTTATGGCGATGGCCTCTGTCCGGTCGACGCTATTTTTTTGGAAGCCGCCCCATTAGACTGGCGTTGTGTCGTGCTGATCGAGGCTGGCCATATCGGCCAGAACATGATGCTCGCGGCAACCAGGCACGGCCTGTCGGCCTGTCCGACGGCGGCGCTGAGCCATTCGGCGATCAAGCGCCTTCTGGGCCTCGACCGTCTTACCGACGCGCCCATCTATGCATTGACCCTCTCAACCCCGGAACTTGATCCGCATTCGATCGTCGCCAGCAGGCCGGTGCCGCGCGACATGCGCCGCGACGCCGCCGCTTCGATGCGCGACAGGCGTGAGCTGACCCGTTCCTTCAACCCGTCTCCGCCGACATGGTCGAGCGCACCGGCCGAAAGCGCGGTCTCTTCTTCCGCTGCCCGCACCAGGAGCGCGCCGGGGCCGCCGCTGCGGTCGAGCGCGTGGCTCGCCTGCTTCAACGTCGCGGCATCGCCGATCGCGCGGACGGCACGGCGGACGCTCAGCTTGCCACCGAAAATCTCCAGCGATTTGGCCAGCCATATCGTCCAGGTGACCAGCGACGCGAAGGCCAGTCCGATCATCACCGCCTTCACGATGATGTCGGCGGCCATGAACATGCCCCATGGCGACAGATCGTGCGGCAGGGTCAGCTCCATCGCCCCAGCAGGCGTCGCCCCCGCCGGCAGATGTCGCCGGTGCTGCAACCGCCGGGGTAGCGGGTGCCGGCGCGGGTGCCTCGACTGCTGGAGCAACGCCGGCAGGTTGCTCCTGGGCCATCGCGCCGGTCGCCGCCAGGATCACCAATGCGACCAACGCCGCCAACAAACCATGTCTCGACACGAGCTTCTTCCTTTGTTCGCCTCTGGTCATGCATTTCTCCAGTGCGGCCGCGGCATTCCAATCCCGGCTGCGGCTGGCAGATGCCCGGCTGACTATAAAACATGAACTTTCTAGTCAACATTGAAGATGACTGCAACACTCAACAATCTTGGGAATACGCCGTGAAGCCCTGAACCGCTAACGCACCAGTGCCCGCCGATATCCCAGGCCGTACGATGCCGGGCATCCGGTATCGCCGCATCGATGCGAACTCGCTAGGGTGATCCGGCGGCAAAGGAGCTCCGGATGATCAAGGCAACACCTTTCGACTACCCCTATGACGGCGGGCTGGTTGCCGAAAACACCGCGTTGATCGTCATCGACCTGCAACAGGATTTCCTGTCGACATCGGGCTATTTCGCCAGGAAAGGGTATGACCCCTCGCCGCTGCGGGCGATCCTGCCCACGGTGAACCGCCTGATCGCGGCCGCGCGCAAAGCTGGCGTCACGGTCATCCACACGCGGCAGGGTTATCGTACCGACATGGCCGACATGACGCCCTATGAGAAATGGCGCCGCAAGCGTGCCGGCCTCGATGGCACCGATATCCTGCTGCGCTCGGGCGCAGGGTTCCAGATCGTTCCGGAGATCGATGTCGCGCCGCACGACATCATCGTCGACAAGACCTGCAACAGCGCTTTCACCTATACGGATTTCGAGCTTGTGCTGCGTGCGCGAGGCATCGCCCATCTGATGTTTTCAGGGTGCACGACGGATGTCTGCGTCCACACCACGCTGCGCGAGGCCTGTGACCGCAATTTCCAGTGCCTGACGATCTCGGACGCCTGCGCCAGCGGCGATCAAAGGGCGCATGAAGCGGCGTTGCACATGGTGACGGTCGAGGACGGCGTCTTCGGCGTGCTGGCCGATTCGGACGCCGTCATCGCTGGCTTGTCGCGGCTGGGCGACAGACCTGAAGCAACTGACGATTGACTGGCTTCAGCTCGCTGCCCGCGCCTCCAACCTTGCGCCAGGCGCATAAGCTCCAGGCTGGAATTCGCAGGCCTCCCGGCGCGCCAGGGAGTTGCGCAGCAGCGCCAGTGTTTCCCGGCCGGCCGTCGCGATCTCGCATGGCGTATCAACGCCGACGATCATGAATTCATCGATGCCGAGAGCCGCATAAGCAAGCAGCGACAGCGCGACCTGGGCCGGCGGCCCGGAGAGGTCGACCGCCTTGTGGCCGGCGGCGGAAACACCTTCGTGGATCCTGACCGGAAGCGCGAAGCGTAGTTTGCCGGCGCGGCCATGTTCGGCTGCGGCGCCACGCGCCCGCTCCATCAATTGCCTGATATCGTTGATCGATCCCGGCGCTAGTTCGAAGACGTCGGCATGCCGGCCGGCCACCTTCAGCGCCGTTCCGGACTGCCCGCCCATGCGGATCACGAGGTCGGCGCCATGCGGGCTCTTGCGCGGCACATAACCGTCCTTGATGCTGTAGAACGCGCCCTCGTGATCGAAGGGCCGATCGTTCGACCACAGACGCTTTAACAGCACCAGATATTCGTCGATGCGCTGCCAGACGACGCCATGTCCGACCGGCCGTGTCTCGGCATCGTCATCGTTCAACGGCTCGCTGATCATCCTGAGCGCCAGCCGTCCGGCACCCGCCCTGTCGATGGACGCCAGCTGACGGGCCGCCACCGTCGGTTCGATCACGCCGGCCCAATGGGTGAGCAACACTTCCAGCGAAGCGGTGCGGGCGAGTACCTGGGATGCAAGATCCATGTTGGTCAGCAGGCCGGCCGAATCGTCGACGACGATCTTCTGGAATCCGCTATCCTCGATCAGCCCGAGCTTGGTCGCGGTCTCGGCGAAGTGATAGAAAAAAGGAACCGCCGCGTCGGCGGTCTTGCCGGGAACATGTGTGAATTCGATCGGCATTGTCATCTCCTCCATTGCTGGAATCACCGATGCTGTGAAATGCGAATCCTCAGGCGCGCGAAAGCACTCCGGGATACGGTTCATTCAACTCCGATTGCCTGAAAGCTGTGGGGCAACAGCCCCTGTCGATCCCTTATGGAATAAGACCCAACACGACTGCCCCGGTGAACACGAACGCAAGGGCAAAGACGAGATAGGCGAAAGCGCCGGCATAGGCCGGGCGGAAGCCCTGGGCATTCGCCAGCCTCTGGCCGTTGCTGTCGGTCTGGGCGTTCTGGATATAGGACATGGCGACCTCCGTCTCGCCGATTAATCTATAAAACTTGTAGACTTTGTCGAGTGCTATTTTTCGACCATTGGCAGAACTATTTTCTCTTTGATGGCCAAAGATTGGTGTGAAATTGCTGTGGGCGTGAGCTCGCGCCCTTACCGCTCCTCCCGTCGAAACGGCTTCAGCAGCGCCGACGGTGCCACCGCGTTGCGTGACATGACGGCCATGGCAACGATGGTGAAGATGAACGGCAGCATCAGGAACGCCTCGTAGGGGATATGCCCGAGCCCGCTTGCCTGCATGCGCAGTTGCAGCGCATCGACGAAAGCGAACAGCAGCGCGGCGCCTGCCGAGCGCCATGGATCCCAGCGGCCGAAGACGACCAGCGCGATCGCCACCCAGCCGCGTCCCGACACCACGCCGAAGGTGAAGGCGTTGAATTGCGCCATCGACAGGAAGGCGCCTGCGAGCCCCATCAAGGCACCGCCGAGAATGACAGCCTGGAAGCGCGTGGCGATGACGCTCACACCCGCCGAATCGGCGGCGCGCGGATTCTCGCCGACCATGCGCACCGACAGGCCCCAGGGCGTGCGGTAGAGCACGAAGGCGGCGAGCGGAATGGCCAGGATCGCCATGTAGACCAGCGCGAACTGGTTGAACACCGCCGGGCCGAGCACGGGAACATCGGACAAAACCGGTATCGGCAAAGTCTGAAAACCCTTGATGCTCGGCGGCACCGACTGCTGGCCGAAGATCAGCCGGTAGAGGAAATAGGCAAGCCCCGACGAGAACAGCGTCACCCCGATGCCGCAGACATGCTGGCTGAGGCCGAGCGCGACGGTGAACAGCGCATGCAGCGTGCCCATCAGCATGCCGGTCAACACCGCAACCAGCACGCCGAACCACAGGCTGCCGCTGAGGCTGGTGGCGGTGAAGCCGGTCATCGCGCAGAGCAGCATGATGCCTTCGATGCCGAGATTGAGCACGCCTGCCCGTTCGGAGAACATTTCGCCAAGCGTGGCAAAGGCCAGCGGCGTGGCGATGCGGATGATGGCGGCGAGAAAGCCAACCTGAAAAATCTGTTCGAATACCGCGCTCATCCGATGGCTCCGACGCGGCGGATGCGATAGGCGGTGAACAGCAGCGCCACCAGCATGGCGAGCAGCGCCGTGCCTTGGATGACGTCGCTGAGGAAGGCCGGCACGCCGGTCGCCCGCGACATCGCCTCGGCCCCCGTCATCACGGCGGCCAGGAAGATCGCCGCCGGCACGACGCCAAGCGGGTTGAGCCGCGCCAGCATGGCAACGACGATGCCGGAATAGCCGTAGCCCGGCGAGATATCGCTCATCACCTGGAAATGCACGCCGCCGACCTCGCCGACGCCGGCCAAGCCTGCGAGAGCGCCCGACAGCAGCGCCGTCGAGATCAGCACCCGCTCGACATGGATGCCGCCATATCTGGCGGCTTCGGGGTTTTCGCCGGTGACGCGAATGCGAAAACCGAGCGTCGTGCGCACGATGAGGAACCAGATCAGGGGTGCCGCGATCAGCGCCGCGACGACACCGAGATGCAGCCGCGTGCCTTCGATCAGCACCGGGAAGTTGGCCGAATCCTCGATCGGCGGCGAGATCGGATAGCCGCTGAAGCTGTCCTTCCACGGCCCCTCGATCAGCGCCATTAGCGCATAGTAGATAACCGAGTTGAGCAGCAAAGAACTCACCACATCATCGACCTTGAATTTTACACGCAGCGTCGCCGGCACCAGCGCGACCGCCGCACCCGCGGCCGCACCCGCCAGCGCCATCAGCAGCATGGCGAGCGGCCCCGGCATCGGGATCGCGCCGACGAAACAGCTCGCCACGGCGCCGGCCAGCAGCTGTCCCTCGGCGCCGATGTTCCAGAACTTGGCACGGAAGGCGACAGCCACCGCGAGCCCGGTGAAGATCATCGGTGCGGCCCGCACCAACGTTTCGGTGATGGCGTAGCTGTCACCTAGCGAGGCCGTGAACATCACGCCGTAGGACTCGAGCACACCGGCCCCGGCCAGAGCTATCAGGCCGCTGCACAGGACAAGAGTGGCCGCGATCGCCAGCAGCGGTAGCGCCAGATTGAACCAGGCGGGTGTGGAGGTACGAGCTTCCAGGCGAAACATCAGCCGTGGCCCTCTGCTTGCCGGATGTCAGTGCCGCCCCTCATCCGCCTGCCGGCACCTTCTCCCCGTATAGAGACGGGGAGAAGGGAGCTGTCGCGGCTTTCTGCGCCTCCTGGAAAATTGGCGAAACCATCGATGATAGCGCCCCTCTCCCCGTCTCTATACGGGGAGAGGATGCCGGCAGGCAGGTGAGGGGCAGCGCTAGCGTCTGAAAATTCAATCACTCTAAGCGCTCCCCTCAGCGCCGGTCATCAGCAGGCCAAGCCGCGCGATTGTGGCATCGGCGCTGTCGAGCGTGCCGGCGATGCGACCCTCATACATCACCGCGATACGGTCGCAGAGCACCAGCAGCTCCTCCAGATCCTCGCCGATGACGACGATGCCGCAGCCCTTGGCGCGCATGTCGAGGAATTTTTCGTGGATGAAGCGGGCCGCACCAATGTCGAGCCCACGCGTCGGCTGCGAGACGATCAGAACCTTCGGGTCAAAGGCAAGCTCGCGCGCCAGCAGCGCCTTCTGCAGATTGCCGCCGGACAGCGCGCCGGCCCGCGTCATAGGTCCGGGACATCTGATATCATAGGCCTTGATCTGTTCTTCGGCGAAAGTGCGGATCGCATCCGGCTTGAGCAGCCCCTTTGCGGAGAAGGCTGATGTACCGATGCGCGGCAGCACCATGGAATCGGCAAGCGGCAAATTGGTGACCAGCCCCGTCGTCATGCGGTCTTCTGGGATGCGGCCGAGGCCGAGCGCCTGCACCTCGCGCGGCGAGAATTGCACGACCTGTTTGCCGGCTATCGTCATTTGACCACCGTCGGGCGCGCGCGTGCCCGAGATGACCTCCGCCAGTGCCCGCTGGCCATTGCCGGAGACGCCGGCAATGCCGAGGATTTCGCCGGCACGAACCGCAAGCGACACATCGCGCAGCGCCGTGCCCGAATGCTTCGAGGTCGAAATGCCATCGAGGGTGAGTACTGCCTCGCCCGGTCTCGATGGCCCGCGCGCCGGTGGCACGATTTCATGGCCGCACATCAATTGCGCCATTGCGGCCGATGTCGTGTTGGCGGGATCGTCTACCCGCCCGGCGACACGGCCATGCCGCAGCACCGTGCAGCGATGCGTCAGCGCCCGCACCTCGTTGAGCTTGTGCGAGATGAAGATGATGCCCAGTCCTTGCGCCGCCATGGAGCGTAGCGCCGAGAACAGCCCGTCGACCTCGCTCGGCGCCAGCACCGCCGTTGGTTCGTCGAGGATCAAGAGCCTGGCGCCGCGAAACAGCGCCTTGACGATTTCCAGCCGCTGCTGCTCGCCGACCGACAGCGCCGAGACCGGCAGGTTCGGATCAAGCGTCAGGCCGTGCTGGCTGCTGATTTCAGCCAGCCGCGCCAGCCCGCCGGCGCGATCGATCCGCCCCGATTTGCCAGGAATGCCGATGAGCAGATTTTCCAGCACGGTGAGCCGTGGTGCCAGATGAAAATGCTGATGCACCATGCCGATGCCGGCGGCCAGCGCGTCGGCCGAGCTGGTAATCCGCACCGGCCGGCCCTGGATCAGGATCTCGCCGGCATCCGGCGCGTAAGCGCCGAACAGCACGTTCATCAATGTCGTCTTGCCGGCGCCATTCTCGCCGAGCAGACCGAGGATTTCGCCCGGCGCCACGCTGAGATCAACGGCCTCGTTTGCCTTGACGGCGCCGAAGCTCTTGGTGATGCCGCGCATTTCGATGAGGGGGGCGGACAAGGGCACTCCTGAGAGGAACTAGCTTTGCCATGGCACCTCCGATTGACAGGGATGCGCTGCACCCCCCTCTGGCCTGCCGGCCATCTCCCCCTCAAGGGGGGAGATCGGATCTCGTTTCGGCTTTCGCCAATTTTCCGCGTCAGATACGAACGATCCCGGAGAAACTGCCGATCTCCCCCCTTGAGTAACAACCTTCAATCCGAAACCGGCGTGTTCTCGTCCACATCCACCCGGAAATTGCCTTCCAGGATCTCGGCCTTCTTCTTCTCGACCAGATCCTTGACCTCGGCGGGCAAGGTCTTGTCGAACTTGTGGAAGGGCGCCAGATAGGAGCCACCCTTGGCCATGCGCGAGAAATCGCCGTAATCCTGCGCGGTATAGACGCCGGCCTTGACCAGCTTGATCGCCTGCTCGACCGTCGGGTACATGTCCCAGACCGGGCCGGTGATGACCGTGTCGGGGCCGAGGCTCGACTGGTCGGACATATTGGAGATGGCGAAGATCTTCTTCTCCACCGCCGCCTCGATGACGCCGAAGCGTTCGGCATAGATGACATCGACGCCGGCATCGATCTGTGCCACCGCGGCTTCCTTGGCCTTCGGCGGATCGAAGAAGGAGCCGATGAAGGCGACCTTCTTCTTGACGTTCGGATTGACCTCCTTGGCGCCGGCGAAGAAGGCGTTGACCAGCCGGTTCACTTCCGGAATGCCCATCGCCGCCACCGCGCCGACCGTGCCCGACTTCGACATCTTGCCGGCGATCATGCCGGAGAGATAGGCGGGCTCATGGATCCAGTTGTCGAAGACGCCGAAATTGGGTTCGGCCGGCCCGGCGCCCGACCCGAACAGCCAGGCGGTTTTGGGGAACTGCTTAGCGGTGCGGCGCGATTCGCGCTCGGCGGCGAAGGCGTCGCCCAGCACCAGCTGATAGCCGCCTTGCGCATATTCGCGCATGACGCGGCTGAAGTCGGCGGTCTGCACCTTCTCGGACCATTTGTATTCGATGCCCAGTTCCTTCTCGGCCTTCTGCAGCGCGACATGGATCTGGTTGTCCCAGGGTTCCTCGATCGGCGTGGCGAAGATCGCCGCCACCTTCAGTTTTTTGCCGGCCGCGAAGGCCGCACCGGGCAGCATCGCCGCCGCGAGGCCAAGCGCGCCCAGTTCCAGCACGTTGCGTCGCGACAGGCCTTCGCGAATCGAAGGAGATTTGTTGTTCCGGTTTTCCATCAAGTGCCCCTCTGTTCGACGGCCGTGTCGAGCCGGCTGTTCCAAAAATCAGACAGGGAACTATGGAACGGGTCAGGACTTTTGTCCACATGGTCAAATTTGGGGCAGTGCCGAATCTGGCCATGGTCTTGTCGAGCCGAGAACTGAGGATCAGGCCCGTTCGAGCGCGATGGCGATGCCCTGGCCAACGCCGATGCACATAGTGGCCAGCGCGTAGCGGCCGCCGCGTTCGCGCAGCTCGAGTGCGGCCGTCCCCGAGATGCGGGCACCCGACATGCCCAGGGGATGGCCGAGCGCGATGGCGCCGCCATTCGGATTGACGTGTTCGGCCTCCTCGGCAATGCCGAGCTGGCGCAGCACGGCAATGCCTTGCGAAGCAAAAGCTTCGTTGAGTTCGATGACATCGAATTGTTGCGGCGTCAGGCCAAGCCGCGCGCAAAGTTTCCGAGTCGCCGGCGCCGGACCGATGCCCATGATGCGCGGCGCGACACCGGCGGCCGCACCGCCAAGGATACGGGCGATCGGCGTCAGGCCGTATTTCTTCACCGCCGCTTCGGAAGCAACAATGAGCGCCGCCGCGCCGTCATTGACGCCGGAGGCATTGCCCGCCGTCACCGTGCCGCCTTGCCGGAACGGCGTCGGCAGCTTGGCCAACGTCTCGACCGTGGTGCCGGCACGGGGATGTTCATCCTTCGATACGATGACCGCATCGCCCTTGCGCTGCGGGATCGTCACCGCAGTGATCTCCTTCGCCAGTCGGCCATTGGCTTGTGCCGCGACCGCCTTGTCCTGGCTGCGCACGGCAAAGGCATCCTGGTCGGTGCGTGACACGGCAAAATCCTCGGCGACATTCTCGCCGGTTTCCGGCATGGAATCGACGCCATACTGCTTCTTCATCACCGGGTTGACGAAGCGCCAGCCGATGGTGGTGTCGTAAATCTCGGCATTGCGCGAGAACGCCGTGTCGGCCTTGGGCATGACGAAAGGCGCACGGCTCATCGATTCCACCCCGCCTGCGATCATCAATTCCGCTTCGCCGGCCTTGATGGCGCGCGCGGCGATGGTCAGCGCGTCCATGCCTGACCCGCACAGGCGATTGACGGTCGAGCCGGGGACTTCCTTGGGCAGGCCGGCCAGCAACAGCGCCATGCGTGCCACGTTGCGGTTGTCCTCGCCGGCCTGGTTGGCGCAGCCATAGACGACATCGTCGATCGCCTGCCAATCGATGCCGGGATTGCGCTCAAGCAAAGCCTTTAGCGGGATGGCGCCAAGGTCGTCGGTACGTACCGAAGACAGCGAACCGCCAAAGCGGCCGATCGGCGTGCGGATGTAGTCGCAAATATAGGCCTCGGCCATGTCAGGCTGCTTTCCCTTTTCCGGTCCCCGCATGCGCCGCCTTGGTGCGGGCCTGCAGGTCGCGCAATGTCTTCAGTTCGAGTTCCGTCGGCGCCGGCGTCTCGTCAAGGGCCTCGGCGAATTTTACGACCCAGCCACAAGTGTCCTGCACCTGCTCACGCGTAACGCCGGGATGCAGCGACACCACGGTGAATTCCTTGGTCACCGGATCCGGCTTCCAGACGGCGAGATCGGTGATCAGCAATGTCGGGCCAGCGGTGTCGATGCCAAGCCGCTTGCGATGATCGCCGCCCTCGCCATGGCCGAAGGAGGTGAAGAAGTCGATCTTTTCGACCATGCCGCGCTTGGTCTGCGCCATGGTGATATAGACCTCCTTCGACGATGTCGCGATTTCGGGAGCGCCGCCACCGCCTGGCAACCTTGTCTTGGGATGGAAATAGTCGCCGATGACCGTGGTGTTGATGTTGCCGAACTTGTCGAGCTGTGCCGCGCCGAGGAAGCCGATCGAGATGCGGCCGCCTTGCAGCCAGTAGCGGAACATCTCCGGCACCGCGACAGTGGTGACCGCGGTCTCACACAATTCGCCGTCGCCGATCGACAGCGGCAGCACGTCGGGCGCGGTGCCGATCGTGCCGCTCTCGTAGATCAGCGTGATATCGGGCGCATGCGTCAGCCGCGCGACGTTGCAGGCGGCCGATGGCGCGCCGATGCCGACGAAGCAGACATCGTCGTTCTTCAACGCACGGCTGGCGGCGATCGTCATCATCTCGTTGGGGGTAAAGGCGAGCTCGCTCATGCCGCTTTCCTCAGATGCTCGACGCGGGCCGCGAAATCGTCGGCGGTTCTTTCGATGACGTGCGCCTGCATCCACGCCTGGAATTTTTCCCGGTCGGCGGCGATCTCGTCCCATTCCAGATAAGCCGCATTGTCGCGCGCATAGTAGCCATGCGCGTAGGAGGGGTGCGAGCCGCCGGGCACCACCGAGATCGCCGAAAGGGTCCAGCGCGGCAGCACGGTCAGGTTCGGGTGCAGATCGTCGAAATTGTCGACCACCTCCTCGACCGTTACCACCGCGCGCCTCGCCGCCAGCACCGCTTCCTTCTGGATGCCGATGATGCCCTCGACCAGCACATTGCCTTTTCTGTCGGCCTTCTGTGCGTGGATGAAGGTGACGTCGGGCCGGATCGACGGCACGGCCGCCAGCACCTCGCCGGTGAACGGACAGGTGATCGATCTGATGTTGGGATTGACGTCAGCCAGCCCGGCGCCGCGATAACCGCGGAAGACGGCGCAAGGCAGGCCCGCCGCACCCGCTTCATAGGCATTGGCCATGCCGGCATGGCTGTGTTCTTCGACCTCGATCGACCGGGGAAAGCCGTTTTCGATCGCATCGCGGGCGCGCCGCAGCAGGCCGACGCCGGGGTTGCCGACATAGGAAAAGACGATCTTCTTCGCCATGCCCATGCCGATCATCTGGTCATAGATCAGGTCGGGCGTCATGCGGATCAGGGTCAGGTCGCGAAACCCCTGGCGGATCGCCTCATGCGCCGCGGCCGTCGGGATCAGATGGGTGAAGCCTTCGAAGGCGACGGAGTCGCCATTGCCCAGATTCTCGGCCACAGCCTGTTTGAGCGGCAGGAACTTGACCATCGCGGCGACCCTCACGATTCAAAAAGTTCGCATTGCGAACATAAGTATTGCATGTGATACTTTCTGCGCCTGCTTCCAGGCGGAGTCAATGCTGGCGAAATCGCCTTTGTCAGAGGACGAGATGGACGAAGAGACCGTTTCCCGTGATCATGTCGGCTCGCTCGAGCGCGGTCTTGCCGTGATGGAGATCCTGGCCCGGCACCCCTCGGGCATGACGCTGACGGAGATGGCCGAGGAAGCGGGTCTGACCCGCGCCGGTGCCCGGCGCTTCCTTCTCACTCTGGTTGCCACCGGCTATGCCACCCAGTCGGCCCGTGTGTTTTCACTCTCGCCGCGCCTGCTGAGCGTTGCCCGAATTTGGCTCGCCGGCACTTCCCTATGGACCTTCGCCGCGCCCATCATGCGCACGGTCGCGGCGCAGTTGAACGAGGCCTGTTCGGCGGCGATCCTGTCGGGCGAGGATGTCGTCTATGTCGCTCGCATTCCCGGGCGGCGCATCTTGAGCGTGTCGCTCGACGTCGGCACTAGACTGCCCGCCTATTGCACCTCGATGGGGCGGATGCTGCTGGCTGGGCTGACACCAGCGGAATTGGACGCCTTTCTTAGCCGCGCAACCATCGAAAGCCGGACGCCGAAGACGATCACCGACAGGTCATTGCTCGCAGAGGCCATCGGCAAGGCTGGAACGGATGGCTTCGCCGTCGTCGACGAAGAACTGGAACTCGGCCTGCGCTCGATCGCCGTGCCGATCCGCGACAAGGCTGGACGCACGGTCGCGGCGATCAATGTCTCGACCCAGTCGGCACGGTTTTCCGTCGCGGAAATGCAACGCGAAATCCTGCCAGCACTGATCGAGGCCAGGCAGCGTGTCGAGGATTTCTTTGTGGTTTAACCAGGGCTTTGAAAGGCCCATTGAACTTGCTTGAAGTGGCCAATCCTTAACGTTAGCGCCGCCCCTCATTGTCCTGCCGGACATTTCTCCCCGTATAGAGACGGGGAGAAAGGGACTGGCCGAAACGTCGCCGGTAATTGGCGAAATCGCCAACACCGTGTCCAGCGGATAGATGGGTAACAGAATGAACCGGATACATAGGTAACAGTTTTCTCCCCCTAAGATGCGGTTGCCG
>NZ_JAIUGW010000050.1:0-10721 GCF_020164795.1 Mesorhizobium sp. ES1-3
CGCATCACACCGACAGAATGCTCACACTACTTCGAAAACTCCGGATATGACCGAAACTAATCTCATCCCGCTCTAGTGGCGACAATTTTCTGGAGCGTCCCCCTCGCGCTCTGGTTTTTGGACCAAAACGGCCCACCGGGGCACACGACCTTATTCCAGGCGCCCTTCGGCGTTCACATTCTCGACTGAGCGTCGCCAATAGTAGAAGAGCGCTTCCTCGATAGTGGGTCTCGCTATGTAGCGGTCTTCCGACTCGAACGCCGCGATAAGGGCCTCGATCAACGTCGCAACACTGCGGATCCAGACCTATTGGCTAGCTAGAGGCTCAAGGATTCTCATAATATCCATTATGTTGAATCGGCGCCCATCCGAGCCCATTCTCGTCCAACACGCGAAAGATTGCGCCTTTTTGCCCTCGAGCCCTGACCGTGGCGATCTTGGATGCCGAGCCATTGCTGGCCCGGCTCTAAGTCGCGAGGCAGAGCTACGCTGCCATCCAGGACGACTGCATCGCCCTTGAGATCGAACCGATCTGGTTTGGATCGCCGAGCAGGGGATCATTGGGATGGATGCCGGTTCCACCAGGCGACGTTGCCGGATCGAACCCGGCCATGGCCGCGACCAGGGTTGCCACGTCGGATGAATGCAGCACCTTGCCATCGCCCGATTTCAACGTCTCGACGACATTGCCTTGCCCGGTGAACCAACCGTTGGCTGTCACCTTATCTGTCGTCCCCAGCACAGAAATGACCAGGTTGTTGCCCTGCTGGCTGAACCAGAGTTCGTTCCAGTCGATGCCGGAGCCGAAATCGAGTTCGTCATTGTCGTTGTAGGCGCCGGATTCGATGATGGTGTCGGCGCCATCGCCGGCCCTGAACCGATATTGGTCGTTGCCCGCGCCACCAACAAGCGTGTCGTTGCCGGTGCCTCCGACGAGTATGTCGTTGCCGGCGTCGCCGTTCAACGTTTCGTTGCCGGTCAGACCGAATATGACGTCTGCTTGCGTGCTGCCAGCGGCTGTTCCACCGGCGGTGCGCGCAACAACGAAGTTCATAGAACCTGTCCCGTCGAGCTGAAGCTTTTCGACGCGGCTCCTGGCGACAGCTTGCTCGACCAAATATATTCGATCCGTGGATGGGCCGCCGGCAAAGTCGATCGCCGGGTTTTCATTGCCTGCACCATACCAAGTGAAGGAAAGGTCATCGATTTTAATTCCGCCCTCCAGCGTCAGGATGTCCTGACTACCGCCTTCAAAGATCTTCAGAAGCCCGTTGGACGGCGTCGTCCATGCATATCCGCCAACCCAGGTATCAACAATGCCGCCCGGTTGAACATTCAATGCTTGCGCGGCGCTAATGTCAGCCGCTCCGGTGACAAATGCACAGTTGATATCATTGATGATATCGGTGCCGTCGCCACGGCGGAACACATACCGGTCATTGCCGCTTACACCATTCAGAATGTCATTGCCGACACCTCCAACCAATACGTCATCGCCATCGAAGCCGTTCAGATTGTCGTTTCCGGCGCCGCCATAGATAATGTCGTTGCTGGAATTGCCATTGAGCGTTTCGTTGCCTGCTAGGCCAAAGATAATATTGGGACCGGCGGCAGCATTGACGGTCGCGCCGGCCGACGCAGCAACATTCAAACTCATCGTGCCCAGCCCATCCAGCTGTAGCTTTTCGATCTTTGCGACAGCTGTCTTCTGCTGATCCATCCTAACGGCATCGCCAGTTGGACCGCCCGCGATGGTAAGTTGGAGATTGTCGGCACCCACACCAGTCCACGAGAAGGTGAGGTCATCAGCCGTGATGTCGCCTTGGAGGACGAGCGTATCGCTGCCGGTGGACGCGATCAGCTTCAGCAGGCTATTTGAGCTGGTTTGCCAGAGGTAGCCGCCGATCCAGGTGTTGGTGTACCCGGTGGCAGAAACGCCCAAGGCTTGTGCAGCATTGATATCGGCCGTCGCGGTCGTTGCGACGAGACTGAAATCCTCGATGGTGTCGCTGCCATCGCCGCGTCTGAACACATAGCTATCGCTGCCATCCTCGCCGTTGCTGTAGTCGCTGCCTGTTCCGCCAACCAGCGTGTCATCACCGGCACCACCGGCCAGCACGTCATTGCCGGCGCCGGCATAAATCAGGTCATTGCCGCCGTTACCCCAAAGCGTTTCGCCGCCGACCAGACCGAACAGAATGTCGGCTGAGGCAGTGCCATTGACTGTGGCACCCGCAGCCGTTGCTACACCAAGGTTCATGGTGCCCAAGCCATCGAGCGCCAGTTTCTCGATATGACCCGCGAAGCGCTGCTGAATGAGATTCACACTGTCGCCGGCTGGGCCGCCAGCAATGTTAATCAGGAGATTGCCGCTGTCTGCACCTCCCCAAGAAAACGATAGGTCGCCTACCCCTACACCCTGGAGAACCAAGGTATCGCTACCCGCCTCCAAGCGCTTGAGGAGACTGTTCGTGGCGGTTTGCCAATAGTAGCCGCCGACCCAGCTGTTGACGATCCCGGTGGCCGAAACACCCAACGCCGAGGCGGCAGTGATGTCAGATGAAGCGGTGGTGACGGCGTCCAGTTCGTCGTCGATCGTATCGTTACCGTCGCCGCGCTGGAAGACAAACTGGTCATCGCCGTCGCCGCCGTTCGCGTAGTCGTTTCCCGTACCGGCGTAAATGGTGTCATTGCCAGTCATGCCAATGAAGACATCATTCCCGGCTCCGCCGTAAAGTGTGTCGTTGCCGGCGCCGCCATTGAGGAGGTTGGCGGCAGCATTGCCTGTCAGGATGTTGTTGCTCGAATTGCCTGTCCCGTTGATCGCGGCCATCCCCGTCAGTGTCAGGTTTTCGACATCCGCATCGGAAATCGTGTAGGTAACCGAACTAAGCACGGTATCAGTGCCTTCGCTCGCTGCCTCGATGACCTGGTCACCGGCGTCGTCCACGATATAGGTATCGTTGCCGGCGTTGCCTTTCATGATGTCGGCGCCCGTGCCGCCATCGAGAAGATCATCGCCCGCGCCGCCGTTCAGCGTATCGATACCGGCACCGCCCTGAATATGGTCATCGCCGGCGCTTCCGGTGATGGTGTCGTTGGTCGCGCCGGTGGCGATGAATTCGACGCCTGATGGACCGGCAGCGGTGCCTGTCCCTATCGCAGTGTTCGCCGTCACAACGGAGGTCGATTTACCGTTGGCGCTGACGTCCGTTGTCACCGTCTGCGTGACCACGCCGCTGGCATTGTAGTCGGTTACAACCTTGCGGATAGATCCGTCGATACGCGTGACTGCGACTTCCTTGTGTTCATAGGTTCCGTTGTTGTCTCCGTCCTTAAGCAGCGTCGTTGTCAGACCATCAGCGCTGCTGGTCATAGTGCCATTGGCAATCACCGCACCACTACTGTTCTTCTCGGTGATTGTCGTTACGACAGAGCCGTCGATCTGCGTCTGGGCAACGGCCTTATACTCGTAATTCGTGACATCCGGATTCGCCACCGACAGTTGGTAAGTATTGCCATTACCGTCGAGGTCCATGTATGTCGTCGAAGTCAGGCCGTCGGCGCTGTCGAACTCGGCGGATGCGTAAGCAATTTTGTTTTTCCAAAAGATGACGCCTGGTATCAATCGCGCAACATCTCTTGATGACGCGGTAAAATTGTCTGTGAATCGGGTAACGGATCCATCCGTACTCCTCGTTTCGCTTTGATAGACATTCACTGTCGAGCTGCCGTTTACAGTCTGCATTCCAACGCGCTCGTTTCCGTCAGCGGATGTCTCCCAGCTTAATCTGCTGATTTGGGTTCCTGCGGGGACTGCTGTATCGATGACGCTGGATGAGTGATATCCGCTGGCAATGCCGAGCAAGTCGTCCGTTTCGATACGCCGTTGATCGACTGTGCCGTTGCCATCAAAATCCCATTCGGACGTCGCCTTCAGGCCATCAGCGCTGATCACAACCTTGGTCTCGCTCGATTTGTGACCGGCGGCGCTGTAGTCATCGATAACGGTTGTCACCGAGCCATCGACTGCCTTCGTCGTGGTCTCTGTCTGGTCGCGGGTTCCATCCCCGTCAGCGTCGCGTATTATGGTCATCAGCCGTCCGTCGCCACTGGTCGTCGTCGTTACGCTGTCGAGAAGCACGCCGGCGGTCGTCGTTCTCTTCACCGTTTCGACCCTCGAGGCGTCAGCCAAGACCCGAACATCGTCAATCGTGACACGGTCAAATCCGACCACGCCGTCGATGTCTTCCTGAGTGGTGGCGGTCCTGCCGTCGACACTTGTGGCCGTGACGAATTTCGACAGTTGCGAGCCGTCGACTTTGAAATTCGTAACAGTCCTCGTCGTGGTGCCGTCAGCGTTGATCGTTGTTACATCCGTGGCGTCCTGGCTAAGGGGATTTGAGCCAAAACTGTCCCAGTTGGTGGTCGGCAACAACCCGGGCAATGCCAACGCCCCCGGATATCAAGGCGGTGGCATCAACGATCATACCAGTTACGCTGGTGTACCGGTCCTGCTTGACCTTTCCGGTAACGGCTTGTCCATCAATCCGCTGTTCTCATCATCGCAGTTCCTCGACCTTGAAGGCGATGGCTATCAGCATCGCACGGCCTGGGCGGATGCCGGTACAGGTGTGCTGGTGCTCGATGCCGATGGCGACGGCAAGATCAGCCGCTCCAGCGAGTTCGTCTTCACCGAATGGGACCACACGGCGACCAGCGACCTCGAGGCGCTGAAGAGCGTCTTCGATACCAATCACAATGGCAAGCTCGACGCCGGCGACGATCGGTGGTCCGAATTCAAGGTCATGGTCGACGGCCAACTGGTTTCGCTGGCATCTCTGGGCATTGCATCGATAGGCTTGACGCCATCAGGCAGCGGCCAGCAATTCGCCGATGGGTCAGCGATCACCGGCACGGCGCAATTCACCCGGACAGATGGCAGCACTGGCACCGTCGGCGACGCTATTCTCACCTCTGATGCGAACGGCTACATTATCAAGAGCACTGTCGTCACCAACGGCGACGGCTCGAAAACCATAACGCTTGGCGGGTACGGCAAGGACGGAACGCTGGCGTTCCAGAACCGCACCACTACCAGTGCCGACGGTCTCTCGACAACGACGCAGTTCGACGATGATGGCAACGGCGCCTATGAGCGCTCGCAAACCGATACCACGACTGTGACCGCAGGCGTGCGTCAGCGCATGTCAGCGATTTCAACACTGACGGATCGCTCGCGGATCGGACCACGACGACAACCAGCGCTAACAAGATGACGGTGACGACCGCTCACCACTCCCAACCGATACATGGCCTGACCCAGTTCCGCCCGCTCCGGTCCCAGCGCTGGCCGAGCCGCTAGCCCCTATGCCTCCACCGGTGCTGGGGTGGTTGCCGCTGTTTCCAGGTGAGCTCTGATGGCCACTGGCGCCGTTACCACTCCCTTGACCTGTGGAGCCCCCAGCATTTGCACTTCCACCAGCGTTGTTGTTTCCGCCGGCTTCGCTTCCGCCCCGTTGACCGCCTTGCCCTCCGGGATTCGATGATCGGTCTGGGGCTCGTGGATCAGCAGCAGGCGGTGCCGACGACGGCGGCCTGTTGGTATGCCCCTCGCTAGGCGAATCCAAGCCCCACCCTGTATAACGGTCGGTATAGTTCGGGAGATGATAAACAGGATCGTTGAGATCGAAGCCACCTATACCGTCCGGCTCAAAGCCTGACAGCGGAGTTGCCGGATCAAATCTATAGGTCGGATCAAAATTAGGCAGATCTATCGGCGGAACAGTGTGGTAGACACCTGCTTCTAACAGGTCAGTTACTCCCGTGCCGACCTGAACCGTTGCTTGATTGGTATCGGGGCTGAATGTAATGCTACCAGTTACGGGAGACGGAATTCCTGTTGGAACCCCAACCGATACCTGCAACGATGGATCAAACATAGACCATGAAAATACATCTAAGCTCCACCTCGTTGGATCTGCTATTACACTTAAATTAACTAAGTCATAGCTCCAATAATACCCTATTGCATCCGGTCCGACATAGGTTTGCGACACACCAGCAACCACATCGCCATCAACATTTGTTCCAATATACCCACCAACCGTACCAACCTGACCGTATATGCCGCCGCTCATATCATCATCATTTTCATCAGTACTTTTTCTTTATATTCTTGTATATTCCTTCCAAGTATCCAATGCCATATAACTTCTTTGCAGAGATCTGAAAAATAAATAAAAATATCAAAAATGAACTGAATACAGCCGCACATAGGAAGTAAATTCTAATTTGGCTGTATTTCAATTCAATAATAAAAAGAATAACAGAGATCGGTAAAGAAACACCAATCCCAATTAGTATGTATTTTTCCTCTTTGGCCATTTCAAAATCTCCTCCTTAATTTAAGATACTCCGATAGATTTATTTAGATCCTCATGCATTTTTACTACAGCTTAAATAACAATAGACGATTCTTGGGAGGCCGATGGCAAGCAATTCGATGCCGACAAAAGACGATTGGGCTACCGCTCATGGAACGCCTCATCCGTCATCTCCATCAGTGGGTCGAGCAAATACTCCAGCACCCGCCGGTTCCCGGTCTTGACCTCCGCCGTCACCGACATGCCGGGGGTCAGCACGACATCCCTGCCCTCGACCCGTATCGATGTCTCATTCAGCGCAATCCTGACCGGGAACACCAGCGGCCCGGCGCTGTCGCGCGCGGTCTGTTCCTTGGCCGCTGAAGGCTGCTGCGGCGTTCCGGCGGGGATGGCGTCGTTGGAGACGGTCAGCACCGCGCCATTAAGCGTGCCGTAGCGGGTGAAGGGGAAGGCTTCGAGCTTGACCCGCGCTTCCTGCCCTTCATGGACAAAGCCCTTGTCGCGGTTGAGCAGCATCGCCTCGATCTCGAGCTTCGTGCCGTCGGGCACCACCACCATCAGCTTCTGGCCGGTCTGCACCACCTCGCCCAGCGTGTTGACCTCCAGCTGCTGGACCCGGCCGGCGACCGGGGATTTTAGCAGGCTGGCGCGCTCGAACAGTTCGGCCTTGGCGAGGTCCTGCCGCGACACGCCGATCGTGCGGTCGATCTCGATCAGTTCGGTGGCGACCTTGTCGAGATAGGCGTCGCGGCGCGCAAGTTTTTGCGCGGCAAGCGTCTTCACCGTGGCTTCGAGTTCGGCGATGTGTCCCTCGTCGGACACCGTCTCCATCAACTGGTCCTGCTCGCCCTGGCGGGCCTCGATGGTGCTGGTCTTGATGCCGACCTGGCGCTTTTCAAGTGCCTCAAAGACATCCAGCCTGTCGCCGGCGAGCTGGACCAGCTTTCGGCGCTCAACCAACGTCTTGCCGGCGCGCTCGATCTCGATGCGCTTCTGCGCGATCTCGGCTTCGAGGCTGTCCTGTTCCGACTGATAGGCGGCCAGTGACTGACGCATCTGCAGGCGCTGCAACGCGACCAGCGGCGCCGGGGCATTTTCGGGCGCGACGAACGCCGCCTCTGTCGCAGGCGTGCCGTCAGCCACGGCATCGATCAGCGCCTGGAGCCGCGCCTTGGAGACTTGCGCCGCGGCAAGGTTGCCGGCATTTTTCTGCCGCTCGGCCGCGTATTCTGCCGGCTCCAGTTCGATGAGCATATCGCCCGCCGCGACATGGTCGCCGGCTCTGACATGCAGCGCCTTGACCGTGCCGGTGATCAGCGGCTCGATGACCTGCACCTTGCCGATCGGGATCAGCTTGCCCTGCACGGTGGCATAAGTGTCGATGCGACCGTACCACGACCACGCAAGGGCGCCGACGGCAAACAGCATGATCAGCGCGGAGAAGATCCGCGCCGCCGGCGAGGCCGGCGTTTCCAGGATCTCGATCGCGGCGGCCTGGAAGGCGCGTTCGTCGCGGTTGAGTTTCGGGCGCTTGGCTTCGCCTTCGCGCGCCACGCCTTCTTTCACGGCTTGCCAATAGCGCCCCATCGTCTACTCCGCCGCCTGTGGTTGGGTGGACGGGCGCTGCTCGGCCTGCAGCCGGTAGAGCTGGGCGTAACGGCCGTTGAGCTTCAGCAATTCGTCATGCGTGCCCTGCTCGGTGATGCGGCCGGCCTCGATGGTCATGATGCGCGTGGCATCGCGAAGTGCGGCCAGCCGGTGCGCGATGATGAACACGGTGCGTCCCTTGGCCATCAGCCGCATGTTCTGCTGGATGATGTATTCGGACTCATAGTCGAGCGCGCTGGTCGCCTCATCGAACAGCAGGATGCGCGGGTTGGTGACCAGGGCGCGGGCAATGGCAATGCGCTGGCGCTGACCGCCGGAGAGGTTGGAGCCACGCTCCTCCAGCACCGTGTCGTAGCCCGACTTGAGCTGCAGGATAAATTCGTGCGCGCCGGAAAGCTTTGCTGCCTCGATGACGCGCTCTAGCGGCAGTGCCGGGTCGGCCAGCGCGATGTTCTCGCGCACAGTGCGGCGGAACAAAATATTCTCCTGCAGCACGACGCCGATCTGGCGGCGCAGGCTGCGCGGATCGATCAGCGCCAGGTCGACACCGTCGACCAGCACGCGGCCGCGCTCAGGCACATGCAGCCGCTGCAACAGCTTGGCGACGGTGCTCTTGCCCGAACCGGACGGCCCGACAATGCCGACGATCTCGCCGGGCTCGGTCTGGAACGAGACGTCGCTCAAGATCTCGCGCTCGCCGGGGCGGTAGCGGAAGGTGACGTGGTCGAAGGCGGCATGGCCCGAGATTTTGCGCAGCGAACCCTGCCCGCTGCCGCCTGATATTTCGACCGGAGCGTTGAGGATGTCGCCCAGCCTATCGACGGAAATGCGCACCTGCTGCAAATCCTGCCACAGTTGTGCCAGCCGCAGCACCGGGCCGGAAACACGACCGGCCATGATGTTGAAGGCGACCAGCTGGCCGACCGTCATGTCGCCGGCCACCACCGCCTTGGCGCCGAACCACATGGTGGCGACCATCACCGCCTTGGAAATCAGCTGGGCGGTGTTGGAGGCGAAATTGGCGAGCCTGGCGGTGCGGAATCCGGCACCGACATAGCCGGCAAGCTGGTCCTCCCAGCGCCGCTGCATCTGCGGCTCGACCGCCATCGCCTTCAGCGTTTCGACGCCGACGATCGATTCGACCAGGAACGTCTGGTTCTCGGCGCCTCGGTTGAACTTTTCCTCGATGCGGCGGCGGAACTCCGGCGTCACCGCCATCGACAGGATGACATAGGCCGGGATCGAATAGATGACGATCAGGGTTAGCCACGGGCTGTAAAGATACATCACCGCGAGGAAGACAAAAAGAAAAAGAACGTCGAGCAGCACGGTGAGCGCCGAGCCGGTGAGGAAGGCGCGGATGTTCTCCAACTCATGCAGGCGGGCCACCGTCTGGCCGGTCTGCCGCGCCTCGAAATAGGCGATCGGCAGGCCGAGCAGATGGTTGAACAGTTTTGCGCCCAGCGCCACGTCGATGCGGCTGGTGGTGTGGATGGTGGTGTAGGTACGCAGGCCGGTGAGCAGAACCTCGAACATCGAGACAGGCCGACGACCAGCACTTCAAGCGTCGTCAGGCCGTTGTGGACCAGCACCTTGTCGATGACCAGCTGGAAGAAGATCGGCGAGATCAGGCCAAGCAACTGCACGAAGAACGAGGCGAGCAGCACTTCAGCGAAGATCCAGCGATAGCGGATGATCTCGGGAATGAACCAGGAGAAATCGAAGCGCCGCGAAAAGCCTTGCGCGAAGGCGCGGCTGGTGACCAGCACGACATAGCCGCTCCACAGCGCCTCGAAGTCGGCCCGCGCAAGTTCTTGCGGCGCGCCCGATTGCGGATCCTGCAGCAGCACTTTTCCCGGGGAGAGTGCCGCCAGCAGAGCGAAGCTGCCGTCGGTCTTCTCGATGATCGCCGGCAGCGGCAGCCGATCGAGCCGCTTCGGTGACGGCCTGGCGATCCTCGCTTTGAGCTTCAGCCGCTTTGCCGACCGCACGATGTCGACGCGATCGGCAAGCCGTTCGCCCAGACCAAGGTCATGCCGAATGGCGTCGGGATCGGCCGGCCGGCGCAAATACTGCGTAATCAGTGTCAAGCAAATGACACCACTGTCCAGACGCACGACTATAGGCGTGACTGCCCCCACTTGCCCCCGGCAAACAACACTTGGGTTACTTGTTTTTCACTTATTCACCACTGCAAGCTGCGGTAGCAATCACCGAAGCGTGAAAATAAATAAACGCGCCATCAACTTTTTGTGATCTATTATATTAGAAGTAGCGAATATTTTTGCTTCAAGATCGTGTGGGTGATGGCCGCATCGGACAATGAGACCTCAAGTCGGATCGATGTGACAACCGATTAGCCTCGTCTTCTAGAAAGCGTCGATCATGATGTTCAGGAAACGACGGATTTCCGTACATCGCCGTATGTGGTGCCAGGATAGCGATCCGAGGATAGTTTCACGTACGGAAACCATGTGCGGAATTCTATTGTGCGGATAACGTCCGACCAGCCAATCGGATCGTGTCCCTCTGGGTGGTGTAGCTGGCGGCATTGGTCGCCGTGCTCTCCGGCATGGGCCGGGCTGATTAGCGCGCCACGGCTGGCAGGCTGATGAGGGGATCATCGCTCATCTGGCTGATCGTTTCCAGGGTCATATATCTGGCCCGCTGCACTGCCCATTCATCGTTCTGTTCGAGCAGGATTGCGCCGACGAGGCGCACGATCGC
>NZ_JAIUGW010000051.1:0-9698 GCF_020164795.1 Mesorhizobium sp. ES1-3
ATCCGGATTTTCTTTTTGCGGCTATACGTAGAGCGCGCTCCTGCCAGCAAGGATGTCTCGGCGTTGGCAGATCCCGACGAACGGGGCCGAGCGTCGTGAAGTTGCCTTTGGGTTTGGGGAGTTCGGGTTGAGACGGGTTTCCTTGTCTCACGAAGAGGCGGCGCGCCGCTCCCTTTCCCGGGATGTTTTCACCCAATCTAGCGGGTGCGAGGCTTCTAAAAAGATGCCCCGCGCCCGCCAAATCCGCGTTCGTGGGCCCATGCCGCAGCCCGCATAAACCAGGGAACAATGGCGCTGCCTCACAGTTCTGCTGTGTAGCGAGATGCAACAATGTGTGAACGGCCCCGTGCTGGCCCGACTTCGTCGCTGAGACGACTGCCCCCAGGAGGACTCGAAATGCGGACATCGGAGCGCGGTAATGCTCGTGGCTGGATCTACGACTACTGCAGAATCCGTGGTGCTGCCATTCTGCTGATTAGCGCGGTGCTTGAGCCGGTGGCATCTGGCTCGCCGCGCTCGGCGGCTCCTGGTATTACTTGATCGCAGGGGCTGGCCTGACCGCCTCGGGCGCGCTGTTGCTCTTTCTTTCCGGAGCGGAATTTGGCTCTACGCCGCCACCTATGTGTTCACGCTCGCCTGGGCGTTGGGAGGTCGGCACGGATTGGTTGGCACAGGTCCCGCGCCTGGTCGGGCCATCGCTTCTGCTTGTGCTCTTGTGTCTGCCCGCGTTTGTGCGCCCGCATGGCACCACAAGAAGCTTCGGCTCCAGGTCTGCCGGGGTCGCAGCCGGCGTCTTCGCTTCGTATCCCTGGAACATTTCAAAGCACCAAAGCCCAGGTCCCCAGACACTGGACGCGGCTCCAACAGGATAGCGGATCCGTGAAATGTAAGATCTCGAGGACCGGCGCGTCATTGGGCCGAGGTTCGGGGGAGGCTCCCTTCCCGCTCTCGCTAACCCGTCAAGTCCCCGTGGTTTGCGCTTTCATCGGGCTGTCGAGCGATTCCTGAGGATAAGAGGACCACTGGGTGGGAGCAGAGGCCGTCTTTGCTTTGATCTCGGCGCTGCGTTTCTGAGACAGCTCCTTGTTCTTGGCCTCGACCTGCCTTTGAGTGATTTTCGCGCCCTTCGGGTCGTGGTTGATCTCCCCCTGGGTGTCGATGACCTGCTTGTGAGGCTCATCGGCCTGAAAGGATGGCACAGGAGCACCGGGATTCAATGGCTTTGCAAACTCGGCAATAGGTGACCGGCACCTCCGAAGTGCGAGCCGAATTGGCTAGTTTTGCACGGGCCACACATTTTATTTCGACGAAAGTCCAATTTCTGCGCATTGGCTGGGGTGCCAGCGAAATAGGGGCTGCAGGGCAGCACCAGGCGGTAAAGGCTCGCAATGACATGCGCACGTGGCAGGTCGAGCGGCGCAAGCGCACGCGACATCTGATCGAACTCGGCGGTCTCCTGGTCAAGGCTGGCATTGTTGATCTGACTGGCGATGATCGCACCACCATCAACGGCGCACTGCTCTGGATGGGCGACAAATTCCGGAGCGAGCAAGGCGAACAGGCGCGCATGCTTTGGGCCCAAAAAGGGAAAGAAGCGTTCGAAGCGGACCGGAAAGGTGGGCCGTCCATCGTCGCGCAGGAACAGCGAGGCCGGGAATGACAGGGGCGGGAAGCGCGGAGACCTCCAATATCGCGGCGCCGCCCGTCATCGCGCGGTTCGTCAAATAAGCTGGTTCATGCTGCACGATCGATCGCAACTACGCAATCAACGCCGCCGAGGCCCGGCAGCACAACGCCACTCCACATAATCGCGACTTGGGTTGGAATAGTTTCCGGTCGGACTCGGTATATCCAGCATCGAGGTGAAGTTTGTCCGCTCTTGCCATTTTGCAGAACTTCCGGGTGCTCAAGCACAGCGTCTCAGGCGCTAGAGTGCGGGAGACAAGCACAAGCGTTGGAGGATTTGCGCCGATGTGCTCGCGACCGAAAACTCTGCCAATCGGACCCAGCGTTCCCCTCCCCTGTATCCAAAGCTGGGTCGCCTCTGCAGAGAGGCCTCAACATGTCGATCATAGGCCGATTTCCGGCCATTGTCGGCCAGGACGGCGCAAATCAACCTAAAACAAAGAGCGGACCTCAAACGGAGGAAGTTATGGCAGACAATCAAACCGTTTCGCAGCGCTTCAATGAATATCAGCCCTCCAAGACATTATGGTTCTGGTCGGTCGCGGCTGCCGTCGTATTAACGATGATAGTCGGCTTCACGGCCGGCGGTTGGACCACGGCAGGAACGGCATCGGAAATGGCGAAGACCTCGGCCATCAAGGCGCGGGCTGAACTGGTCGCCAATCTTTGTGTCGAAAAGTTCATCACGGCATCCAACGCGACAGAAAATCTGACCAAACTGAAGGGAACGTCTTCGTACCAAAGAGATAGTTTCATCAGCGACGGCGGCTGGGTCAAACTGGCCGGAATGAAGAAGGACGCCCCGGGCGCCGCGGACCTGTGTGCGGAAAAATTGGCAGCGATGGACACGATCCCGACCAACAACGTGGCTCAGGACAGCACCAAAGGTTGACTCCGATCTCGCCCGGCAGCGCAGTGTTTGCCGGGCAGCCATCGCAATGGAGGCGTGGCATGTATGAAGCTTGGTTTTCAAGGCCGGTGCCAATGGCCACCGGCATATCTGGCGAGATCAACAATCTTTCCAGCGCCAAGCAAGCAGTCGACCTGCTTACCAAGCACTGGCGCAGTGCAGGAAGCCAGAAACATCTGGCGGCGTTAAGAGCCTGCCGCCAGGCCATGAATGGCGGTATAGCGGCTGACGCCGCCAGGGACGCGTTGGTCGACGCGGCCAGAGAGGCGCACATGCTTGTCGAATAGGCCTCGTACCGAGCGATGGTGCGGACTCGTATTGACACCCGATCAGCCGTGAGCGGCGCCTCCGACGGCGGCTGGAAATGTCGGGCCCTTCCGCATTCGCAGGTGAACGGCCATGAGTTCCGCAGCACCGCTCGGTTCCCGACAGCCACAGCAAATCACGCCTGGATTTCGGGTTGCGAGGAATCGTAGTCCCTGATCGCAACGACCTGGTCTCCTTTTACCGTTACCAGGACCAGGCGAATCCCGCTGGGATAGTATCTTGGGAGGGAAGCCGCTTGTTGAGCCAAGGGCGCGCCCTCGAGCCCGCACAATTCGCCACCAAGCAGACAGTCGTCCTCGCCCATAACGGCTATGTATTCGCCATCGGAAGTATAACCGATCAGGCCTATTTTTTTTCATAATCGTGTAGATTGCGCATGGATGTACGCTCAAATCCACGATGCTGACAGGATTTCATGCATAACAGCGATAAGGATGCGGCCCGGCACAAAACCCCGCCTAGTGCCGGGCCGTCAGGAAGTGCCCGCGCGGCCGCACTTCCATATGATCTTGCATTACAACGCCCTACGGGTTTGAGCGGGGGCTTCATTTGCACACGAAACCAGTGCGATTCTGTGGAAGGTCGCTGATTCTTGCCGGGCCTGGATCAGCCACAGCTTTCGATTTTCCCGCGAAAGGGCCTTCATTGCAGAACGCGCTGCCGAAGTGATCTCGTATGCACCACACGAGGCGCACTGGAATTCGACCTTTCGGGAAGCGATATCGGCTTCGAGGGCAGGTCCTTCGCAAATAGGGCATGCAGAAGAGTAATATCGCCTTTCAAACGGTAGGACGTTCATTGCGTTTCCGGTGATTGCGGCAGCTTGCATAGCGCCACCGATGAAAGCGACGTCCCAGCAGTCCGCCGCGACCTTGCTTCTCCCTTTTTTCGCGCTTTGGTCATCAACCCCTTATTTTTGGATAGGCGTTTCTTCGCGTGGCGACTACAATTTGCTTTGCCTCTTTCTCGAGCCGGTCTGGCGCGGCGGAACCCATCAGGGCGTAGGCGGTTCCCCCCGACTGCCAATAGACGGTCGGCACCCGGCCGTCGGTGGCGGTGGTCGGGGGCACGGCGTCCTCGCCGCTCATCGGGGCAGCCACCAGCGTGATCCGGCCGACGCTGGGCGTGTCAGCTGTCACCACCAGGCTCTGTTTGCCATTCCAGGGCTGAACCTGAACGTCGTTCACCACCCAGACCGCTGGCAGGTCAGGCATGCTCACGTTCACCGCACCTACCAAGCGCTCGATCTTTTCCTGCTTTGGCTCCGCACCTCTTTCCGGACCAGCATTCAGCTGCGCAACGCGTAATGCTTCTCGCGCAGACAAAATGAAGTTCTGGTCTGCTGTGTCGCCACCCAGGCGAAGCGGAAGAGTTAGCGAATTCGCTGACCACCCTATCCCAATGAGTGCGACGGCGGCGACCTGCAGCCTCAAGCCAGCCAGCAGCTTTCTGCGGCGGAAAACTCGCTCCAGCTGCTTCGCCTTGTCGAGACTCGCGCGTGGAGGAAACATTCGACGCGGTTGGGCATCGCGCATGGCCTCCATGCGTTGCGCGTGCGCAAACACCTCAGCTGCCCGTTCCGGCTCCCGCGCGAGCCGCGCTTGTAGCTCGGATCTCTGGGACGGCGAGAGCTCACCGTCGAGGAACCGGTTGATCTCTTCGTCTGAAACACGGCTAGCCGGCCACATCACGGCCTCCTACAACTTTAAACGACCCCGACGCATTTTTGCTCGCGTCACCCATGCAATGTTTCAGAGCTGCTCGAGCTCGGCTCAGGCGGGACATTACCGTCCCTGTGGGCACCTCCAGCAGTTCGGCAGCCTCAGAGTAGGTGAAGCCCAAAACCCCGACTAGATGAAGAACCTCCGCCTGCTCCGCAGGCAGGGTAGCCAGCGCCCTTTCAACGTCGACCAATTCGGCACAACGCTCCTGCGCCGGCGGCGAAGCTGCTTCGGACAGGTCACCATAAGAGGCCAGGCGCTGCCTGTCGTTTGCCATCCGGGTGGTACCGGTCAAAAACGTATTGCGGACGATAGCGATCAGCCATGGCAACAGCGGACGCGAGGTATCGAAAGACTTTGCCAACGAAAGGGCGCGAACGAGCGCTTCCTGAACCAGATCATCCGCGTCGGAGTCATCACGAGTAAGCACCCGCCCGTACCGCCACAAAACCTCCAGATGAGGTGTAACATCGAACTTCGGGCTCATGTTACCTTGCCTAGCTTGCGCTCTGAACTGGCCCAGCGGTGAGGGACGCAACCGCTGGGCCGGAAGGGAGCGTCTTCCTCCCGAATTGCAGGCATCGAGTAGCCATGGATTATCAATGCCTGCTCCGCTCCCTAGATATGACAGCGACCTGTCACGGTCGAATCTCACCCCCAGCGCCCCATGTACCAACCCCGGGGCTAAACTATTCCATCCTAACCGAAACTTTTCTCTCCCCGGCTTGTTCTCAGCTGCTAGTCGAACGCGAGTTCTACTTTTAAAATCGGAGTTCAACCGTGCCGTGTCCCGCACGGGAGAGGCGGGCCTGCAGATGCAATTCGGTCTGCATGCTTTTCATGACCTGACCATGCTGCCGAGCTGCGGCACGAAGAAGGTATTCATCACACTGGCCGAGGTCAGCGCCTGAAATGCACTGGAACGCCGGCGGGAATGGCTACCTGATTGATTCCCACACCCTGTTCCGGGTAGAGGAACAGCCAATTCCAGTCGAGCGCCACCACCTGGAGATCAAGGGGCCGCTGGCCAGACGCGATCGGCCGGCGTGGATCGAGGTCGTAGGACCCGTAGTAGATCGAACCGCCGAGGAAGAGGATGGTGAGCGCCGGGACCGACCAGACGATCAGCTCGATCCGGCCGGAATAGCTGGATTCCGGGGTCGTAGCGCGCTGTGCGGTTCGCGCCGCGGAACATCCAGCCAAAGGTCAGCAATGCGACCAATGTCGGGATGACGATGACCAGCGGTGCGATTGACGGCGCAGATCGGTCCTTGCGGGTCGAGACGCCTCCCGCGCAGCCAGCCAAAAAAGACAATGGAGCCAGCACGGCTCCCGCGCCTGTTGTTCCACTTCCTCGGGATAGGAATACTGGACAATGCCGGCATGTCTGGATGGGGTTTCACGCACCGGGGCTGCTAACCTGTGGACGTACCGGATGTTCCATGGTGCCGACGCTTAGCCAGGAAGGGCGTAGGCAATTATCGCATCGCCGGGCTTTGTGCCGGTCGATCCATGTCCGCATGCAACCACTACCAAGTATTGCCGGCCGTCCGCGGCTTGGTAGGTCGCTGGCGTCGCTTGACCGCCTGCCGGTAGGCGGTTGCGCCAGACCTCGCGCCCCGTTCCTAGATCATACCCACGAACGCAATTGTCCATTGTGCCGCTCAAGAACGCAACACCGCCCGCAGTGACTATGGGGTCGCCAATGCCGGGGACCCCCATTTCGAAAGGCAGCGGCAACGGTGAAAGATCGCGCACAGTACCGTTGACGTGTCGGTAAACCGTCCTGCGCTAAGGCGTAGAGGCCGACCCCGGCGGGGTTGCGAATTGCCACCAGCGTACCCGATATTCCAAGCGTTATTCCGAGCACGGCGTAGAACCAACTGCCACCCAGCGCTGCTAACCAGAGGCCGCCGATAAGCAGAATAGTGCCAGTGATGACAATAAGAGCCGCGATCGTGAGCCGATACATCGGTTACTCCCCTTGGAAAGTGCAAAGCTTCAAGTTCCAGGAAGACCAGCCGGGGCCGGTCGGAACGCAAGCTAGGGCCGCTGATCGAGGGCATGGGGTGTGTCCGCACCCGTGTGCCCGCCGAATGGTTCAAGGAGCCGAAGCACAAGTCCTCAGACCAGGAGGCAGAGCACGCCAACCACCAGCAGCGGCAGTTACGCGGTTCATGGATTCCCTCGCACCAGTTCGTGGCTAAGGAGGACCCGCACCTGGAACGAGTCGACCTGCCAACTGTCGGTACAAGTCAGCCATACGGAGATCGGCACTCCCGGCGAGGTCCGTGGTACGGCTGAAACGTATTGTCAGAAGCCCTATAGGAGCGATAGTGGTCGTAGCACCACCGGACGTGTCGATTGATTGCCGGACCATTTCTGTCAATCGCGCCGCCGATGATCGCGCCAAGCGCAAATGCCGCCGGCGGGAACCACCATCCGTTGTAGCGACGATAGCCCGGACGATGATGTCTATAACCGCGGTGTCCGTGCCAGTAGGCGTGATTCCTTCGGAGGATGAAGGGGCGATGATCCCTATATCGCACCTGAGCCACATAGGACGGTTGAGCCTGCAAGCCCACGAAAACCGGCCCGGCGGTAGCTGAGCCAGTCGGCGTCGCCATTAGCACACTAGCGAAAACGGCGCTGAGAACTGTAGAACGTACTAGCATAGGCTTCTCCTTTTTCCGTACGAACCAAACAGATGGGAGATAAACTTGTTCCGAACATCCGGAAATTTTATTTAAATATTAGAATTTTTATACAAAACGACCGACTCACCCGCGCGTTTCTAATTTCAGCGAGGCTTAAATATTCGTCATGTTCCTGATTGATAATGAAACTAGGCATTCTATTGAGTCATTTACGCTCCTTTCATGAGTTCAGTTACCTGTAATGTCTTTCTTAACTGGCGCCACAGCAGTGTCCAGAAACTTGCGGGACCCCGCGAGTAGGCCGCCATGTGCAACCCTTTCGGCGGTAAGGCTGTTCCTAGCCTTAGGTCTAGGCATCCCTGTTGGATCTAGCTGTGGCTTCCGCCGCCTGGCGGGCTTGTCTCCACCTCTCACTTACCGGGAAACATCGGAAAATATTCCATCGTTTGCATTGACTCAGCGTCAAGCCAAAGGGCGTCGACGAGCTTCCTTCCCAGGCTTCGAACAAGCTTTCGGTGTGCCGAAACAAATCGGACCCTTGTCGTTTCGCGCTTCATAGACGGGTGACGACCGCGCAGACCACATCCCGCAGAGTCGGGACCTATAGGGAGGCAGGTAAGCTTGCGCTCACGTGCTCCTGGTCGCGTGAGAGGCGGTCAAGCGGCTCGGCAAGAACGATCTCGAACTGCCCGCTTTGAGCATCGCTCAGGAGCCGCTGAATGCATGGTCGACTGATGATCCTTGCACCAGATATGGCAGCATCGGCATAGGTCCCACGACGTTCCATCAGTCTTTGAATGAGTGTTCTCGGAAAAGTCGCGCTTCGAATTGGTTGTCGGACGAATACGAGCGTACGCGAAACGCTACGGCGCTCTGGTCGTGCTGGCGACGGCATTAATGTAGAAATCGAGCATCGCTATCAGCGAGGCCGGGTCCCGCCGCAGGCGACTGCGCAGGGCTGCGCCCTCCCAACAATTCACCAACAAGTCTGCCATCTCGTGCACGTTGCAGGCTGCCGGGACGTCGCCTTTCCGCTGTGCCTCGCTCAGGCATTTCGCGATCCGCTCGGAGACCGAAGACAAGCACCAGTCGATCTTGCGCCGGAACACCTCGCTCACCCCGGACAGTTCCTGTCCCAGCCCGCCCATGAGGCAGCCGAGATAACCCTCCTGCCGATAGCTTTCCTGGGTCCTATCAAAGAAGCGTCGGATGCGCGCGAGCGGGGCCAGCGCCTCGTCGAGCAGGCTTGCATCGAGGCCTGCGTGCACGCCGGCCATGTAGGTGTCCAACACCTGCAGGGCGAAATCCTCTTTGTCCCTGAAGTGATGATAGAACGATCCCTTGGGCGTGTCGGTCGCGTCCAGCAAGGCTTGAATTCCGAGGCCATTATAGCCTTGCTCCAGGAGCATTATCAGTCCTGCCTGGATCAGGTGTTGCTTTGTTGAATGCATCAGAGCCTAGCTTTGCACGAAAACACGTTCGCGACGCCCAGCCCTTTCCAGTCAGGCGTCGCAAGGGCAAAATCGATTTGATCAGGTGTGGCCGCTCACCTTGTCGATCATGTGATTGATCACGTGGGTATGTTCGTGCTGCGGGCTGAACATCACGATTTCCGCATCGGAGTCCACCTTCACGTTGTGCCCAGGCGGCCAGTAGAACAGGTCATTCGCAGCAACTGTCTCCTTGTGCCCCGACACGTCGGTAGTCGTAATCTGTCCCTTTAACACAAAGCCCCAGTGGGGACACTGGCACGCATTGCAGTGCAGTCCCTGAAAAAGGGGCGTCGTGTCGACGCCAGCTGCAAGAGTGAAGTACTCGCCACTGATCTTTCCGTATCCGGTGACGTCGCCGAACTCGGTCCGCTGACGAATGACGGCACCAGGAAGCTCCAGTTTTTTGTCCACTTCGTCTTTGGCAATACGCATAACTGCTCCTCCGTTAACCAGCTTTTGGACCAGTCAGTCTAGACTTCTCGGTCTATTTGTCAACCCGGGCGGCGGACCCGCGCCCGTGACCCGCCTTCGGGAGCGATTGGAGAGCCTCGCAGGACACATCGCCGTATCTGCCAGCCGGTTGCACGTTCATCCTTCGAACAGGCTCCCGGCTGCGCGTCTCAGGGTCCAAAGGCGCTTTACATTCGTTCCTGGTGCAAATTTCGATAGAGGATTCAGCCGCCACGAAGTAGGCGATTACCGCTATTTCACCCATTTCACAGCCCGTTTCGAGGCAGCGGCCGCGTCCCGCAACCGCTCAATTCGGTGGTACGCGACCAATGAACTGGCAAGCCTCAAGGCAGGATCAGACCAGGGACCCTAATGCATGGTCGCCGTGCTCTCCGGCATGGGCCGGGCTGATCAGCGCGCCACGGCTGGCAGGCTGATCAGGGGATCATCGCTC
>NZ_JAIUGW010000052.1:0-7436 GCF_020164795.1 Mesorhizobium sp. ES1-3
ACCTCCCATGAATCACGCAAACTCTCTCTTGGGAATTCCAAAAACGCGCCGCCGCTAAAAATCTGCCAAAGTAGTGCAAGAGTGCCCCATCAAAGCCTGGGATCAAACAGGCTTGCGGTCCCGATACTTCGTCCACTGCATGCGCCGTCGCGCGATATCGGGACGATCCTGCTCGACGGCGATCAGCGTCTTTTTTTGTGACTGAGCTTCTCGGCATGCACGAACTCCCACACCGAACGGTAGTCGACCCTCAGGCCACGCTCGCCAAGTTCGGCCACAAGGCCGCGCAAGGTGAAGTCCCTGTCGTGACAGCGTTCGATCAGCCAGTCGCGCCACGCTCCCGAGAGCTTCTTCGGTTTGTAGCCGCCGACCTGGCGAGGCGCAGCACTGCCCGTCTCTTCGACGCGCTTAAGCCACGCGATGGCCGCGCTATAGCTGACGCCAAATCGAGCCGCCGCCGCGCGTCGCGAGAGCCCTTCCGTCTTGACCGCGGCTACAACCCGCTCGCGAAGGTCCATCGAATAGGCTGCCATCCATGCTGGCCTCCTCCCAGCATGCATGTTGAATCAGAACTGCGATGATTTGGGAATCCCACGACTCTTATAAATCTCATCCCGCTCTAGCGCGCTCGCCAGCTCTTATGATCTCTGCCCCATCGGGATGTAAGCCTTCGCCTTGGGGACCCGAAAGCCACGCTCGAAGCAAAAAGGGGAGGGACGGCCTCGTCCCCCATCAACGGGCAAGCACCTTCAAAGCCTTCTCGCTGATTTAAAGATCAACCAGACACAGCAAAGTCAGAGGACAAACATTTCGGTGAAATGGCCATTTTAGCGTGGAGAGGCGAACTCGGCGAGTTCGTCTGCCGCTTCACCGATACCGTGCGCGGCCGCGCGCTCGAGCCAAAGGCGAGCGGCAACCGGGTCGCGCTCCCCGGCGAGACCTTTCAAGAGATAACGTCCGAGCATGAGTTGGGCTTGGCTATGCCCACGTCCGGCGGCGGCAGCGTACCATTTCTGCGCTGCTGTCTGGTCGACCGGCAGGCCGTGGCCGGCTCCGTACAGCGCGCCAAGCGCAAACATCGCCCCGGCGTGACCGTCGACGGCGGCCCGCTCAAACAGCTGCATTGCAGCCTCGGGCTCGGGCGTGCCTCCGCGCCCATTGAGTAGCATCTCGGCGAGCGCCACCCGGGCGTCGAGCACGCCGGCGTCGGCGGCCCGCGCAAACCACACGCGGGCCTGAGTTGGGTCGGCCGCCACGCCGCGTCCATCCTGGAGGAGGCGGGCATACATATATTGCGCCTCTGCGACGCCCTCGGCCGCGCGTCGCAGCCAGTGCGCCGCTTGCCCCTCGTTCTGGCGAACGCCGACGCCCTTGGCGAAACAGAGTCCAAGGTTGAATGCCGCGATGAGGTCGCCTGATGATGCGGCCGCCTCGAACCATCCGGCAACGCTTGCACCGTCGTCGGGCTCGCCGGCTCCTTTGAGGACAAGATTGGCGAGGTCGGTCTGTGCCTCCTGATTGCCGCCATTTGCAGAAGTGCGCAGCCAGCGTGCCCCTTCCTCGACGTCCTCGGCCACACCGTTTCCCGTCAAATAGAGCGAGGCCAAAGCGCGGGCGGCGGCCTGGTGGCCCGCTTCGGCCGCCCGCCGATACCAGTTCGCGGCTTCCGCAAAATCCGGTCGCTGCGTCTTCGCATAGCGATCGCCCAGGAGATAGGCTGCCTCGATATTGCCAGCCAAGGCGGCACGCCGCATCCACGCCTCTCCGGCAGCGACATCATGGTCGATGAGGCCACCATCGATCAACGCTAATCCTAACCGAAACTGGGCTGAAGGAAGGCCCTTTTCCGCTGCAGCCTGATAGAGTTGCGCAGCTGCAGCCATGTCGCGTTCCACGCCGAGCCCGTGCTCGCTAAGGACTGCGAGAAGATAGATTGCGGTCGGCAGGCCGGCGTCGGCCGCGCGTCTCACCTCGTCCGCAATCCTGGCCCTGTTCTCGCGCCTGCCGAGGCGAGCCAGCGACAAGGCAAAGCCCAGGCACCCTTCGGGGCAGCCGGCGGAAGCCGACTTCTCGTACCAGCGGTGTGCCGCATCGACATCGCGCATCGATGTGGGGCCGCTGGTAAGGATATAGCCGAGGATCGCCTGTCCCGTGGCCGAGCCTGCCTCGGCCGCCTTGGTGGCAAAGTCGAAAGCGGCCGTGAAGTCTGGTTTCCCCGAGGAATCAGGTTTGAACAAATGCCCGGATTCGGAGCCGCTGCCGTCAGCTTCCGCCGTCACCAGCCCGGTGACGTGGAGAGCGGCGAGGAGCGCCTGCGCATCGGCACTCCCATGGTTGGCTGCCCGAAGCAGCCATCGCGCGCCTTCCATGCGGCTCGGCGGCACACCCGAGCCTTCCAGATAGCACCGCGCGACCCGGTACTCGGCGTCGACAATCCCCGCGCGCGCCGCTACCGCCATCAGCGGAAAGGCTTCAGCGACCTTGCCGCTGTCAGACAGATGGATCGCCCGGCGTAACGATGCCGCCGGGCTGGCGAAACCAGTCAGCCGATCCAGGATTGTCATCGATCCGAGCCTTTGATTCCTCCGGTACTCTATGGCTCCCGCATCGCCTCCTGGCCAATCGGCAGCATCACACCGAGAATGTACTTGAGTATCGTGCGCCGGCCGACCTTGACGTCGGCGGTCACCGGCATGCCGGGGCTGACGGTGAACCCGGCGGGCACACCGTGGAGGGCGACCTGGTCGATGGAAATCCGCGTCCGATAGAACGGCTCGGCGTCGGAAGGCAGCATGGCCAGGGAGCTGTTCGGATCGCGCGCTTGCTCTTGCGCCGAGAAGGAGTCGGGGCTGAGTGCCCGCACAGTGCCATGGGCGAGGCCGTATTGCGAATAGGGGAAGGTGTCGAACTTGATGACCACAGGGTCGCCGACATGCACAAAACCGCTGCTCCTGCCAACGATGTTCGTCTCGATCTCGAGCGGCGCATCTTCTGGCACCAGCGTGATGAAGCGTTCGCCTGACTGCATGACCGAGCCGACGGAGACCTTTGCCACCGATTGAACGATGGCATCTGATTGGCTCCTCAACTCGACCAACTGGTTTCGAAGCTTTGCCTTGTTGAGGAGTTCGCGGGCGTCGGAGATCCGCGAGCTCGCTTCCGACAGGCTTTGCGAGACTTCACCCCGCCAGCCCTGAATGTAGCCGTCGCGCTCGGCGGCCACGCCTGCTTGCTGGCGCTTGGCGGCCTCGGCGGTCTGCTCGGCATTGCCGAGCGCCCGGGACATTTCCGCCCGGTTGTCCTCGGCCAGGAGCGTGTTGAGGCGGCTTCCCACCTGCCTTGCCTCGAGCTGCTTGCGCATCTGTTCGATCGAGTCGGCGACCGTGAGTCGCTGGCGATAGCCGTCGGCATCCGATTGCGATCGCGAAATCACCGAACTGAGTTCGTCACGTTGGCGTTCGAAACTCTCCACCTTGGCGTCGTAAACCGCCTTGCGGTGTTCGAATATCGACATCTGCAGGGTCCAGCTCGGATCGAGGCCGTTATAGGTGAATGCCTGCCCGCTGGCCTCCGCCTTCAACCGCGCCACCTCGGCTTCAAGCGTCGAAACCTGCATCGCCAGCGCCGCCAGGTCGGCTGAGGCAAAGGTCGCGTCGAGGCGGGCAAGCAACTGGCCGGCCTGGACGCGCTGTCCCTCCCGCACCTCGATCGAGCGAACAATCGCTGTATCCAGCGGTTGCACGACTATGTTGGGGGATTGCGATACCACCAGCCCTCTGGTCGTTACGACCTGATCGACCGGCATCAGCCCAGCCAGGGCGATCAGCGCGATGACCAGGCTGGAAACGATCCAGACGATGCCGCGCGCAGCCCGTGGAACAGGCGCGTTGGCGACAGCCGTCGACGGCCATTGGAACTCGAGTATGGCCGGCGTCGTCGGATCCCTCGTTTCCATCCGATGCCGCCGAGCGGGGAGGGCGGTGAGAGAGGTGCTACTCATGATTGCCAGACCTGATGCGAGTGAGCCGCGCGACATGGTCAAACCAACCGCGGCGGAACGGCGACCGGGCGGCCGTGGCGGCCGTCGAGGTGCCGGTTCTGCTGCGACCACAACTGGCGATAGAGCGCGCATCGTTCCAGCAGGGTCGCGTGCGGCGCGACGTCGAGAACCTTGCCCTGATCCATGACCAGTATGTTATCGCACTCGGTAAGCGAGGAGAGCCGGTGCGAAACGATGATCATCGTGCGCCCGCTGGCGATGCGCATGAGGTTGGCGCTGACCACCGCTTCGCTCTCCGGGTCGAGTGCGCTGGTCGCTTCGTCGAGGATGAGGATGGTCGGATCGTGGATGAGGGCGCGCGCGATTGCCAGCCGCTGCTTTTGACCGCCTGACAAATTGGGCGAACCTTCCTCGATGTAGGTGTCGTAGCCATTGGGCATGCGTTCGATGAATTCCTGGGCGCCGGCGAGGTGAGCCGCACGCATGGCATCGGAAAGCGTCAGGCCTGCGCGCCCGGCGATGATGTTGTCGCGGATCGATCCGCGGAACAGAAAGTTGTCTTGGAGGACCACGCCGAGCCCTTGGCGAAGATGGCGCAGGTTGATCTCCTTGAGGTCGACGCCATCGAGCTTGAGAAACCCGCTGTAGTCGCGGTTGATTCCTTGCAGGAGGCGCGCGATGGTCGACTTTCCCGAACCGCTGCGCCCGACAATGCCAAACATGCTGCCGGCGGGAATGTGGAAGCTGACCCGGTCGAGCGCCGGTGTCTTTGTCGCGATATAGCTGAAGGTCAGGTCGCTGAACGTGACCTCGCCGACGAGCCTGGGCCTGAGGCCGGTGGAATTCGAACTGCTCTCCAGCGGCCGGTTGAGAACCGACGCTGCCTCGCCGATCGCCGCACCGACCTCCTCGTAGTCTTCGACCAGTCGCGCCAAGCCGACCAGCGGCTGCGCTACACGCTGGGAGATCATCATGAAGGCGAACAGGCCGCCGACCATATAGCCCGAGCGGTCGTTCATCGCGAGATAGGCGCCGATCAGCATGGTGCCGAGCACCATCAAACGTTCGATCGGCGTGACCATGGTCTGCGGCCAGCTTGCCAGCTGTCCAAAGGCGAGACGCGCCTTTCCCGCTTCCGCCACCCGCTCGTCCCAGAGCGCCTTGCGCTGCGGCTCGAGGCCGAGCGCCTTCACCGTCTTGATGCCGACGACAGTTTCGCCGAGCGCCGCCGCCTTCCAGGTCTCTGCTTCGACCACCCTCTGGTATCTCCGGCGCAGCGGTCTGAGAAACGCAAGGATGATCAGCATGATCACGACCGCGCAGGTCAGCACGATCCAGGCGAGGCTAGCGTTGATATAGAACATGACCGGCACCAGCACGCAGAGCGTGATCATATCCAGGAACGTGCTGAGGAGCTTTCCGGTCAGGAATTCGCGGATACGATAGACTTGAGCCAAGTGATACATCGTCTCGCCAGCCGGATGGCGCTCGAAATAATCGAGCGGCAGGCGCAAGAGCCGGCTGAAGACGTGCAGCTGCAGCTTGGTGTCCAGACGCGCGCCGACGACATTGATGATCAGTCGCCGCGCATGGCCAAGCAGAGTCTCGTAGACGAAAACCACGGCGATCACCGCGGACAACAGCACCAGCGTCGAGATGCTGTTGAACTGCAGCACCTTGTTGACCACCGTCATGACAATGAGCGGCGGCAGGATGGTAAGGACGCTCAGCGTGAACGAGGCGATGGTGATATCGCGCAAGGCATGGCTTTCGAGACGCACCAGTTCAGCAAGCCAGCGAAGGGTGAAGGGGGCGTCCGCCGCGACATAGGACCGTGTGGCGCGCAGCAGCAGTGCCTCGCCCGTCCAAACCTGCGACAGCCGCAACTCGTCAATGGCGACGGCTTCACCATCGTCGGGTGCATCCGCACTTTTCAGGAAGACGACGTTTCGCTCGGCGCTCGCCCCGATAAGCAAAGCCGCGCCGCCATCGTTGAACAACAAGACGACCGGTCCGGCGTCCTGGAAGCGCAGAAGGTGGGACCAGCGTATGCGCACGGCGCGTGACCACATGCCGGCGTCCTGCGCCCATTGCGACAGATCCGCGGCGGCCGGAACCGCGCTCACGGCCTTGAATTCGTTGGGGTCAAGTTCGACGCCATGATAGCGGGCGGCCCGCAGCATCGCCTTGAGGCGTGGCCCGATCATGTCGCATTCGGCGGGACCGCCGGGAGTTTGCGCCGCCGCATCGGGACCGCTCGCCTGGTCGGCCGCGCCTTCGGTGCCGGCGCGGATCGAGACCGGCTGGATTTCCGGGTTCACGGTGATGTTCACCATGGACTTGCCTTCCGGTACGCGGGCGAACTCACCGATGCCCTGAGCAATGTGCCTCCGCCGAGGTCACCGTTCATCCCCCTTTTGTACTCCGAATTGATCCACAGCGCGACTCTCATGCCAATCCTTTTCGCGCGCGGATTTCGCATTGGCGCCGCCCGCGCGTCAGTCCTCAAATTTGGACCGTCTCCGTTGTCAACATTCCCGCTCACTCATGCGGCTTCAGAAGATCCTTCAGCGTCGTCTTGACGGTGTGGTCGTTGTTGGCGTAGCCGGTACCAGGCTTCGTCTGGTCCGAGTTGAGATCCGTGCTCGCCCCCGACGGCTTGTTCTGGTTCTGCCCAAATCCCCCGATGGTCTTGAGGACATTGAGCAGGTCTGTCGTCACCGATGCCCCCGCAAGGCCGATCAGGTGGCGGAGCGAGGCTTGGCTGCCAGGATCACCGTCGCCCTTGGTCGAGCTGGACTGCAGGAATTGCCCGGTGTCCTTGAGGCCAAGCGAGTCGGACGTGACCTTGGCGGTCTTCTGGGTCGTTGTCGCCAGGGTTGTGGTCGACGCGACAACCGAGTCTTTGTGACCGCCCGAGGGTCCAGTCGGACCGGTTGGCCCGGTCGGACCAGTCGTGCCCTTCGGCCCGGTATCGCCCTTGGGTCCGGTATCGCCCTTGGGTCCAGTTGCGCCGGTCGAACCGGTTGCGCCCTTCGGCCCGGTGTCGCCTTTCGGTCCTGTCGAGCCAGTTGTGCCCGTGGCGCCAGTGGCACCCGTCGCGCCCTTGGGCCCGGTATCGCCCTTCGGCCCGGTCGCGCCGGTCGAACCGGTTGCGCCCTTGGGTCCGGTATCGCCCTTCGGTCCAGTTGCGCCGGTCGAGCCTGTGGCACCAGTGGAGCCCGTTGCTCCGGTACCGCCGGTCGAGCCTGTGGCTCCCGTCGCGCCCGTGGCTCCGGTCGAGCCTGTTGCGCCGGTGTTGCCAGTCGCGCCGGTTGCACCTGTGGCTCCAGTCGAGCCCGTCGCTCCGGTATCGCCCGTAGGCCCAGTCGAGCCCGTGGCGCCGGTGTCGCCGGTTGCACCTGTGGCTCCAGTCGAACCCGTGGCGCCCGTATCG
>NZ_JAIUGW010000053.1:0-6646 GCF_020164795.1 Mesorhizobium sp. ES1-3
CGACGGTCGCCAGTTGAGCTGCGGCCGACGCACCGCTTTTCCTCTCGGCCAAGTGCCCGCCCCGATTACGGGCGGCAATCCCTCGGTTGTTGCCTCGTGCCCTCCCCCATTCGTTCGCCCTGACGTCCAGGACAACGCCAGGACACGATTTGCAAATTTCGCCGTCATGGCGACGGCGTTCCGGCTTCGGACGCGGGGAAGAGCTCACGGGCGTGCACACCGGCCGCGAACAGATCGCGCACCGAAAGTGTCGGCGGCACGGCGCCGGATGCGCCTTTGAAGGACGCGAGATCGGATCCGGCCTCAGAAGCCGGCCGCCCTATGAACAGCGGCGCGGCCCTCCAAGTGACGGCCCTTGCATGGCTGGCGGTGAGCAAGCCGGGCGCATCACCGCCGCCCCAGAAAGGGCGAAGCTTCGCAACATAGGCCCGGGTCTCAGCCGGCAGCGGAAGGCCCTTCAAGGAGGCTTCGTAACGCCCTGGCCCGGCATTGTAGGCGGCCAGGAAGCCCGGTGAACCGTATCGATCATACAGCTCGCGAAGATAGGCTGTGCCGGCAAGGATGTTGTCGTGCGGATCATAGGGATCGCGGCCGAGTTGGTGACGAAGGCGCAGCTCGGCCCAGGTTCCGGGCATGATCTGCATCAGGCCCACGGCCCCCTTTGGGGACAGGGCGCGCAGGTCGCGGGCGCTTTCCAGCTGCATGACTGCCCGTATCCAGCGCTGAGGAATGCGGAAGCGATGCGACGCCTCGGCGATATGCGCGGCATAAGGATCATGCGCGGATTTGCGGGAAACCGGCGCCGATTGTCCGGCGGCCCCCGTCATCGTGCGACAGAAGATCAGCATGCCACCGATAAGGCAAAGTGCTTCACGCCGCGTGGGCAACCAACGGACGGGGCGGGAATCGTGCGCACATTTCGGCGCCGATGGCCCACTCATCGAGCACGCTCCGGCCGTGATTTCGGCCGCATCCAGCGCAGCGACCAGGAGCCGTCATCGCATCGGAAAAGAGTGGCGCGAAAGCGCCGGCCGAACAGCGGGTCCTCCAATCGGCACGATAGATAGTCCCCAGCCGTCTGTCCGGTTTCCTTCCAGGCCGCGCCGACTTCGGGGCCGCTGCCATCGCCGATGTGGATGCGAAAATCCGGCGCATTGCCGTCGGAAGTCCTGATCGGGACAAGCACCAGCTCGGCATCCACGAGCAGTGTTCGAATGCGTCCGGAGTAACCGGATTCTGTTTCCTGGAAGACGCCGATCTCGGCCATGGACTATCTCCTTGCTGTTGTTGGCTGGGCTGAATTGCGAGCCAGGTGTGGTGGCCATCACCTCTCTCGTCGGTCCAGAGCGGCAGCGCGCGTCCGACGATCGAGCTCGCCGGGAAAGGGCCGAAATAGCGGCCGTCGAGACTGTTCTCGACCTTCCCGTTCATGACGAAGATTTCGTCGGCGGCGATGATGCGGCAGCCCTGCCAGTCAGGCAGCGCCCGCCCGTTGCGGTCGCGCTCAAGTGCAGCACCCATCGCAAGCCCGTTCACCGTGATGACGCGCCCGACGCGGCAGACTTCCTGTCCGGGAAGCCCCTCGATGTGTTTCAGCATCGGCACACCGAGCGGAAGGTAACCGCGCCTGGCGGCGAACCGGGCGACCGTCTCTGGCGGTTCGATGACGGCGAGCGCACCAGCCGTCGGAACGGCCATTCTCCGGATCCCATAGAGTCCGAGGGGTGCGCTGGCCGACGCGTTCCATAGCAGCAGCGGCGGCATCTCCACGGCCGTCGGAGCGACCATCGCGACGACGGCCGCAAGCGTCGCGGCCATGCAAGCGGCGCGGCTCATGATGTCGCTCGCTTGCGCAACAGAAAGGCCCGGTGCTGCTCGAGCGAATAGGCGCGCGGCGTTCCACCGGCAACCAGGCGGTTGTGGGTCTGACGCCAATAGTCAGGGGCGGCCTCGACCGGATCGAGGCCGATCGCCTCGATCGCATCGATCAGTTGGAGAACACGCTCAACCTTGTCCCAGCCTGCGATCTTGAGCAGGATCTGGCCGCCTGGCCGGATGTAAGGCAGCGTCTGATATGGTTCAGCGGGAAAGACGGCGCGCACGATGTCGATGCGCGAAACGATGGTGCCAAAGTCATTCGCCGCCCAACGCACGAACGCAAAAACACTGCCCGGCGCAAATGTGACGACGCGGCGCCGCTGGTCGATGATCGTCTGATCGGCAGGACGTCCGAAGCGGATGCGGTGCTCGATCCGCTTCTCGATCCAGATCAGTTCGACCGTCGTGAGGTCGCCGCGCGGCGTCGATTGGGAAGACGGCGTCATGTGTCGTCTCCCTCGCACCGCCGCATCTGCTGTCCACCCTCAGTCCGCGGCTTGCGCGCAAGACTGTTAGATTGAGAGTTAGACTCTAAGTTAAGAGCGCGATTTTCCGTTTCGGACCCGTCGCTTAGGGCTGATCGCGGTTCCCGAAAGCACGAGGATGCGGTTGCCGATGGCACGATAGTTCGGGTTCCCGATGGCACGATCCTGTCAACAGGCGTCGGCACCGGTTCGAAAGCCAACAACACACGGCCGCTCGCTTCGACCTCAGTGAACAGCAGATATCCCGGCAAGGGTTGGCGGCGCACGATCTCGCGCAGCTCAAAGGCGAAGCGCTTGAGCGGCGAGAGGCTGCCGGACTTCCGATGCAGGTGCCTGATATCGAAACGCCAGCCGGCACGCTGGCGTCCGCCATGCTTGCGCACCAGCCGATAGAGCCAACGCTCCAGGCCGCCCGTCAGTCCGAAATAGGCGCGGTCTATCGTCAGGATCAGCGCGTCGTCCATGACGGCGCGATAGAACCAATCGGGCAATATCAGTTCGACGCCGAGCGGGCGGCCGTTTCGACCCGAGCGCTCCTGCCATTCATTGATCCAGGAGAAGCGATGGCGACGGCCTTCCGCGGGCTGGCGAATGGAGGTGAGGACGCTTGTCGACTGCAGGCGGTCGAGCGCCGCCTTGAGGCGCTGATAGTCTCGCTTCGAGACGCCGCGGCCGATGAAGGTAAGCATTTCATATGGCGTCGCGGCCATCAGGCGCGATGTGCGCAATCCGGCGTCCCGCGCGCTGACGATCTGGCTCGCGGCCCAGATCAGGATATCGGCATCCCAGATCGTCGCCATGCCGTGATCGGGCATCGCTTCGACCCGGATAGCCACATCGCCAGCGCGAAAGTCGATCGGTGCGATGCGCCTGGATTTGGCGAGGGAGAAGAAGGGATAGGCCATGAGGTCCTGCGCATCGCGTGGCGCGACAACACCGGGCAACGCGTGGAACAGATCAAGCTGTCCGCGTTCCGACGGTTGGCGTGTGCGTCCAGACATAGGGGAGATCAGCTTGCTCAGCGCCTCTCGCGCCCGGCATAGGCGATCAGGCGGGCGGCCTGAGGCTTGGCTGGCAGGACAGAGCCATGCGGATCGGATGTCGACGACATCGCGCCGCGCTGCACCCAGGCCTGGAGGTCGTCGACGGCATAGACGACGCGGCCGCCGAGTTTGCGATAGGCAGGCCCGGTCCCATAGGTGCGGTGTTTTTCCAGCGTGCGCGCAGAAAGACTGAGGAAATGCGCAGCTTCCGAAGTGCGCAGGTAGCGCGGCGGCAATGGCGCGGCGTCGGCGTTCATGAGGTGTCTCCTTCCGGCCGTTGCGATTGAACGGCGATTGACGGCCAGGATGGAGGAGCGTGAGGACGGCGATCAGGTGCGCAATTGAGGGGCGCTATTTCGCACCGCTAACAGCCTTCGGGAGTGGCGCTGGCGCGCGCAGCAATTGGGGGTAGCCGCGCTCAACCATCTTCACGCGATCGCGCATCCAGCAACGCATCCGAAGACAGGGCCCGTCATGGCGGCCGGCGGCGCGGAACGCTTCCGCGGTCACCATCAGAAGACGCCTCGCCCGGTACCGGGCGAGGCGTCTGCGACCTTACTCGCCGTTGCGGCGGTTTGGACGGGACCAGATGAGGCTGTGGCCCTCGCCTTCCTCGTCGGCGAAGAGGTTGGCGTAGATCGGAGCGGTGAAGCTCGGATCGTCGAGCTTGAGCCCGAGATACTCGCGGCCCTCGTTGGAGCGCTTGGACCAGGCGGCGCCGATCTCGGCCTTGCCGACCACGACGCGGTGGCTCGGGGCGTTCTCGCCGCTGGCCCGGGTGTCGGGGACGATGCGCACGCCCTTGGCCTGGACGCTAAGGGTGACGATCTCGCCGGTGAATTCGTTCGCATTGGTCTTCTTGAAAGTGCCGATGGTAGCCATTTTCAGTCTCCGTTTTCTTCGTTTCCGAGCCCGCACCATGCGACCTCGATGGCGATCGTGAGGCCGGAGGCGACCGCCGCCGCATCGCTTGCGACCGCAGCAAAGCGAAGGATGGCGCAGGCGCGTGTTTCTTGGTTGCGCGAGGAATGGGCTTGGCCCAGGGGAAGAAACGCGCGCCGCGCCATTGCGGCACAGGCGCTCGAGGCTTCAGCCGTCCTTCGGCCAGATCAGCCCTTTCGAGAGGTCGTTTGGTGCGCTCCGCAAAGCGAGAGACGGGGGCAATGGCGGCATGCTGGATCAACAAAGATTAAGTGGAATGTTTCGCCAGCGGATTTCCTGACCCGGACTCGGCATGTACTGCATCGAACCCTCTTTCCCTCCAGTGCCAAGCGCACGCTTACTAGGAGCGGCTTACTGCTCGGATCGAGATGCCTTCGCCCGCGCGGCAGCGTCGACGTGTCGTGCTACGGGCGTAAGGCTATTTGGATCGCCCTTCCCGCAGATCTATGGTGACGTGGTAACGCCTTTGGGAACCGCCTGCGAAAGAAGCTTTGGATGCTGCCTTTTACGCCGCGCGGCATTGTATGATCGATCTCTCATTTGGAGCTCTAAACTGCCAGTCGGCTATCGTGACAAAGTTGCCAGTAAGCTGACTTTTTGCCGACAGTCTCTTGTCGAATTGCCAGGAGGGACATCATTGGTGTGTGTCCACGGGGCTTTTTGCCGTCATCAGGACGGCGATGCGTCACCGTGCAACTGAGAGGGGACACCAGTCGGGGCCAAGGTCCGTTGTCCGGTGAGTGCGGATGTCCCCCCGAAATGGTGCTCGACGCTTTGCGATCCTTAGTCGGTGCGATATTAGATGGCCGCCATCTGACGTGAGATTTCTCCAGAGAGACATCGGAAAGTGCCGGAGCGACCCTCGATGAGGATTGTCGCGGGAGCGCCAAAATGCGGGCCACAGCTATCACCAGTCTCTTCGGACGTCAGGGTAAACATCGGTTTCCATAGCTCCGGAATTCGTAACCTTCGTCGGCGGCACAGCGCTCGCATCGATTGCTCGGGTGGGGCATCTCGCGGCTGTCGCGGTCATCGAGATCGGCTGCTGGATCTTGCCATTTGATGCCCGGTGGCGCGGCGGCATCGGGCCGGCACCGGGGCTTCGCTATCCCGCTCAGAAATATTGATGATCGTCTTTGCGCCAGATCAAACCAACTGGCCGATACTGCTGCTTGCCTGCCGACCGCTGTCAGCCACTTGTCAGGTTGGATCCGCTATCCCACGGCAATGACGGCCCCAAGCCGTTATGGCCTATCGGTCGAAATACCAATCGCACTGCAACTTCCCCCAAGCTTCCGAATGGAGACGTCATGTATCGCACTCTCGTTCTCGCCGCCCTCGCGGGCATGATCGCCGGTCCCGCCCTGGCGGCCGGCAACTGCAGCACGGCTGCGAAATCGAAGTTCCAGCCCAAAACGACGCTCGAGGCGCAGCTGAAAGGCGAAGGCCTCAACGTCCGCCAGATCAAGACCGAGAAGGGCTGCTACGAGGTCTATGCGGTCGACAAGGCCGGCAAGAAGGTCAACGTTGCCTACAATGCCGAGACCCTTGAAAAGCTCGACAATGCCGAAGCCGGCGAAAACTGATCGAGCCTTGCCGGCACCCGCTGAGGCGCGATCATCTCAGGGTGTGGTGCGCGTCTGGGACCGGTTTGTGCGCGGCTTCCATTGGGCGCTGGTGCTAAGCTTCGCCATCGCCTGGTTGACGGCCCATTCCTTTGAGGACATCCACCACTGGGCCGGCTACGCCGCCGCCTCGCTTGTCACGATGCGGCTCGTGTGGGGCGTCGTGGGCACGCCTTATGCACGCTTTTCGCAATTCGTGCGTCATCCCGCGACAGTGCTGCGCTATCTCTCCGCAATGCTCGGCGGACGCGAAGCCCGCTATATCGGCCATAATCCGGCCGGCGGCGCGATGGCCGTCGTGCTGATCGCCGCGATGGGATTGGCCGCGCTTACCGGGTGGATGATGACGACGGACGCGTATTTCGGCGTGTCGTGGGTTGAGGCGGCGCACAGCCTGGCCGCGCACGGCCTGCTCGTGCTCGTGTTCCTCCACATTGCCGGCGTGGCGCTGGCAAGTCTTCGCCATCGCGAAAACCTGGTTCGGGCGATGATCACCGGGCGGAAACGCAAAGCCGAAGCATTTGACATTGAGTGATCGTATCAGCCGTCACCTCGACTCCATCTGCGGTCGATAGCAGCAACTTTTCTGCAAGGCCCTAGCACTACTTTGGCAGATCTTTAGCAGAGAGGGTTCTGCGGCAGTGGGGACAACGGATTGGGGGCGGCTGCGCGA
>NZ_JAIUGW010000054.1:0-6426 GCF_020164795.1 Mesorhizobium sp. ES1-3
GGGGCAACCGGAGCGACTGGCTCTACAGGCGCAACAGGTGCAACTGGCGACACGGGAGCGACAGGTTCGACCGGAGCAACCGGTAATACCGGAGCGACTGGCGCAACGGGCTCGACTGGCGCAACTGGTGCGACCGGAGCCACAGGTGCGACCGGCGATACGGGAGCGACTGGCTCGACCGGAGCGACAGGCTCGACCGGGGCAACCGGCGCAACTGGCTCGACCGGGGCGACTGGCTCGACCGGGGCGACTGGCTCGACTGGAGCAACGGGCTCGACTGGTGCCACAGGTTCGACCGGTGCAACGGGCTCAACTGGAGCAACGGGCTCGACCGGTGCGACTGGAGCGACCGGCTCGACGGGCGCAACAGGCTCGACTGGTGCCACGGGCTCGACCGGTGCAACAGGCTCGACCGGAGCCACTGGCTCTACAGGTGCCACAGGCTCGACCGGTGCGACTGGTGATACTGGAGCGACCGGAGCGACTGGCGACACCGGCGCAACAGGTTCGACGGGCGCGACGGGTGATACGGGAGCAACCGGAGCCACCGGCTCGACCGGGGCGACTGGCTCGACCGGAGCAACCGGCTCGACGGGAGCAACCGGCTCGACTGGTGCAACTGGTTCGACAGGTGCCACTGGCTCTACAGGTGCCACTGGCTCGACCGGAGCGACTGGTTCGACCGGGGCGACTGGGGCAACTGGAGCGACTGGCTCTACCGGTGCCACAGGCTCGACCGGTGCGACTGGCTCGACCGGTGCCACGGGCTCGACCGGAGCGACTGGCGACACCGGCGCAACAGGTTCGACGGGCGCGACGGGTGATACGGGAGCAACCGGTGCCACAGGTTCGACCGGAGCAACCGGCTCGACTGGAGCAACCGGCTCGACTGGTGCAACTGGTTCGACAGGTGCCACTGGCTCGACCGGAGCGACTGGTTCGACCGGTGCGACTGGGGCAACTGGAGCGACTGGCTCTACCGGTGCCACAGGCTCGACCGGTGCGACCGGTGATACTGGAGCGACCGGCGCAACCGGAGCCACGGGAGCCACTGGTGATACCGGTGCGACCGGCGCAACTGGCGACACCGGCGCGACCGGCGCAACTGGCGACACCGGCGCAACAGGTTCGACGGGCGCGACGGGTGATACGGGAGCAACCGGAGCAACCGGCTCGACCGGGGCAACAGGCTCGACCGGTGCGACTGGGGCAACTGGAGCGACTGGCTCTACCGGTGCCACAGGCTCGACCGGTGCGACTGGCGACACCGGTGCGACCGGGGCAACCGGAGCCACGGGTGCAACTGGTGATACCGGTGCGACCGGCGCAACTGGGGCCACTGGTGATACCGGAGCTACTGGGGCAACTGGAGCGACTGGCGCCACGGGTGATACCGGAGCGACTGGCTCTACCGGTGCCACAGGCTCGACCGGCGCAACCGGAGCGACTGGCGACACCGGGGCAACCGGCTCGACTGGTGCCACTGGCGATACCGGGGCAACCGGAGCGACTGGCTCTACCGGAGCAACCGGCGCGACCGGAGCAACCGGCGCGACCGGAGCAACTGGTTCGACCGGAGCGACTGGCTCGACTGGTGCCACCGGAGCGACCGGCTCGACAGGTGCAACTGGCTCGACAGGAGCGACCGGCTCGACTGGCGCGACTGGTGCAACAGGCTCGCAAGGTCCGACAGGGCCGACCGGAGGAACCGGTTCGGGTGGTGGTGAGACTGGTCATGCCAACAACGGCCACGGTAACGGAGAACAGCCCGCGCCTGGCAATTCCGGCGACCATAACAATGCCGACAACGGCTCGCACCAGGGACAGGGCAACTCCGGCAACGGAAATGGCGGCCACAACGCCAACGTCACGGCCAGCACGCTGGGGCTGAAGGACTCGCCGCAATTCCTGCAGTCGAGTTCGACCGGCAGTGACCCCGGCGGTCATGCATCGTTCCGCAACCTGGTCGGGCTTGCAGCCACGACAGTGACGACAGACCTGCTCAATGTCCTCAAGACGATTGGCGGATCTGGCAACGACCACAACAAGCCGTCTGGGGCGAGCACCGATCTCACCTCCGACCAGACAAAGCCTGGCGCCGGCTACGCCAGCAACGACCACACCGTCAAGACGTCCCTGAAGGATCTCTTGAAGCCGCATGAATGAGCGGCGAATGGACCGTGACTGGTCCAGGTCGAGAACGAGCGCGCGGGCTTCGCTGGAAGCCCCCGCGCCGATCATTCTTCCTTGTCGGCTCGGGCAGGCCCCGCGGCGCCTGGATCGCCGATCGTGGTCAGCGCCAGCTGGCACTTCAGCAAGCTCCGCGGCCGGCCATGGCGGTTATTCGCAGCATTCGCAGCACCTGAAAGGAAGCCGGCAAGTCTTCGATTTTCAGGAACAATTCGCGCGAGTCCGACCCTCAAATATTGACAGAGGTCTGCTGCCTCGTTCTCGGCAATTTACCAATTCCCTGCTTAATAGTTTACAAATCGCTAATTTTCGAATTTACTAATATCTGGGTATGGCGGATGCCCGCGGATCGCACGGCCGGTGGCCGCAAGATCTGTGCAGGCGGGTTGGGCAGGGATCTGGGTAGCAAGGCAATTCGCGCATGAAGAAGGTGCGTCTACAAGGCGCATCGTGACATGTCGCGTCTATATGTCTGTCCTCGGCGGAAGGCAGACAGTTTCCCATTCCGGAGTTCACTCGCGAGTTTGCCGTCGAAACATCGGCGGCACGGGCGATGGGAGTGGGTGGGTGTGAGTCAAGCGTTGTCGCGTGTGCCCCGTGGGGGCGTTGGTCCATTGCCGCGGTTCGACGGGCGCCGGCCGCTGCCGGACGCTGCGACTGATCGCCCGAATGCACGGACCGATGCGCCCTCCGAACTCCTTTTCGTCGATCCCTCCGTACCCGATCTCGGCACGATCCTCGCCAACCTGAGGCCACGGGTCGAGGCGATCGTGCTCGACGCCCGGCGCCCGGCAGCGCGCCAGATGGCGCTGGCGCTCGAAGGCCGCGACGGCCTCGACGCCATGCACGTCATCGCTCACGGCGCGCCAGGGCGGGTCTGCTTTTCGGCCGGCGAGTGGTCGGCGCGGACGCTGGACGACGACGCCGACGATCTCGCAGCGATAGGCCAGGCGCTGGGCGGATATGGCGAGCTGCTTCTGTGGAGCTGCCACGCTGGCGCCGCCGAGACCGGAATCAATTTTATCGATGCGCTGTCGCGCCCCGTGGGAGCGCCGGTGGCGGCCGCCGACGACCTGGTCGGCTCGCCGGCGCTCGGCGGCGACTGGAAACTGAACGTACGGACAAGCAAGGCCGCGACGCGGCCGCCACTGACCCTGGGGGGCATCATGAACTACGCAGCAGTTCTGGCAGTGCCGTTGACCTCGACAGGCCAAGGCGAACGGCTCACCATTTTCGGCAGATGGCCCGCAGGCACTGCGGCCGGTACCTATTTCATCGTCCTGAACGACGGCGGTACATTGAATGTCATCGGGCAATTTATTGTTCCGACAAATTTCGGCGGCACTTTTGCGATTTCCGAAGCCCTTCCCGCAGGACGCTACACTGTGGGTCCAAGCGCTCCAGGGCCGAATACGATCGCCGTCTACAATGGCCGGTGGAGTTCTTCTGGCAACGATGCCGGGACATGGTCCGTCGGCGACTTCAACCCAGCGATAACGGCGACCCTGAACAACACAGGTGACGCCACCCCCAACCAAACAGGTCGGGGGATAGCAAGATGAAAAACGCTTCCGAAATCGTCTTCATCGATCCGTCTGTCGCCGACATTGCTGTGCTGGTCGCTGGGCTGAGGCCGGGCGTCCAGCCCGTGCTTCTCAGCGCCGCAAGACCCGCTTCGGAGGAGATCGCGCACGCTTTGTGCGGCCGCGAAGGCCTCGATGCAATCCACATTGTGGTCCACGGCCGCCCTGGTGAACTGACCTTCACCGGCGGAACACTCTCGCTTGCGACCATCGAGCAGTACTCGGAGGACCTCGCGGCGATCGGTGATGCCCTGGGGCCAAACGGCGATCTGTTGCTGTGGGGCTGCAACACCGGCGAAGGCGCCCGTGGGCAGGCGTTTGTCGCCGCGCTGTCGCGAGCGACCGGCGCGCCCGTCGCGGCGGCGACGGGCCTCGTCGGTGCCGCGGCGCTCGGCGGAAGATGGGAGTTGGAGACGCAGACAGGTCGCGCGCTCGTGCAGCCGCCGCTGACGGCGTCGGGTATTGGGGCCTATGACGGCGTCTTAAACAATAGTGTCTCTGCGTCAGCCGGCCTCAGCTTTGTTGTAATTACCTACCCAAGCACCGCGACTGCGGGTGTCTATTTTCTCACGGCGGTTGTTAGTGGAAGTACGATAGTCGTTGGATCCTTTACACTACCATCTGGTTCTACGACCGGAACAATGGTCGTTCCAATCTACCTCGCCGCCAGCGCAACTGTCACTGTGAATTCTGGTAATCAAAATAGCGGCAACAATTCGGGGACTTGGGCCGTCGGAAGTGCGGTAACCGGTACTTGGACTGTCGTCGATCTGACTGACGCAGGTCCGACTGGCCCAACCGGCGCCACGGGTGCGACCGGCGCTACGGGTTCAACTGGCGCGACTGGTTCGACCGGAGCCACGGGTTCAACGGGCGGTACGGGAGCCACCGGTTCGACCGGAGCCACGGGTTCAACGGGCGCGACTGGTGCGACCGGGACGACAGGCTCAACCGGCGCCACCGGCTCGACTGGAGCAACCGGCGATACCGGTGCCACGGGTTCGACCGGAGCAACCGGAGCCACAGGTGCAACTGGCGATACAGGCTCTACGGGCTCAACTGGGGCAACCGGAGCCACGGGTGCGACCGGTGATACGGGCGCAACCGGCGCCACTGGCGATACCGGCGCCGCAGGCTCGACCGGAGCAACCGGAGCCACAGGCGCGACCGGCGATACGGGCGCCACAGGTTCGACTGGAGCAACCGGCGCGACCGGCGATACGGGTGCAACTGGCTCGACCGGAGCAACCGGAGCCACAGGTGCGACCGGCGATACGGGCGCAACTGGTTCGACCGGAGCAACCGGAGCCACAGGTGCGACCGGCGATACGGGCGCAACTGGCTCGACCGGAGCAACCGGAGCCACAGGTGCGACCGGCGCCACGGGTTCGACTGGAGCCACAGGTTCGACTGGCGCGACTGGCGATACGGGCGCCACGGGTTCCACAGGTGCGACCGGCGATACGGGTGCCACGGGTTCGACTGGGGCAACCGGAGCCACAGGTGCGACCGGCGATACGGGCGCGACTGGAACCACCGGTGCAACCGGCGATACCGGTGCCACGGGTTCGACCGGTGCCACAGGCGCGACCGGCGATACCGGAGCCACAGGCTCGACTGGAGCAACCGGAGCCACAGGTGCGACCGGCGATACGGGCGCCACGGGTTCGACCGGAGCAACCGGAGCCACAGGCGCAACCGGCGATACAGGCGCCACGGGCTCGACTGGCGCAACCGGAGCCACAGGTGCGACCGGCGATACCGGTGCCACGGGTTCGACCGGTGCCACAGGCGCGACCGGCGATACCGGAGCCACAGGCTCGGCTGGAGCAACCGGAGCCACAGGCGCGACCGGCGATACGGGTGCAACTGGCTCGACCGGAGCAACCGGGGCCACAGGCGCAACCGGCGATACCGGAGCCACAGGTTCGACCGGCGATACTGGAGCCACAGGTTCGACCGGGGCCACAGGCGCGACTGGTGATACTGGCGCAACCGGCTCGACGGGAGCAACCGGAGCCACAGGTGCGACCGGTGATACGGGTGCCACGGGCTCGACTGGAGCAACAGGTGCTACCGGCGATACCGGCGCCACAGGTTCGACTGGCGCAACCGGAGCCACAGGTGCGACCGGCGATACGGGTGCAACTGGCTCGACCGGAGCAACAGGCGCGACCGGCGCAACCGGAGCTACGGGTGCGACCGGTGATACGGGCGCCACGGGCCCAACCGGAGCAACCGGTGCCACAGGCGCGACCGGCGACACGGGCGCCACGGGGTCGACCGGAGCAACCGGAGCCACGGGTGCGACCGGCGACACGGGCGCCACGGGGTCGACCGGAGCAACCGGCGCCACAGGTGCGACCGGCGATACCGGCGCCACGGGTGCGACCGGCGATACCGGCGCCACGGGTTCGACCGGAGCCACAGGTGCCACGGGTGCGACCGGCGATACCGGCGCCACGGGGTCGACTGGAGCGACAGGTGCCACAGGTGCGACCGGCGATACGGGCGCCACGGGTTCGACCGGAGCAACCGGGGCCACAGGCGCCACCGGCGATACCGGAGCGACGGGCTCGACTGGAGCAACTGGAGCCACAGGTGCGACTGGCGATACCGGAGCCACGGGTTCGACCGGGGCAACAGGTGCCAC
>NZ_JAIUGW010000055.1:0-5749 GCF_020164795.1 Mesorhizobium sp. ES1-3
GAACGCTTCATTCGTCCGTCTCCTTGAGCGGGACGAACTCTACCAAAAACTGGAGGAGCTTCAGGGTCTCAGGTCACTCAAACTGGAACGCGATACCTCGTCCAAAAAACGCTTGAGAATGCCGGCATCGAGTTCATCCCTGAAAATGGCGGTGGTGTCGGTGTGCGCTTGTCACGGCGGTCCGAAAGTACGTAGGCTCAGATACGTAGATCCTTTGACAACGGCACAGCGCGTCCATTCGCCGACAATCGCTCGACGTGACGGCAGTTAGGGTGAGCAAGATCAACCGCGCGGGCTTCGGCGACCACCCTTACTTGAATTCAGGGGCGTGTTTGAGCGAATCCTTGTTACGATGCGCCCATCGAGCCGGGCGAAGCAATCTTAGCGACATAGCCGACAATTTCGGTCACTCGATCAGCCCAAAGAGCGAGTGCTTCTCGCTTTTCTCTCATGTAATCATAGCGCGCATAAACGCGGCTGGTGATGCTAGCCTTCGTCGCGCTCACGTGATTCAAAACGTGGCCTATGATGAACGGCGAGATGCCGAGTTCTTCCATGTGCGTTGCAGCCGACCTACGAAGGTCGTGTGAGGTCCAAGGCTCAACGCCCAAGATCGTCGCTTTTCCGCGCTTCATGATCTCTTCGCGCTTGATCGCCTTGGCGATCGCGGCACCGGTCACAGGCGCATGGGCTCCAGGCCCCGGGAAGACAAATGCGGGCATCGCCCTGCCCTTACGCTCGGCAAGCGCCTTCACGTCGGCAAGTTGGTCGCGAATGATCTCAATGGCCATTGGCGATAGAGGGACCGCATGCTCGTGTTTATTTTTGGAACGTATTGGCGGAATGGTCCACAGGGCGGCGTTGAGGTCGAGTTCGTCAACCGTTATCCCGCAGACTTCGCCTACGCGCTGCGCGGTGACAAGACACAAGCGGATGACGCGCCGAGTCGACTCCCGCATATCAGCGTGTGCCAAGGCTCCCCACGTAGCTCTGATCTCGTCGGCAGATAGCACGCGATCGCGTTCAACTGTTTCGGTGGGCTTGCGCATGCCCTCGACAAGATTCTGATCAAGATCGCCCCGGCCTCTAGCCCATCGGATCATGGCGCGAACGTCTTCGAAGAGCCTATTCGCCTCAACGCCCGCACCCCGGTCCTTCACGGCGTCGATCGCCTTTGTGATATCGCGGCGATGCAACTCAGAAAGCTTGACGTCGCCAATACACCCCCCCGAAGGCTTCTCCAACTTCTTGCCGTCGGCGTCACGGCCGGAAACATTCTTGCGAAGGCGGCGAGATATCTCGCCGCTCGAGCGCTTCGTCGAGGCGTGGCGCTTGACGTAGTTGTCGACTAGGTCGGCAACGGTCTGGGAAGCCGCCAGCGACTTCTTGTCGGCGACCGGATCGCCCCCATCCCCTATCTTGGCGCGCGCATCCCGCGCGCGCTGGCGGGCTCCCTTGTCACCGCCAAGCGGTATTTCCGGATAGGAGCCGAGTTTCAGCCATTGGCGCTTCGCCGGCCGGCCATAGACTAGATACCAGGACTTCGTCCCGCCTGCCGACGCACGCAAGACGAGCCCTTTTACGAGGGTGTCAAAGTAGTCCACCTTTCGGCCCGACGTCGCCTTCGCAGACTGGCAGAGTTTGTCCGTAAGCTCGACTTGCGGCATCCGCACCCTCGACGAACCGGTTCCCATGATCTACAGAATGATCTACACAAATCCGTGCGCTTTGTCGAGATATGATGCTACGAACTGAGACGCGGAGGGGGAATAATCCAGTTTAATTACATAAGCTTATGATGTTTCAGGCTATCGCACGACGATGCATAGAAACTCAACGGAAAACCTCTGTTAACCGGTTGGTCGCTGGTTCGAATCCGGCCCGGGGAGCCACCGCCTTTTCCTACGCTAGGGCGCGATACCGCGCGCCAGCGTACGATAGCTCCCTACGCCACGCTTCTCTCCTGCTGGCGTTGCCAGTGTCGGGCCACGAAATCGATGACGACGGGCATAGGATAGCAGTAGCGACTATGGCCGCCCAGCCCTCCGAAACTTTCGTCGCATAAACGGCGGCCCTGGCGTGGAAAGACAGGTGCTTGGCGGTGGGTTTCGGCGCTGCGCCGCGAACGATATACCGGAGCCACCGCCTCTTCTACGCCATGGCGCGATGCTGCGCGCCAGCGTGCAATTTCTCCCATACTCTTCGATCTCGTAGTCCTGCTTCCAGAGCGTCAGAACATCGAGGATCCTTGTCTAGGCTATCCGCCCGCGTGGTCGTTGCCACCGTGCGCGGCGATGAACATGGCGACGGCCGATCGGCAATAGGATTCGATTTCGTTGTCGTCCTCTGCTCTCGCCTGATCGAAGCGTGCGATCATCAGGAGATCGCATCCTTTGAAAAGCGCGGCAAACAAGCGGGCGGACCGGAGAGGATCGGGCACGTCCAGAACCGCCTTCGCGTGCAACTGGCGCAACAGGGCCTCGACTTGAGCGATGATGTGGGCGGGTCCGGCTTCGTAATGGAGCTTGCTCAACGCTTGTTGATTCGTGCTGTCGGTCATGACCATGGCTTCGACGCTGCGGACGCCCGGGCGCAACAGCGTGCGAAGCAGGGATGATCCCACCGCCATGAGCTGATCTTCGGCCGAACCGTCGACGTCTTCAAAAAGGGCCTGTGGTATTAACTGATGGCAGCGGGCCGCAAAGGCCTCGCTGAACAGGGCCTCCTTGTTCTCGAAGTGCCTGTAGATGCTGAGCTTGGATATCTTCGCCCGCTGAGCGACCATGTCCAATGTCGTCGCTTGAAAACCCAGTTCCGCAAAGAGTTCGCCCGCGGCGTCGACTATGGTTTGGCCAAGCGCCTCGTTGGCGGGCCGGCCGCGCCGGCCCTGGCTATTTTCAGTCACGACAATTCCAGTCCTTGACAGTATCCTAATTATCGAATTACGATACCACGTAGTATCGGAAATATGCAAGCCAAAGATTGGATTTTACCCTGTCCTTCAACTCGAGTTTCTCTGGGCCGCCATCGCGCAAGGCTCAGCCGAACCCCCTCCATCCACAACACGGAGCCGATCACCATGGATGACGTCATCATTATCGGCGGTAGCTTTGCCGGCCTCGCCGGCGCCCTGCAGCTGGGCCGTGCCCGCCGCAAGGTCACCGTTCTCGATACCGGCCTGCCGCGCAATCGCGTCGCCGGCCACTCGCATGGTGTGCTCGGCCACGATCACAAGCCACCGCTGGACATCCTGGCCGAGGCGCGGCGGCAACTGGCGCGTTATCCCACAGTCAAGCTGGTCTATGCCCGGGCCGACAGCATCTCCGGCACCATCGACAATTTCTCCGTCCTCACTGGCGATGACGAAAGCCTTGGGGCGCGCCGCCTGATCCTGAGTTATGGCGTTGCCGACCAGATGCCTGATGTTCCGGGCTTTACCGAAAGCTGGGGCACATCCATCGTGCCCTGCCCCTACTGCGATGGCTTTGAAGTCGCCGACCAGCATTGGGGCCTCGTCTGGTCCGGTCCGTCGTCGCATAATTATGTCAGGCTTTACCACGACTGGACCGAAACGTTGACGGTCTTCGCCGATAGTCACGACATTTCACCCGATATCCGGGCCGATCTGGCGCGCCGCAACATACCCGTCGTTGATGGCCAGATCGCCGAAATCGCCCATCACCGGGGCCATATCACCACCGTTAATCTCGATAGCGGCCTCAATGCCGCGGTCGACATCCTGTTCGCTCATCCGCGCAACAAGCCTTCCGCAAGCCTGCATGAATCACTGGGCCTCGCCACGGTCAATACGCCGCTCGGCACCGCCCTCAAGGTCGACGAGCGACGCGAAACCAGCATGCCCGGCATCTACGCCGCCGGCGATCTTGCAAATCCAGCCATGGCCTCGGTCACCACGGCAATATCGCAGGGCGCGACGGCGGGTATCTCCGCCCAGCAGTCGATGCTGGTTTGAGAAGACGGAAAGGAGGATGAGCATGGCCGTCGAACCGGACAGCGCGGGTGTGCGCTTCCCTCCGCCCTTCGTCTATCTGGGAGCGCTGCTGTTAGGGCTGGCGGTGGAGCGGTTCGTCACCCTGCGCTCTTTCGGCATCGACTGGCGGTTGCTGGTCGCAACGGGCGCACTGCTGTTCGTTGCCGGCGCGACGATGATGCTTGCGGCGGCGAGGCTGTTCCGGCGGCTGGGCACCAACATTCCGCCGTCGCAGCCAACGACCCTCATCGCGACGACCGGTCCCTTTCGGTGGACCCGAAATCCCATGTATCTCGGCATGGCGCTTGTCTATGCCGGCCTTGCGATCGGCTTCGACGGGCCGATCGCCTTCGCCTTGCTCCCGTTGGTTCTGATCGCGATCCAGACGCAGGTGATCGCCCGCGAGGAGCGCTATCTCGAAGCGAAGTTCGGCGACGACTACCGCCGCTACAAGGCCGAGGTTCGCCGCTGGCTCTGACCGTCGCGAGATCACCGCACAAGACGGCGACGGGATACGCATCAAGCAGCATCACGTTGGCGGCCCGATATACTCCATAACCGACTTTGATGAGCAAGCCCTCATCGCACATCCGGGCTAGGTAGCAGCGGGGAATGCCGATTGCTGTCAGTTCAGCCGTTCGCACCTCGCCACGTTCGCGAGCGAGGGCCGCAGCTCGGTCTCTCAGCGTCGGCTTTGGCCCGCCAGCAAGGCGTAGGGCTTCTGCGCGGTCACGATCACGTTTGCGCATCTTCGTCACCGAGGGCGCATTCTGGCGTAGGGGAATCGCGAATTCGAATTTCTCAGCTTCGTCGATCCCGGGGAGCCAAACATTTTCAAGGTGTTCAGGGTCTTCAGAGACGGCCGCAAATCGGCTGATCTAGAGCATATCTACACAACTCGACTTCGCTAGGCGCCGATCTACACGGGAATCGCCCGAAGGAGAGAAAGCACATGGAACGAGTTTTTGACGAGCTGATCGGCTTGCAGCAGCAGAGGCCGGAGTTGCGCGCCGCTGCGACCGCCTTGGCGTTTCGCCTCGCTGGCAATTTGATGATGGGAATCGCGACCGGTGTAGGAATCGCGATAGGATGGGGAATAGCGGACTAGAAAGAGAACCGTGGCGGCAGTCGGTCTTAACCAGGTATCGGCAAGTCTCTGGGAGATGCCCCAGCCGCTCGGGCTCTTCGCCGGGGGATTTGCTGCAGCGGGGGCAATCTTATTATCGGGCGTTCCAGATCGTTGCCGAGTGCAACGAGCCTGGGCTCAGCTATCCGGCCTATTTCCTACTGGCTCACGCCATCGAGGTGATTTTGAAATCGTATCTGGTGGCGAAAGGGACGCCGAAGCCTGCCTTAGGCAGAGGTCAGTTGCGGCACGATGTGGGATTGGTCTTTGCCGAGTGTGAAAAGCAAGGGCTTGTTGTCGCCCACCAACTCATCAAACCGCTGGCGAACCAGATAGCCCACATCAATCAAGATTATGATCTGCGCTACCCGACAGGGTTCATATCATCGATTCCTGGACCGCGACACTATATCGAGGCCGTAGACGAATTGTTGGCCCTCATCACGCCAATTGTCTCACAGGCCGCTATCATGGCCAAGATAAGACACGATGCCGACACGCGGCATCTTCGAGGAAGCAAGATCCGTTGGAGTGATTGAAAAAGGCCCGGAGCCGAATGAACTGACCCCGTAAAGTTGGACGGTTCATTGATCTGGTAGATTTAAGGGCTGGGTCCTGTATTGCACAGGGGC
>NZ_JAIUGW010000056.1:0-4217 GCF_020164795.1 Mesorhizobium sp. ES1-3
GAAAAACAGGCCGCATGAGGCCAGAAATGAAGCGCCGGACTCTCCATTGAAATGGAGGGAACAAGGGTCTCAGGTCACCGGTGATCCTCACCACCTGGGAGGAGGTGGATACCTGGCTCACGGCCCCGTGGTCCGAAGCGCGGCACATGCAGCGGACGGCCCCGGGCGATGCCTTGGTGATAGTTAGAAGCCAGCCACACAGACCAAGTTTCCACAGCGGGATAGTAACCCAGGTGAGCAACTGCCGTTGCTATGAGAACCGCCAACCCCGACGAAGATCATCATAGAAGTGCCAACCATGTCCGGGCTGTTTGCCGTGCGCGGCGCTAGCGCCAACAGTTTTGTCCACTGTTCGGTCCAAAGAGGAGAGGGCGTCAAACACGTGGCGGATGTGAATCGCCGAGTATTTGGAGTCTGCTCTCATATAGCGGAATTCATAACTCTTGTGGTGGTCGCCTAGGAGGTCAACCAAGACCGTTGCGCCGCTGTCATTCAGGCCCTTGGCTTCGGCCATTTCAAGCAGCTTGCGTAAATCGTGGCGCACCTCCGGCCTGCGGAGGTCCTTCTCCGTATAGCCTTGGCTTGCCAGAAACGATTTCAGATACAGCTCCGTCGCAAATCCAGTCAGCATATGAAAGCTCAAGTAAAAGGAAGAGTCGTCCGGCACCTGGAAGCGCATGGGGCTTGTCATCATCACAAAGGCCGATTGGACGTACCCTTTGGCTGTGCTGTAAGGCGTTGTGGGATCGTTCACGGCGTTGTTCTCTTATTGCTCTCTCTGCTGGGCAGCACCTACTCTACTATCCATCATCTCTCCAGATCACGCCGCGAACTATTCGGACCCCGACAAGCCGCCTCACTCGTATCTTCATGCCCTGCACCGCGCCAGGCAGAAGGATATCTACGTCAAACTCCCGCCACTTGCAGCTCGCACCGCATATGCGCTCCACATCCCAGAATGGAATGTCCCCCATGAGCTTGAGAAGGTCCCCCGGCAGATAGTGGCGCGTTATGTTGCAGTTGATGCAGCGGCTACGGATTAGCTGAGCAACCTCATGCGCTCGGCATAGGGTCTGCATTATCCAAGCTCGTGCAGCCTTTAGTCGCCGCCAGGCGGCCGGTCCTGCCTAAAGATTGTATTGGCCCTCGACCTTCGCGAGGCATGCAGACCGATTCATATGCGAGCGCCCTCTCCGCAACCGCCAATCCTCCTTGGAGTGAAACGTTTTCCATATGTAGCCAAACATCTTGTACGCGAGTCTCGGCTCCCAATCTGCCCGCTGTCGCCAGTCGATAGCCCACCGTTTGCACATCAATACGAAGATTTCGCGATTAAACGTCATTACAAGCGTGCTGACAACGGAAGCAATATCTTGTAGCTCCCCATAACCGATCGTAATTCTTATTGGTCCGTCATATCGTTGAATATCGAGCTGCACTGCGTTCTTGCCTGGCAGAAGACCGTCGCCATGCACAATTCCGTGGCGGAGCTGGCATACAACTTCGTATTGCTCAAGTAGAGCTAGGAAAACGGTGTCTTCCATTTTGAAGCCGATATATTCTTTGGTGACGCTAACCAATTCGTTTTTCGACGCAAATGAAGCGTGCTCAAATGCGCTCCTGCTAAAGCCCACCTGTCCGTGCCAAAGTAGGCCGCCCAAGTTGACCGTTTTCCTTGCCGCATTTGATCGGGCTAAGGGGCAAATCTCGATACAGAAAGAAAGTACGGCTCGGAAATAGGCCTCGGCCGAAGACACAATTCCGATAACAAGTAGTCGTCCAATAAAATCATTGTCCCGCAAACGTTCCGGCGTGGAATAGGTAAGTATCTGCGAAATGCTTACCCGGTACATATCAATAGGAGCGCCTAAATCACAAGTGCGAAGGTAGTTATCCAAGCTGCCAAGTCGACTACCTGCCGGAACTTCATTGGCGTAATCTGCTATATCCATGGTTATGCAACGTGCTCTTCCGCACAAGTTGCTATGTGTGCAGCTCTAACCTCGCCGATGAATTTGATGCCACGTAGACTCGTCCTCTTTGTATCGATCAAAATATCCTTGATTTTGCGAATGTTCGAGTTGTCCTTGATGCGGGTAACCATCCGCCTACTTAGCGGCAATACGGAAATATCTTGGTTGACAAGCTCGTCGTACAAGGATGTTGTCTTCAATTGAGCCCCGCAGTTCTGACAGAAACGAGCATGTTCACTTGCCCGTTCTGCACCACAACTCTGGCAGTGCGGGAGTGTAAGCCTGAATAGTTCCGGGTAATCTGCTGGTTTGACCAAGCTTTCGGGCGAAACGCGGGGCCACGCCTGATGGGTTTGCGCCGCAAATGCAGTTACAAACATCGATACGCTCTTGGTGCGGCGGCCAATGATTGCGTTTTCGGTAACTAGGTCTCCAAAATGCACCAGATACAGCTCGAATACCCCCTTCACGCCACGGCTATTTTCCCCTACGGGCATTAGAAGGCCTGCATACTGCAAGAAGCCTAAGACTTTCTCTATCTCGGGACTTATCGGCCGCTTTATTCCAACCTCTAATGCTTGGTCATCAAAGGGCCGTTCCCTATTATATCGCTTTATTACCTCGAGGATGTTTCCATAGATGGCCTGGCCGGTAGAAACGAAGATTTTATAGGACGGAACTTTATAGGACAAAGAATCATATACGTTGTGCGAAAGCTCCCGACCTTGTTTGGCGATGTCTAGCAACCTTCTCCTGTCCACAGTAGGGGAGTTGCCAGAATCTTCATGATATATTGTTCTCAACATATTGAGAAAAGATCGTGGAATGCCGAACGCTACAAACGCCAAAAATTCAATTGCTTGAGGATTTGCTTCTATCGATGCCGGCAATTGTCCGCCAAATCGTTTTTCAGCAAGCGCTCGCATGAAGCCTATGTAGGGTTTTCTATCCGGACGTACCCACACATCAATTTGTTCGGCATCGTGGCCAACGTGAAAGGTGGGGGAGTGGCTTGTAATGCCGGGATAGATCGCTGCCTTCGGAGAGATTTCGCGACTCTTTACCTGTCGGAAAAATTCAAAGAAATCCTCTTGCTGCTTTGGCGAGAAGGCATGTGCCGCATCATCGAGCAGCAAGACGCACCGAGCCAAAGAATTCAAGCTGAGAAGTCTATTGATGTTACGAGCCAGTCCGTCGGTGGTGAATTCCTCCACGACCTTGTTCGCATCCAATCTTCCAGCCTCAATCGCGGCAATCGCGGAGGCGATCTCGGGCTTTGACGGGAAGTCCTCGGGAGTTTCGTAATGTGCCGCTCGCTCGATGCTATCCAACACTCCTTCATAAATCTTCAGAGTCAGCCACATGCGGAACCAAAACGGAGCGTTAGGCGTGTTAATATAAAGCGGCTCCAATTTGAGTGACAGCTTGAAGTTTACATAAACGGGAAAGGTACTAGCCTCGGGGTTCCGAAGCAGGCCGTAGTAAGCCTTGAGCATGAGGGTTGTCTTGCCGCAGCCGCGAGGGCCAACAAGGAGCTTCGCGCCCCCCAAAGAGAGGCGGCGGACAATGCTCTCCTCATCGGGGTGCTCGGCACTCAGCTCCAAAAATCGTTCTTCGGGCAGGTACTCGGCCTGCTCAACGAAATTTGCGTCAAGCGGAAGTTCGTCGCCGCCCTCTTCAATCCCATGTGTGTCAGCTCCGGAAGGCATAAACTATTCCTATCGAACACCGCCCGAATGATGACGGCACTAGTCTAGTATAGTTCACGCGTCGAGATCGCAATGCAAGCCGCCGAAAGCGCTTTACTGGGGACAGGTGCGGGGCTGCCTATTGATGAGCGAGGTTCGCCCCCTATCCCCGACGACACGTTTCTGGCTATTGAGCTGAAGCAGAAAAATCTCCCCCGGGTCGGCGAGGAATGTTCTACTCTCTCCGCCAGTTTTTCGACAGCGACGCCTCGACCTAATATCTCCTATCAAGTTTGCAGATGTTGTGATCAACTGCTATGGGACGAACCGCGTTGCCCCTGAAAAGCTCTTTGTTTTCAATGCTTGGGTGCTGCCTTTGAGGGACTTCAATCCTCTCTCGCAGCACCAGTCTATCTTGTTGAAATCCCTCAACCATTTGACACGCAAGGCGTTGCGCCCATTATTCCGTTACAAAAGTCGATCGTGTCCCTCTGGGTGGTGTAGCTGGCGGCATTGGTCGCCGTGCTCTCCGGCATGGGCCGGGCTGATTAGCGCG
>NZ_JAIUGW010000057.1:0-3806 GCF_020164795.1 Mesorhizobium sp. ES1-3
CGGTCCTCCCGGCGGACAAGAAAACTGTCACCCATGCTATCGGTCCATTCTGTTACCTATCTATCCGGTTCGGACAAACAGCCCCTTTCTCCCCGTCACTATACGGGGAGAAATGTCCGGCAGGAGGGGCGGCGCCAACATAGACAATTGGCCCGCTGGACTTTGACAAGCAGTCACATGAAACATAGCCGGTGATCATGACCCAAAATCATCCAGACCTCTCCCGCCGCCTCGTCGCCGGCGCCGACGATGCGCCTGCCATCCTGGCGCCCGACAGGCCCACGCTGACCCATGGCGGCCTGCGCGCGCTGATCGCCGCCACCGCCACACAACTCCACGCGCTCGGCATCGGCCGGGGCGACCGGGTGGCGATCGTGCTGCCGAACGGGCCGGAGATGGCGACGGCCTTCATCGCGGTCGCAGCCACAGCCGCGACGGCGCCGCTAAACCCCGCCTACCGGACCGACGAGCTCGACTTCTACCTGACCGACATCGGCGCCAAGGCGATCCTCGTCGCGGAGACCGAAACTGGACCAGCGGTGACGGTGGCCGAGCGCCTCGGCATCGGCGTTCTGCGCCTCATCGTGCCTGCTGGCGCGCCTGCCGGCACCTTCGCCATCGAGGGCACGGCGGTCGGACCGCAAGCGGCGCCCGACATGGCCGGGGACGACGGTATCGCGCTGTTCCTGCACACCTCAGGCACCACGTCGCGCCCCAAGCTGGTGCCGCTCAGCCATGCCAATGTCGCGGCCTCCGCCCGTCATATCGGCGCGACGCTTGGCCTGACGGCCAGCGACCGTTGCCTCAACATCATGCCGCTGTTCCACATCCATGGGCTGATCGCGGCGGTGCTGTCGTCGCTGGCATCAGGCGGCAGCATCTACTGCACGCCGGGGTTCAACGCGCTGCGCTTCTTCCATTGGCTGGGCGACGCCAGGCCGAGCTGGTACACGGCCGTGCCGACCATGCACCAGGCGATCCTGGCGCGCGCGGCACGCAATGCCGAAGCGCTGGCGGCGGCACGCCTGCGCTTCATCCGCTCGTCCTCGGCGTCGCTGCCGGCGCAAGTGATGGCCGAGCTCGAAGCCACCTTCGGCTGCCCCGTCATCGAATCCTATGGCATGACCGAGGCCGCGCACCAGATGGCGTCGAACCGGGTGCCGCCGGGCCTGCGCAAGCCGGGCAGCGTCGGCGCTGCCGGCGGGCCGGAGGTGGCTGTCATGGCGCCGGACGGGCGACTGCTGGAACCAGGCGAGACCGGCGAGATCGTCATTCGCGGTCCCAATGTCACATCGGGCTACGAGAAGAACCCGGACGCCAACGCCACGGCCTTCGCGCATGGCTGGTTCCACACCGGCGACCAGGGCGTGCTCGACGAGGACGGTTATCTCCGCGTCACCGGCCGGCTGAAGGAGATCATCAATCGCGGCGGCGAGAAGATCTCGCCGCTCGAGGTCGACGACGTGCTTATGGATCACCCGGCGGTGGCGCAGGTCGTCACCTTCGCCATGCCGCATGACAAGCTTGGCGAGGAGGTGGCGGCGGCCGTGGTGCTGCGCGAAGGCATGAGCGCCACCGAGGGCGATATCCGCGCCCACGCCGCCACCCGGCTCGCCGACTTCAAGGTGCCGCGCAAGGTGCTGATCCTGGACGAGATCCCCAAGGGCGCGACCGGCAAGCTGCAGCGCATCGGGCTCGCCGCCAAGCTCGGGCTCTAATGCATGTCGCTTGGAAGTGTCCTCGGTTCCGGGATAACGACATGCATAGAATCAAAGGCTCACTACGATGAAGATCACCATCTTCGGCGCTGGCGCCATCGGCGGCTATCTCGCGGCCAAGCTGGCCATTGCCGGCCGGACCGACCTGTCGATCGTCGCCCGCGGCGCGCATCTCGAAGCGATCAGGGCAAACGGCCTGCGCCTGATCGAGGACGGACAGGAGACGACCGCCCCCGTCCGCGCCGCCGCCAAGGCGGAAGACCTTGGCGCGCAGGACTATGTCGTGCTGGCGCTGAAGGCGCATTCCGTCGCGCCCGCGCTCGACCAGATCGCACCGCTGCTGGGGGACCACACATCGGTCGTCACCATGCAGAACGGCGTGCCCTGGTGGTATTTCTACAAGGCAGGCGGTGCGCTCGAAGGCACCAGGCTGCATCAGGTCGATCCCGGCGGCACGATCTGGGACCGGCTCGGCCCGCGGCGCGTCATCGGCTCGGTGGTCTACCCCGCCGTCGAGGTCGATGCGCCCGGCCTCATCCGCCATGTCGAGGGCAGGCGCTTCTCGCTCGGCGAACCCTCGGGCGAGAAGAGCGAACGGGCCACGCTTCTGGCCGGGGAGATGGTCAAGGCCGGGCTGCAGGCGCCGGTGCGCGACGACATACGCGCAGAGATCTGGATAAAACTGTGGGGCAACCTCTCCTTCAACCCGATCTCGGCGCTGACCGGCAGCACGCTGGCAACAATCGTCGCCGACGAGGGCACCCGCACGCTCGCCCGCGCCATGATGCTGGAAGCCCAGGCGATCGGTGAAAGCCTCGGCGTGCGCTTCCCCATCGACGTCGACCGCCGCATCAAGGGCGCCGGCGACGTCGGTGAACACAAGACCTCGATGCTGCAAGACCTGGAACGCGGCCGCCCAATGGAGATCGACGCGCTGGTGGGCGCGGTGCAGGAGCTTGGGCGGCTGACCGGCAGGCCCACGCCGGCTATCGATGGGGTGCTGGCGCTGGTACGGAGGTTGGCGGTGGAGCGGGGGTGTTATGGGTAAGGGTGGGCTGAACAGGTAACAGCCCATTCGCCGAACGGTAAATCCGCAGATTCAAAGAAATGCATACCTTCAAAAACTTTAGTATTAGACGACCATGGGATTCGGGGTTTTTATTCATCGCTCAGATTCGATCTACGACGACAGCCCGGCGGAGCAATATCAGTTCCCAAGCCAGTATCTGCGTCGCGTCGAGGCATGCGTCGGTGGCTGGATCATCTACTACGAGCCTCGGAAGATCGCGGAGACTCGGGGCTATTTCGCCATGGCCAAGGTGCAGCAGGTCATCCGTGATCCTGCGATTCAGGGCATGTACCTCGCTCTCATCGAACCGGGAAGTTACCTCGATTTCGTCAATCCGGTTCCGTTCAGCGGGATGGATGGGCTCGTAGAGCGAGGGTTGCTCAATGATGAAGGGCAGATTTCTGGTCGCGCCCAATCGGCGGTTCGTCCGCTCAGCCCGAGCGATTTCAACCGAATTGTCGATCTTGGATTGAACGAGAACGAGCCGCTCCTGCCGCGTGTCGATGAGATCGGTTTTGAGTTTGAAGAGGAGCAGGTTCCATTCCAGTTCGAGCAGAGCCGCGACCGTGTCGCTTATGTCGGATCAAGGATTGTACGGGACCGCATTTTCCGCCGCATCGTTTTGCGCGCTTATGACGAACGCTGTGCGATCACGGGACTTAAGCTGATAAACGGTCGTGGCCGTGCGGAGGTTGCCGCAGCCCATATTCGACCTGTCGAAGCGAGCGGGCCAGATATTGTCAGCAACGGCATTGCACTCTCCGGCACAGCGCATTGGATGTTCGATCGCGGATTGATCGGCCTAAATGATGATCTGGAAATCCTGATTTCACGACAGGTCAATGATCCTGAGAGCGTAAGGGCGTTCGTCAACAAGTCGGGCCGGGCGCTTACACCCCGTCGACAGCTTGAACGTCCTCATCCTCATTTCCTGCAATGGCACCGCGAGCACTGCTTCAAGCAGTGATGGTTCCGCATTACCGCGTTGGAACGACTTCCACCCCTCACCCCTTCCCCAC
>NZ_JAIUGW010000058.1:0-3701 GCF_020164795.1 Mesorhizobium sp. ES1-3
GCGACTGCGCGTCGCCGGTTTACCGGCGCCCTCGCGGAGCATAGGCCCCGAAGGGGCCGCTCATGCGTGAGCGCTGGCTAAACATCTGACTTCAGGCGACAATCCTTTGGATTGCGCCGAAATGGACATTAGGAATGAGAACGATCAAGCCGATCGAACTATTAGTACCGGTAAGCTTCAAGCGTTGCCGCTCTTCCACACCCGGCCTATCAACGTGGTCGTCTTCCACGGTTCTCAGGGAATACTCGTTTTAAGGTGGGTTTCCCGCTTAGATGCCTTCAGCGGTTATCCCGTCCGGATATAGCTACCCTGCTATGCGGCTGGCGCCACAACAGGTCCACCAGAGATCCGTCCATCCCGGTCCTCTCGTACTAGGGACAGATCCTTTCAATATTCCTACACCCACGGCAGATAGGGACCGAACTGTCTCACGACGTTCTGAACCCAACTCACGTACCGCTTTAAATGGCGAACAGCCATACCCTTGGGACCTGCTCCAGCCCCAGGATGCGATGAGTCGACATCGAGGTGCCAAACAACCCCGTCGATATGGACTCTTGGGGGTCATCAGCCTGTTATCCCCGGCGTACCTTTTATCCGTTGAGCGATGGCCCTTCCACGCGGGACCACCGGATCACTATGACCGACTTTCGTCTCTGCTCGACTTGTCAGTCTCGCAGTCAGGCAGGCTTATGCCATTGCACTCAGCGAACGATTTCCGACCGTTCTGAGCCCACCATCGCGCGCCTCCGTTACTCTTTAGGAGGCGACCGCCCCAGTCAAACTACCCACCATACATTGTCCCGGACCCGGATAACGGGCCGCGGTTAGACATCCATAGTAATAAGGGTGGTATTTCAAGGGTGGCTCCACCTGAGCTGGCGCCCAGGTTTCAAAGCCTACCACCTATCCTACACATGCCACTACGAATGCCAATGTAAAGCTATAGTAAAGGTGCACGGGGTCTTTCCGTCTAACCGCAGGAACCCCGCATCTTCACGGGGAATTCAATTTCACTGAGTCTATGCTGGAGACAGCGGGGAAGTCGTTACGCCATTCGTGCAGGTCGGAACTTACCCGACAAGGAATTTCGCTACCTTAGGACCGTTATAGTTACGGCCGCCGTTTACTGGGGCTTCGATTCAGAGCTTGCACCCCTCCTCTTAACCTTCCAGCACCGGGCAGGCGTCAGACCCTATACGTCGTCTTGCGACTTCGCAGAGCCCTGTGTTTTTGATAAACAGTCGCTACCCCCTGGTCTGTGCCACCCTCCTCTACTTGCGTAGAAAAGGGTCACGCTTCTTCCGAAGTTACGCGTGCAATTTGCCGAGTTCCTTCAGCATAGTTCTCTCAAGCGCCTTGGTATACTCTACCAGACCACCAGTGTCGGTTTCGGGTACGGTTTATAAGGAGGAGCTATTTCCTGGAACCACGCAGCAGCCCGTTCAATCCGATAAGATTGGACTACCTCAATGATCCGTCACTACCTCCAAGCCCACGAATATTAACGTGGTTCCCATCGACTACGCGTTTCCGCCTCGTCTTAGGGGCCGGCTAACCCTGCTCAGATTAGCTTTAAGCAGGAACCCTTGGTCTTTCGGCGGGGGAGTCTCTCACTCCCCTTACGTTACTCATGTCAGCATTCGCACTTCTGATACCTCCACCACCCCTCACGGGTATGGCTTCATCAGCTTACAGAACGCTCCGCTACCGCTTGGCCCTTGCGGACCAAACCCTAAGCTTCGGTGTATGGCTTTAGCCCCGTTACATTTTCGGCGCAAAGACCCTTATTTAGACCAGTGAGCTGTTACGCTTTCTTTAAATGATGGCTGCTTCTAAGCCAACATCCTGGTTGTTTTGGGATCCTCACATCCTTTCCCACTTAGCCATAACTTGGGGACCTTAGCTGTAGGTCAGGGTTGTTTCCCTTTTCACGACGGACGTTAGCACCCGCCGTGTGTCTGCCGACTAGTACTCCCAGGTATTCGGAGTTTGGTTAGGTTTGGTAATCCGGTGAGGACCCCTAGCCCATCCAGTGCTCTACCCCCTGGGGTATTCGGTCGACGCTCTACCTAAATAGATTTCGCGGAGAACCAGCTATTTCCGAGTTTGATTGGCCTTTCACCCCTAGCCACAAGTCATCCCGAACTATTGCAACAGTTATGGGTTCGGTCCTCCAGTAAGTGTTACCTTACCTTCAACCTGCTCATGGCTAGATCACTCGGTTTCGGGTCTAATGCGACGAACTGAACGCCCTGTTCAGACTCGCTTTCGCTGCGCCTACACCTACCGGTTTAAGCTTGCTCGTCACACTAAGTCGCTGACCCATTATACAAAAGGTACGTGGTCACCCTTGCGGGCTCCCACTGTTTGTAGGCAATCGGTTTCAGGTACTCTTTCACTCCCCTTGTCGGGGTGCTTTTCACCTTTCCCTCACGGTACTAGTTCGCTATCGGTCATGCACGAGTACTTAGGCTTGGAGGGTGGTCCCCCCAATTTCAGACAGGATTTCACGTGTCCCGCCTTACTCGAGGACGATTGATTGCATTACGCGTACGGGGCTGTCACCCACTATGGCCCTACTTTCCAGAAGGTTCCGCTTGTCTCTCAATCGCCACTGGCCTGGTCCGGGTTCGCTCGCCACTACTTCCGGAGTCTCGGTTGATGTCCTTTCCTACGGGTACTTAGATGTTTCAGTTCCCCGCGTTCGCCACTTTATCCCTATGTATTCAGGATAAGTTACCTATAACAGATACTTGGAAACCACAGCAGCAAGCCCGCGCGACCTCGAAGAGATCGTCGCCTCACGCGCAATCCTTGCGGATTTTGCGTCAGTCACCCTGCTGCTCTGATTTTCCAAGTACCTTAGGTGGGTTTCCCCATTCGGAAATCTACGGATCAAAGGGTATTCGCACCTCCCCGTAGCTTATCGCAGCGTATCACGTCCTTCATCGCCTGTGCATGCCAAGGCATCCACCAATTGCCCTTAAGACACTTGATCGTTCTCATTGCCAATGCCCACCGCGCAATCCGAAGGATTGTCGCTTCAGCTAAACCCTTGCGAGGTTAGCAGCCGCGCAATCCCGAAGGGATTGTCGCCACGCGATCTCGAAGAGATCGTCGCGTCAGCCAAATCCTGTGCAGGACCCAGCTTGATGTCATTGGCACAAAAAGACCAGCTTCTCGAGATCGGTTCGAGGGCGCGGTTAGGCAAACCCATCATATGCAAGGGATTGAGCGTCCCTTGCGACAAATCACGACCCTTGCGGCTCATGAAGTTCGAACAAATCTTCTCTTTACGATGTCAAACAGAACAGGCGGAGAGCATGACGCTCGCCGCAAACTCTTATTACGAATGACTTCTTCTCACCATCTCCACTCGACACCTCCGCGCGATCCACAGGATCGCCGCGAACCGCGACAATCCTTACAGATTGCACGCTCGCCAAACCGCAACGTAGCGGCCGGAAGCGACAATCCGGCGGATTGCGCGAGTGGTGGAGCCGGACGGGATCGAACCGACGACATCCTGCTTGCAAAGCAGGCGCTCTCCCAGCTGAGCTACGGCCCCTGATAACCTTCGTGTCGAAAGGAAGACGACAATCCTTGCGGATTGCGAAGTGGTGGGCCTGGGAGGACTTGAACCTCCGACCTCACGCTTATCAAGCGCGCGCTCTAACCAACTGAGCTACAAGCCCTAA
>NZ_JAIUGW010000059.1:0-3411 GCF_020164795.1 Mesorhizobium sp. ES1-3
ATCGGTCCATTCTGTTACCTATCTATCCGGTTCGGACAGCCGGGCATTTCTCCCCGTATAGTGACGGGGAGAAAGAACCACTCACTTCCAATTTTTCCGCCGTTCGAGCTCGGCGTCGGAGGGCTTGCCCGTGACGAAAGAGCCGACCTCGATTTCGCCGGCGCGCTCGTAGGTCGCCATGATGACGCCGGTGGTGGAAGCCTGCGATTTGATAAGCTTGAAGGCGGCCGGCATCGCGGCGTCGCCGAACAGCCGCTTGCCCTTGCCCAGCAACAGCGGGAAGGTCATCAGCCGGATCTCGTCGATCAGCCCGTTGGCGAGCAAGGTCTGAATGAGATTGCCAGATCCCTGGATGAGCAGGTCAGGTCCATCTTCCTGCTTGAGGCGGCGCAAAGTCGCGATGATATCGGGCCCAAGCGCGTGCGTGTTCTGCCAGGTCAGGGTATCCGGCCGATGCGTCGCCACATATTTGGTCGCTGGGTTGAAGGCATCCGCGATCGGATCCTTCTGGTACGGCCAGTACGCGGCGAAGATGTCATAGGTTCTGCGGCCGAGCAGCAGGGCGAAGGGTTTGGAGAACAGTTCATCCATTGCCGCGCCCGCCACCTCGTCAAAATAGTGGAACGTCCAGCCGCCGAATTTGAAGCCGCCGACCGGATCTTCTTCCGGTCCACCTGGGGCCTGCATGACGCCATCGAGGCTGACGAAGGTCGCGGCGATGATCTTTCTCATCCGTCTTCTCCTTTTTTGCGATCCGCACCGTCACGGCCGGATTCAGCCTTAGGACGAACGGCTGGCCTCCTTTTCGACACGCGACGACAAATTTTTACAGCATGTTGCGGCGAATAGGATTCGCCCGATCTGCTGTAGCTTCTGATTTTATGCATGTCGTTATCCCGGAACCGAGGACACTTCCGGGCGACATGCATTAGCCGTTGCCGCCGGCGTGAACGGGGTCGGAGGAGAACCAGACTTCGCCGAAGATTGCCGTGGCGGTGCCGTCCGGCGGCCTGTCCTCGATCAGCCAGATCGAGCGGCTGCGCGCGGCCTCTTCGCGTGTCGGGATCTTCGCGGCGGTATCCGCGGTCGACGCCCCGACGCAAGGGATGAACCACGAGCGCATGAATGGATGGCAGGCGAAGCCTTTTTCGCCGCGGGTCACCATCACCGCGAACGGAACGCGCTCGGCCGGACGCCACGGGAAGATCATGCGGCCGCCCGGGCGCAACGCCTTCAGCCATCCGGCGGGAGGGGCCACGACACCAGCATTGACATAGACGATGTCTGATGGCGGCAGGGGCGAGGTCACGGCATCGCCTTGGACAACAGTGGCATTGCCGTAGGCTTCGAGATTTCCGCGCGCCAGTTCGGCCATCTGGTCGTCGAGTTCGAAAGCAGCGACGGTGCCGCCCGGCGAAACCAGCGTGGCGAGCAGAGCCGTGTAGTAACCGCTGCCGGCGCCGATATGCGTGACGGCCTCGCCCGGCTTTGGCGCGAGTTTTCCGATCCACATGGCATGCAGGAAGGGCTCGCCATTGTTGATGCCCTTGTCGGCGTCGAGCGCCACCAGCACGTTCTGGTAGATGTGAGCCGGATCGGCGCTTGGCGTCATAAATGTGGCGTTTCCGGCAATGATCGTCCATGGCCCGGGGCCGAGGAAGGCTTCGCGCGGCACGCTGGCGAACACCTCTTCCAGGCGCGGGTCCGACGAGGCGGCGTTGGCTGCCATCAGCCGCGCGTAGAATCTCCTGATGTCGTTGATGTTGCTCATGGCATCAGGAAAGATAGAGCGATCTGGCGGTTTGTCCCGGGATTAAACGGACTTCAACCAACCCCGGACATGGTGTCGTAGAGCAGCTTGAAATTGAGCACCAGGATGATGGCCGCGACCACCCAGGCCAGTGCCGCCACGCCGCGCGGGATGGCGAGGTTGCCCATCTTCTTCTTGTCGGAGACGAATTGCACCAGCGGGATGACCGCGAAAGGCAGCTGCATGGACAGGATCACCTGACTGAATACCAGCAGCTGGCCGGTGCCCTTCTCGCCATAGAGCGCGGTGACGACCACCACCGGAACGATGGCCACGCCGCGCGTCAAAAGGCGCCTTGCCCAGTTGGGGATGCGCAGCCGCAGGAAACCTTCCATGATGATCTGGCCGGCCAGCGTCGCCGTCACCGTCGAGTTGAGGCCCGAGGCCAGCAGGGCCACGGCAAACAGGATCGAGGCGATGCCGAGGCCAAGCAGCGGCGACAGCAGCTTGAAAGCCTGGTCGATCTCGGCGACATGCTGGTGCCCAGTATCGTGGAAGGCGACCACCGCGACGATCAGGATGGCGGCGTTGACGAACAGCGCCAGCATCAGGGCAATGGTGGAGTCCGTCGTCGCCCATTTGATGGCATCGCGTTTGCCCGCCTCGGTGCGCTCATAGGCGCGGGTCTGCACGATCGAGGAATGCAGATAGAGGTTATGCGGCATCACCGTGGCACCGATGATGCCGATGGCAATGTAGAGCATCGCCGGATTGGTGACGATCTCGGATGACGGCACGAACATCGAATGCAGGATCGTGCCGGCCGGCGGGGCAGCAACGAAGATCTGGATGGCAAAGCAGCTGAAGATGATGATCAGAAGCGCGACGACGAAGGCTTCGAGATAGCGGAACCCCTTGTTCATCAGGAGCAGCACGAGGAAAGCGTCGAGCGCTGTGAGAATGGCGCCGCCGATCAGCGGGATGCCGAACAAGAGCTGCAACGCGATCGCGGTGCCGATCACCTCGGCGAGGTCACAGGCGATGATGGCGAGCTCGCAGGCGATCCACAGCACGAAGTTGACCGGGCGCGGATAGTAGGCGCGGCAGGCCTGGGCGAGGTCGCGGCCGGTGGCGATGCCAAGCCGCGCGGCGAGCGCCTGCAGCAGGATCGCCATCAGGTTCGACAGCATGATAATGAACAAAAGCGTGTAGCCGAACTGGGCGCCGCCGGCGAGGTCGGTCGCCCAGTTGCCCGGGTCCATATAGCCGACCGAAACCATGTAGCCCGGACCCATGAAGGCGAACAGGCGGCGGAACCAGACCCCTGTAGGCACCGCGATGGTGGAATTGACCTCGCGCAGGCTGGGCTGATCGTCTTCCTCCCGTCTGGCGAACCGCCATGCGGACCGGGGGGCTGTGACGTCTGCTTCCGACATGAAAAGGCTTTCCGCAGCTTCGGGAGGATAACGATAAGCTATGCCATGGCTCAACATTATGCAATAGGCTATATTTCATTGTCGATGCTTTTTATTCGGCATTTTACCGAAGGTGGCGGACAAGTAATCGGATTCGGTATCCGAGCCGCCTAGCAGGCTGTTGAAGAAGGATCACGTTTGGCCTTGAGGATAGCCTCGTCACCGTTGTGGTAGGCGAATGTGATG